>NZ_CP037922.1:0-305937 GCF_004355185.1 Hymenobacter radiodurans
CGCCACGCCGGTTTCACCAGCCTTACTCCAGTTGACGGCCGCGCCGCTCGACTCCGGTAGCAATGAAAACGCAATACCAACGCCAAGTATAGACCCAATAAGCGCGTGCGAACTGGAAGCCGGGATACCGTAGTACCAAGTGCCTACATTCCAAAGAATAGCCGACAGAATGAGCGCGCCAACCATCGCAATACCGTGGTACACATTCTGATCAACCAGGCTCTCGACGGGCAGCAAGTACACGATACCCATGGCCACGGCAATGCCACCGGCAAACACGCCAATGAAGTTCCAGAAAGCCGACCAAATGACGGCCACCCAGGGGCGCAGGGTATTGGTATAAATAACCGTCGCGACGGCGTTGGCCGTGTCGTGAAAGCCATTAACAAATTCGAAAGCGCAGGCCGCTACCAAGCAAAGCATCAGCAGCAGTAACACTTGAGGCTCTAAGCCAAACATAGGAGGGGAAATAGGTACAAAAAAATGGTCGCCCAAAGGTAATGCCACCAAAAACGGGGCAAGATTATCAAATTGTTACCTGACATGATGCGCCAGATTCACTTGTTGTGCACTGAGCAGAAATTTATAGTCGGGAATACCACTCGTAATGGCCCCGATACGCAAGCAGCCCGGTGCACGGCCAACTGAGCCATAAAAAAGATTTGGGCAGTGACTGGGGGGCAAATATTAGAACGGTCTGTTCTGGTTGAGCGGGGCTGTAAGCTACGAATCTGTTTTTTCAGTCCTATCAGTTAATTCTGCGGTCTATCTTTGCCCTTATGAGCAACGCGACGCAGAAACCTTCTCTCGAAAATACCCAGTTAAAGGACATTGTGGCCCACGCCAAGGAATACGGCTTCGTATTTCCATCGTCCGAAATCTACGATGGCCTGCAAGCCGTGTACGACTACGGCCCCAATGGCGTAGAGCTGAAAAACAACCTCAAGCAGCTCTGGTGGCGGGCCATGACCCAGCTCAACCAGAATGTGGTAGGCATCGACGCGGCCATCTTTATGCACCCGCTCACCTGGAAAGCCAGCGGCCACATCGACGGCTTCTCCGACCCCATGATTGATAATCTGGACTCCAAGAAGCGCTACCGCGCCGACGTATTGCTGGAAGAAAAAGCCGCCCAGTACGAAAATGCCGGCGACAAAATACGCGCCGACATGCTGCTGGCCGATATGGGCCGCCTGCTTACGGCCGAGGACCTGACCGGCGTGCGCCAGCTCATCATTGACGAGAAAATAACTTGCCCCGTATCGGGCACTGCCAACTGGACTGAGGTGCGCCAGTTCAACCTAATGTTCTCCACGCAGGTAGGCTCGGTGGCTGATGATTCCAGCTTGATTTATCTGCGACCCGAAACGGCTCAGGGCATTTTCGTCAACTTCCTGAACGTGCAAAAGTCGGCTCGGATGAAGATTCCGTTTGGCATTGCCCAGATTGGGAAGGCCTTCCGCAACGAGATTGTGGCTCGGCAGTTCATTTTCCGCATGCGGGAGTTTGAGCAAATGGAAATGCAATTCTTCGTGCGCCCCGGCACCGAGATGGAGTGGTACCAGCAGTGGAAAGAAACACGACTACGCTGGCACGAAGCTCTAGGATTACCCGCTGAAAAGCTGCGCTTTCATGACCACGACAAGCTGGCTCACTACGCCAACGCGGCCGTGGACATCGAGTTTGAGTTTCCCTTCGGCTTCAAAGAAATTGAAGGCATTCACTCCCGCACCGACTTTGACCTGACCCAGCACCAAACGTTAAGCCGCAAAAAGCAGCAGTTCTTCGACAACGACCTCGACGAGAACGGCAAGGCCTACGGTAACTATGTGCCTTTCGTAGTAGAAACCTCCGTGGGTGCCGATCGTCTGTTCCTGGCCACCCTCTGCCAAGCCTACACCGAGGAAACCATCACAGAAGGGGAGGGCGAAGCCGCGCAAACCAAAACTCGCACAGTGCTGCGTCTGCACCCAGCCTTGGCTCCGGTGAAAGCCGCCATTTTCCCGCTGGTGCGCAAAGACGGCTTGCCCGAAAAAGCCACCGAAATCTTCGACGAGCTACGCCACGATTTCCGTCTCGTGTACGAGGAGCGCGATGCTATTGGCAAGCGTTACACGCGCCAGGACCTCATTGGTACGCCGTTCTGCATTGCCGTTGACCACCAAACCCTGGAGGATAACACCGTAACCGTGCGTCACCGCGACTCCCGCGAGCAAACCCGCATGCCGATCAGCGAGCTGCGCAACTACATTGGTGAAGCCGTCAGCTTTAAGCGCATTTTTGAGAAGCTGTAATTCTTGTTCTATAACCATAAAAAAGCCCCCAGAATAACTCTGGGGGCTTTTTACATATGATATCTTAATTATCACTCAGCCAGTCGGTGGCTTCGCGGCGCGAGGTAAAGTAGTTGAATTCCACTTGCTGGGGGGCAAAAGCACGGTCGAAGGAAGGCGAGTAACAGCCCATCTGGTGTTGGTACTGACCTTCTGAAAGCAAAGCCGCTATGAAAAGTGGACGAGACGAGTTAGCCGGCAGGTGGCGCATGATGGGCGCTAGCAGAAACTCCTCGTCATCGTCAGTGGGCGGGGCGTTACGCTTCAAGTCCAAGAGCAACTTATCCACACCCAGATTGTGCATAGCTTCGAGCGCCAGCTGATACACTTTTTCAAATGTTTCCGCTAATGAGGCCGCCGCGTACTGCAGCTGCATGGTAGCAGTAGCAGCATGATAAGCGAGGGACACAGTAGGCGTTTGGTACAAAATCATGGAAGCGGGACAGTGGCGAACCAGTGTCTAAAACGGCATTGGGGGGCAAAAATTGCGGTGATCGGACTTTTACGAGGGTTGAAGTGTATGTGTTTACAACTTTTTAGGTTGAAAGATTCAAATGCCTCTTGTTCGGTTGCCTGGGGAAGCTGTCGGAGGTCGAAAACTTGTAGGCTTACTACCTACTCGGCTTTCCGTACCTTTGCTGCATTTTAACGGCCTATGTGGAGCTCTCTTGCGCTTTTCGTCATCAAGCAGCGGCGGATTCTTATCCTGCTCATAGCCGCGATGACTGTATTTATGGCTTGGAAAGCCAAAGACGTAGAAATGACCTACGACTTTGCCCAAGTCGTGAGTCCGGACGATCCGGACGTCGTCTACTTTCAGAATTTCAAGAAAACGTTCGGGGAAGACGGCAACGTGCTCGTGCTGGGCTTGCAAGACAGCAGCGTCTATAAGCTGGGCAATTTCACCGAGTTACGTAACCTCACCGATACCCTCAGCGGGGTAGAAGGCGTGAACGGCGTGTTGTCGGTCACGAAAGTCTTTGCCTTGCGCAAAGACACCGCCACCCAGCAGTTTAAGGCCGTCCCCATATTTGCGAAAGCCCCAGAAACCCAACGTGAGCTGGATAGCTTAATGCGAGAGGTGAACCGGGTAGAGTTCTACAAAGGCCAACTCATTTCGCCTAGCACGGGGGCCACATTGCTGGCCCTCACTATGGATCCGAAGTATCTGAATTCGTCGCGCCGCCAGGCCGTGATGAATGAGATTTTGGGGCACGCAGAGGCTTTTAGCGAGAAAACGGGCATCCGGCTGCACTACGCCGGCCTGCCCTACGTGCGCTCCACCATGACCACAAAGGTGGCGGCCGAAATGAAGTTCTTCGTGCTGCTTACAGTGCTCATGATGGGCGCTACCCTGTTTATGTTCTTCCGAACGTGGGCAGCCGTTATCTTCCCCATTCTGGTGGTGCTGGTAGTGGTAATCTGGTGCGTGGGCACCATGGTGCTGCTGGGGTACAAAATCAACCTGCTAACCGGCCTGATTCCCAGCATCCTGATTGTTATTGGGGTTCCCAACTGCACGTACCTGCTCTCTCGTTACCATTATGATTACCGCAAATCGGGTAATCAGATCCTGGCCATGACGCGTGTCGTGCGCAAAATCGGGTTGGTGACGTTGATGAATAACACGACGACGGCCGTCGGCTTTCTAGTGTTCTGCTTCACCGACATTGCCATCTTATATCAGTTTGGCCTGATTGCGACGATCAATATTTTCGTGGCTTTTGCCGTTTCGTTTATTCTGATTCCGGCGGTGTTTACGTACCTGCCGCCGCCTACGCCCAAGCAGCTAGAACACCTTGATGCTAAGCCGCTAACCAAACTATTGGAGTTCTTTGAGCACCTGGTATTGGAGCGCCGCCCCACGGTCTATCTGATTGGAGCGGGCCTCGTCGCCATCTCCTTGTTGGGTATCACGAAGATCAAATCCGTCTCCTATATGGTGGACGATTTGCCTAAGGAAAGCTCCGTTAATAGCGACTTAAAGTTCTTTGAGCAGCATTTTAACGGCATCATGCCCTTGGAAATCGTGATTGATACGGGCAAGAAGCAGGGTATTCTGAAGATCAAGAATTTGGAGAAGATGGACCGCTTGGAGAAATTCCTACGCACCCAGCCAGTTCTGTCATCACCAGTCAGCATCGTTACTTTCCTAAAGGCTTCTACCCAAGCTTTCTACAACGACAATCCGGAGTATTACCGCCTCCCCGACAACTCGGAGAAGAATTTCATCCTGAGGTACTTAGCTAAGTCAAGAGGGAAAGAATCGGCAAACGGTCCGATGAGCGACAAGCTGTTGCGTTCCTTCGCTGATTCTACCGGCCAGCGGGCCCGCATCTCCCTCAAGATTGCCGACATCGGTTCTCGCAACCTCGATACCCTGATAAACCGTCAGATTCAGCCTCAAATCCAGGAGATCTTCAATGGCTCGGGTATGACGGTGAAGCTGACGGGTACCACTATTCTCTTTACCAAAGGCAACGAGTACCTGATTAACACGCTGAAAGAGAGTATTATAATTGCCTTCGCGCTGGTTGGACTGGTTGTGCTGATTCTGTTTCGCTCGGTGCGGGCAGTGTTCTTTACGTTGCTGCCCAACTTAGTTACGCTTATCCTGACTGGGGGGCTAATGGGCTACTTTGGCATTCCGCTCAAGCCTAGTACAGCCCTGATTTTCAGTATTGCCTTGGGTATCGATGGCGACAATTCCATCCATTTGATAGCCAAATTCAGGCAAGAGCTAGCCGTGAATGGGCGCCGCGTGAAGGCCGCTATCAGTACTACCTTGCGGGAGGCGGGAACTAGTATGATTTATACTAGCATTACATTGTTTCTGGGCTTTAGTGTGTTTGCTTTCAGTGAGTTTGGGGGCACCAAAGCCTTAGGGTTGCTAATGTCGGCGAGCTTGCTCATTACCAACTTCTCTAACCTGATTCTGCTTCCCTGCCTGCTCGTGACATTTGAGCACGGCAAGGATGAGACCATCGACAAATCCTTACTCCAGCACTACGACGACGATTATCACCAGGAAGACGATGACGTCGAACTTAACCTCAGCCGTATGACGGTGAAGCGGTTAGGTACCGAAAGCTAGTCTTCTTCAACGATTGCCTCAACCCCTAGCCCCTTCTCCTAGGGGAGAAGGGGAACTAATTCTACTTACTAAATGACTAGAACAAACTAGTTTTCTAGAATAACTAAAAGCTAGTTCCCCTTCTCCTTAGGAGAAGGGGTTAGGGGTTGAGGCCCGCCAGAACTACAACACCCGCACATGAAATACACCGAATACAAACAGCCGCTTAATTACGCCCAGGTCGGGACCGATATCCTTAAATGGTGGCAGGAAAACGGCATTTTTGAGAAGAGCGTGAGCACCCGCGAGGGCCAGCCCACCTACGTGTTTTACGAAGGTCCACCGTCAGCCAATGGGGCGCCCGGCATTCACCATGTGATGGCCCGGACGGTAAAGGATATCTTCTGCCGCTACCAGACTTTGCTGGGTAAGCAGGTGTCGCGTAAGGGCGGCTGGGATACGCACGGCCTGCCCATTGAGTTGCAGGTGGAAAAGGAGCTAGGCATCACGAAGGAAGACATCGGCAAGAAGATTTCGATTGCCGACTACAACCAGCGTTGCCGCGAAACCGTGATGCGCTTCAAGGCGCAGTGGGACGACCTTACCCAAAAAATGGGTTACTGGGTTGACCTCGACGACCCCTATATCACCTTCGAGCCAGAGTACATCGAAAGCTGCTGGGCGCTGCTCAAGAAGCTCTACGATAAGGGGTTGCTATATAAAGGCTACACCATTCAGCCTTACTCGCCGGCGGCCGGCACTGGCCTTTCCTCGCACGAGCTAAACCAGCCCGGCACCTACCGCGACGTGAAGGACACAACCATCGTGGCGCAGTTCAAGGTGAAGCGGGATGATGCTTTTGACAAGCTGTTTGGTGGTTCATCCTGGTTAATCGAAAACACTGATGTATTTATCCTAGCTTGGACAACCACTCCTTGGACATTACCTGCTAATACTGGACTAGCAGTAGGTAAGAATATACCGTATGTTGTTGTTCGCACTATTAATCCCTACACGAAGCAACATATCCGGGTTGTTTTAGCGAAAGCACTGGTAAAAAGCTATTTCTCTGAATTTACTGAAAAAGGTAGGTCTACTCCATCAACGTATTCAGATTGGGGAAGTGAAACAAGGCAGATTCCTTGGGAAATCGAGTCTGAACTCACAGGCGCCGACCTCGTGGGCCTTGGCTACGAACGTCTGTTCGGCCAGGACAAAGGATTCCCTGCGTTCGAAGGGGAAGAAAAAGGCTTCCGCGTTGTTGCTGGCGACTTCGTAACGACCGAAGATGGTACGGGCATCGTGCACATCTCGCCCACTTTTGGCGCTGATGACTTCCGGGTAGCTCAACTCAATGACATCCCAGCCCTGCTGGTTACCGATGCCGAAGGCAAACTGACGCCTATCGTAGATCGGACGGGCCGCTATGTGCCGCAGATGGGTGAGTTTGGCGGTCGTTTAGTGAAAAACTACGACGGTCACGATGAAACCGGCGCCGACTACAAAACCCTCGATGAGAGCATCGCCATCCGGATGAAAGGGGACGGCACCGCCTTTAAAGTGGAGAAGTACGAGCATACCTATCCGCACTGCTGGCGCACCGATAAGCCCGTGCTGTACTACCCGCTCGACTCCTGGTTTATTAAGACGACGGCCGTTAAAGACCGCCTCATAGAGCTCAACAAAACCATCAACTGGAAGCCTGAAAGCACCGGTTCCGGCCGCTTCGGCAACTGGCTTGAAAACCTGGTGGACTGGAACCTGAGCCGCTCGCGCTACTGGGGCACGCCGCTGCCCATCTGGCGCAGTCAGGATGGCTCGGAGGAAATCTGCATTGGCTCCATTGCCCAACTGAGCGCCGAGATTGACAAGGCCGTGGCTGCCGAGATTATGACACACAACCCGCTGACGGCTGGGGGGCAAATTGACCTGCACCGGCCTTACGTGGACGATATTTTCCTCGTGTCGCCCACCGGCCAGGCCATGTACCGCGAAACCGACCTCATCGACGTGTGGTTCGACAGCGGCGCTATGCCCTACGCGCAGTGGCACTACCCGCTCGAAAATGAAGCGAAATTTCAGAAGAACTTCCCCGCCGATTTCATTGCCGAGGGCGTAGACCAAACCCGCGGTTGGTTCTTTACGCTGCACGCCCTGGGCGTGATGCTGGAAGACTCGGTAGCATTTAAAAACGTGATTGCCAATGGGTTGGTGCTCGATAAGAATGGCAACAAGATGAGCAAGCGCCTCGGCAACGCCGTTGATCCGTTTGCTACCATCCAGCAGTTCGGTCCCGATGCTACCCGCTGGTACATGATTGCCAACGCGCCACCATGGGACAACCTTAAATTCGACCCCGCCGGCGTGACGGAGGTGCAGCGCCGCTTCTTCGGTACGCTGTTCAATACGTACTCCTTCTTCGCGCTCTACGCCAACCTCGACGAGTTCCGCACCCGCGAGTTTGACCGTATTCCGCTCAATGATCTAAGTGAGCTGGACCGCTGGGTGTTGTCTAAGTTGCAGTCCTTGATCCTGGAAGTCAGGGGGCATTATGACAACTACGACCCCACCAAAGCGGCCCGCGCCATCCAAGATTTTGTCACCGATCAGCTCTCCAACTGGTACGTGCGTCTCTCGCGTCGCCGTTTCTGGAAGGGTGAATTGACTACAGATAAAAAGGCGGCTTTCGAGACCTTGCAGGAATGCTTGGTGGTCGTTGCGCAGCTGATGGCGCCCATTGCGCCCTTCTTCGGCGAGTGGCTCTATAAGAACATGACCGACGGCATGCGTCAGGAGGCCTTAGCGAATAAAACGCCGCTGGCCCCCGAATCGGTGCACCTCACGCTGCTCGTAGAAGCTAATACTAGTCGGATTGACACGGCGTTGGAGGAGCGTATGGAACTGGCCCAGCGCATCAGTTCTTTGACCCATTCACTGCGCAAAAAGTCGGTGCTGAAAGTGCGCCAGCCCTTGCAGCGCATCTTGGTGCCCGTGCTGAATGACACCACCCGCGACCAGGTGGGCTTGGTGGAAGACCTGATTTGCGCCGAGGTAAACGTGAAGCACGTGGAGTTTTTGGATGACACGAGCGGCGTGTTGGTGAAGTCGGTGAAGCCCAACTTCAAGCGTTTGGGTCAGCAATATGGCCCGAAGCTGAAAGCTGTGGCGGCCCGCATTCAGCAGATGACGCCCGAGGAAATCAGTGTTCTGGAATCGACCGGAACGCTGGCCGTGGAAGTAGGAGGGGAGCAGCTGAATTTGGCCCCCGACGACGTAGAAATCCGCACCGACGACCTGCCCGGCTGGCTCGTAGCCACCGACGGTCCGCTCACCGTGGCCCTTGATGTGACTCTGACTGACGAGCTGCGCCGCGAAGGTGTGGCCCGTGAACTTGTCAATCGTCTGCAAAACTTGCGTAAGGACAGCGGCCTGGAAGTGCAGGACAAAATCCGCATCACGCTAGGCGGCGAGCAGCCCGATCTGGCGGCCGCCGTGCAGTTCTTCGGCGACTATATCCGCACCGAAACGCAGGCGCTTTCGCTCACCTTCAATCCGGAGCTGACGGGCGGCGTGACGCTGGAGTTTGATGACTACAGCGTACCGGCTCAGCTGGAAGTGGTAACTGCTTGATACTGAATAGCCAACCGAGCCGTGAAAAGCTCGGTTGGTATAACCTCGCACAAAGCATTGAAGGGTGCGTTTAAAGTCGTTCAAAAACCCATAAATCAGGCCCAAAACGGCACAAAAAGCCCCCGGAGCTTGTACTCAAGCGTTATTAGCACAAGAATGAAGTACTGGAAATATTACTTGCTGGCCTTACTGGTTATCCTCATCGATCAAGTCTCGAAATGGGCAGTGCACGCCTACATGGAGCCAGGAATGGCGGGCGAAAATCCGCTGCTCGGCGACTGGTTTAAGCTCCATTACACCCTAAATCCGGGCATGGCTTTCGGGGTGGAGCTGCCGGCGCCCTACGGCAAGATCATCCTGACGACCTTCCGGCTGGTGGCGGTTACGTTTATTGCCTACCTCATTCGCAAGCACAGTTTCCGGCACACGCATCCCGGCCTATTGGCCTGTGGGGGGCTTATTTTGGGTGGTGCCATCGGCAACCTGATCGACTCTATGTTCTACGGCGTGATTTACAACAATGCTCCTTTTGAAGCGCCCACGCCCTGGTTGCACGGGCAGGTAATCGACATGATTTATCTGGACTTGTACGAAGGATTTTTGCCTATGAGTTGGCCACTAATTGGCGGTTCCCACCTCTCGCTGTGGCCCATCTTCAACATCGCCGACTCAGCAATCTTTATTGGAGTAGCGCTTATTTTGCTCAATCAAAGCAAGTTTTTCCAGCACGAAGATTCGCCTACGAAAACCGTAGTCCCTCACCGTGATACTGAGCCAACGTCTACTGAGCATGTTCAACTGTAGGGCGTAGAGCTTTTTGATCACAACTTGTCTGTCATCCTGACGAAGGAAGGACCTTATCAATCTAGAAAGACGCTTGAGTTAACGTCTCTTTCTGGTTCGATAAGGTCCTTCCTTCGTCAGGATGACAGCCGTTTTTGATAACGACAACCGTTTTTAAGTAGCTTTGGTGAAGGCTAATTGCTTTCTTATTAAACCTACTTAGCGTATCAACTCCGTGCAGCCTCTCCTCACCGTATCCAACCTGACTATTGACTTCACTTCTCACCGCGGCGACGTGCGGGCGGTGAATGACGTGTCGTTTGAGCTGCGCCGGGGCGAGACGCTGGCTATTGTGGGTGAATCAGGGTCGGGGAAGTCGGTGACGTCGCTGGCGCTGATGGGGCTGATACAAATGCCCCCGGTCGGGTGACCACTGGCCAGACGCGGTTTCAGTCGGAGGAACTAGGCGAAGTTGACTTGCTAAAGCTTTCTGATGAGCAGTTGCGGCGGGTGCGGGGCAACGAGATTTCGATGATTTTTCAGGAACCGATGACCTCGCTGAACCCTGTGCACACTTGTGGTGCCCAAGTGGTAGAAGCGTTGCGTTTGCATACTTCGCTGTCCTCTAAAGAAGCCGAAGCTCGGACTATCGAGCTCTTCGCAACTGCCCAGTTGCCGCGGCCTGAGAAAATCTTCAAAGCCTATCCGCACGAAATCTCTGGGGGGCAAAAACAGCGGGTGATGATTGCCATGGCTATGGCCTGCAACCCCGCTATCCTTATCGCCGACGAGCCCACCACCGCTCTCGATGTGACAGTTCAGGCCCGCATGCTTCAACTCATCGACGACCTGCGGCGCCAGAATAACACGGCCGTTCTCTTCATTACCCACGACTTGGGAGTGGTTGCTGAAATCGCCGACCGCATCCTGGTGATGTATCGCGGAATGGTAGTAGAGCAGGGCCTCGTGCTCGATATTTTTACCAATCCCCAGCACCCCTATACCAAGGGCCTTTTGGCTTGTCGGCCCAAGCTCTCCGTGGGTAAGCAGCGTTTGCCCGTTGTAGCCGATTTTATGACTGAAGACGCTTCCGGCCAACTAACCGAAATTATCATTCCTCAGCCCGAAGCTCCTAGCCTTGAACCAGATAGAGCCCCGGTGCTGACAGAAAATATACCGGTCGAAATCCCCAAAATGTTCCACGGGGAACATTTTACGCCAGTTTCTGCCCTAAAATCAACTTCAGAATCTGCTATTTCTGAGCCTAAGTTGGGGGGCAATTTGGCCAGTGAAAACGGCTCGAAACTGGCCGAAAAGAATGGCCCGGTTCTGCTTCGGGTGGAAGGCTTGAACGTGCACTTTCCTATCCGCAAAGGCTTGTTCAATCGAACCAAAGAATACGTGCGAGCCGTGGACGGTGTGAGCTTTGATATCTATCCCGGCGAGACGGTGGGGCTGGTGGGCGAGTCGGGCTGCGGCAAGACGACGCTGGGTCGAGCCTTGTTGCGCTTAGTGGAACCAACGGCGGGTCGCATTCTGTTCGAAGGCACTGACCTGGCCACGCTGCCAGCGGGCGAGTTGCGGCGGCGGCGGCGCGAGTTCCAAATGGTGTTTCAGGACCCCTACGCGGCGCTCAACCCGATGATGACGGTAGGCGAGGCTATCATCGAGCCCATGCAGGTACACGGCGTGGGCGGCACCAAACAACAGCAAAAGGCTAAGGTGATGGAGCTGCTGCGCACCGTAGGGCTGCGCGAAGAACATTACCTGCGCTATCCGCACGAGTTTTCGGGTGGGCAGCGCCAGCGCATTTGTATTGCGCGGGCGCTGGCATTGCAGCCCAAGTGCATCATCTGCGATGAGTCGGTGTCGGCGCTGGATGTGTCGGTACAGGCGCAAGTGCTGAACTTGCTCAACCAGCTCAAGCGAGACTTTGGCATTACCTATCTCTTCATCACCCACGATTTGTCGGTGGCCCGGTTCATGTCGGATCGGCTGCTGGTAATGAACAAGGGGCAGATTGTGGAGAGCGGACCCGCAGCTGCTGTTTATGCTAATCCGCAGCACGACTACACCCGCACGCTGCTCAGCGCTATTCCCAAGGATGAGCCATCTGATATCCGAGCGGCCCAGGCACGGCGGGCGGCGGAGGTAGCGTAAGGCTCAACTTCTATTCAGTGAGTCGTTGAATAGGGGGTAATCAAAGAGGCGGTTATGCTGAGCGGAGCGAAGCATCTCGCGTGCTGATGTTGCCAAAGTAACTTCAATCAAAAAAGGCGGTCATGCTTGATCTGGCGTCCGCCTGTCGAAGCATATCTACCGCTTCGTTGCCAGACCGTTGAGATTAGTATTGCGGTAGAGATGCGTCGACAAGCGGACGCCAGATCAAGCATGACAGTACCTAACTCATCAAGACTGCCTAGCTTTCTTGTCATTTTCCATCCAGCAACTCGAATCCAGTTGGGGGGCTTTTTTACCCATTATTTACCACCAGCAACAACTACATACCCCATCATTATTCGCAGTAAATAGTTCTTTTCCCTAATATTTCGTAGTATCTACTTTGAGGCGTCGAAGCTGTTGCTTCCACCCAACCTCAACCGCCTTACCGGCGACATCAAATTTTTGCTTAACCCCGGAGAAACGCGCTTGCGTATACTCCAACCTACCTATACTCGGCCGCCTGCGAAAACGACAACCACTGGGCGGCACCTTCTTTTCGAATGAAGAAACAAGATGAATCTGCAGCTCCCCGCGCCCCTCGCGCGAAAGCTGCCCGCGGTGAAAAAGCCGCTGCTGCCCCCGTTACCAAAACGCAAGTGTACCGGGTATTTGCCGACAACCCCGGCAAAGTATTTTCCTACCGTCAACTCTCGCGCCGCTTGGGCGTGACCACCAAAGAGCAGCGCGAAGAGGTCTTTGATCACCTCAAAGCCCTGCGCAAATCCAATCAGCTTACACTGCTCCAAAACGACGACTACCGCCTCACTGATCCAGCCGCGCTACGCATGCAGCCCGACGCCGGCCAGCGCCCTGAGCGCGGCCGTAACAAGGGGGGCAAATCTCGGCCAGATGGCGCTGCCATTGAGGCTCAGTTTGGGCAGGACCCACTAGTACATCGTCGCCGCGATGCTGGCTTCGACTTCCCTGGCGACGACCGTCAGCGCTTCCGCGAACGGCCCAGTTCCGGTGGCGACATCATCACCGGTACGGTAGCGCTGGCCACCAATAAGTACGCTTTCGTGGTAAGCGAGGAAAGCGAAAACGACATCCGCGTTTTCACCGACCGCCTAAAGTTTGCCATGAACGGCGACACGGTGCGAGTGCGTCTGCGTGGTGAGCGTGATGGCCGCCCGGTGGGCGACGTGTTGGAAGTAGTCAAGCGGGAGCGGGAAGAAATAGTAGGCCAACTGACGGTGCAGAACGCCGGCTTCGGCTTCGTATCGCCTGACCATCGCAAGATGTACTTCGATGTCTTTGTGCCCCATGAAGGGCTTAAAGATGCCCGTAGCGGTGAGAAAGTACTCGTGCGCATAACGGAGTGGCCCGAGGACCCCGGACGTCAGCCTGTGGGCGAAATCGTGCGCTCTTTTGGCCAGGCCGGCGAGAACGAAGCCGAGATCAACGCCATCATGGCGGAGTTCGGGTTGCCGTTTGAGTTTCCCCAGGATGTAGAAGAAGAGTCGGAAGGCATTTCGGACCGCATTCAGGAAGATGAAATTGCGCGCCGCCGCGACTTCCGCGACATTACCACCTTCACCATCGACCCCGCCGACGCCAAGGATTTTGACGACGCGCTATCCATCCAAAAGATGGAAAACGGCAACTGGGAAATCGGCGTTCATATTGCCGACGTTACCCACTATGTGCGGCCCGAGTCAATGCTGGAGCGGGAAGCTCGCCACCGCGCGACGTCGGTTTACTTAGTTGACCGCGTAATTCCGATGCTGCCCGAGCGCCTGTCGAACGGCTTGTGCTCGTTGCGGCCTAATGAAGACAAGCTGACCTTCTCAGCCGTGTTTGAGCTCGACGAGAACGGCAAACTCTACGACTCGTGGTTTGGCAAAACCATCATTCACTCCGACCGTCGCTTTGCTTACGGCGAAGCGCAGGAACGTATTGAAACGGGGGAGGGTGACTTTTCCGAAGAGGTGAATACGCTGAACAATATTGCCAAGAAACTCCAGGCCCAACGATTCAAGAAAGGCGCGATTGGCTTCGAAACCCAGGAGGTAAAATTCCAGCTGGATGAGAACGGCAAGCCAGTGGGCGTGTACGTGAAGGAGCGCCAAGATGCGCACAAGCTCATCGAGGAGTTTATGCTGCTGGCTAACCGCAAAGTGGCCGACTTCGTGTTCCAGAAAAAGAAGACCAAGCCACGCTTCACAATGGTGTATCGTACCCACGATGCTCCCGATGCCGACCGTCTGCAGAACTTCGCTTTGTTTGCCAAGAAGTTCGGCCACGACCTGAACCTGGATAATCCCAAGAAGCTCAGCAACGAACTCAACAGCCTGTCGGAAAACGTAGTGGGCAAGCCCGAGCAGAACGTGATTCAGACGCTGGCTATCCGTACCATGGCTAAGGCCAAGTACACGACGGAACCGCTGGGTCACTTTGGTCTGGCCTTCGACCACTATTCGCACTTTACCTCGCCCATCCGTCGCTACCCCGATATGATGGCGCACCGCCTGCTGGAACACTACCTGCAGGGGGGCAAAAATGTGGAAGCTGAACCCGTGGAAGAAGAGTGCAAGCACTCCTCGGAGCGGGAGAAGCTAGCCGCCAATGCCGAGCGCGCCAGCATCAAATACAAGCAGGTGGAGTACATGGCGGCCCGCGTAGGCGAGCAGTTCAAAGGCGTCGTATCGGGCCTCACCGAGTGGGGTATGTACGTGGAAGTGGAGGAGAACAAGTGCGAGGGCATGATCCGAGTGAGCGACATTCCCGGCGACTTCTTCGAACTCGACAAAGACAATTACCGCCTCGTCGGGCAGCGCACCAAGCGTATTATTCAGTTCGGCGATGAGCTGCAAGTCATCGTGAAAGCCGCCAACCTGCTTGATCGTACTATCGACTTCGAACTGGTGGATGAGCGCCCTATGTCGCAGCGCCGAAACGATGCGCCTCGCCGCGAGGAAAGCGGCCGTGGCCGTCGGTCGGAGCGTGGCCCTGAGCGGGACCGAGGTGGCAAGAGCAGCGGTGGCCCAGGTGGCGGCGGTAAGCGTCGCCGCTAAGTAGTGACCTTTTAAAATAGGAAAGCCTGATGGCTGCACGGTGTGCGGACGTCAGGCTTTTCTGTTGAGCTAATTTGCCCCCCAGCGTTGCGTCTAATCTACTCCAACGCGTTCCTCCGTACCTTTCCAGCCCCAATTCATCTTGCCCCTGTGAGCCCCACTGATTTCACGCAAAAAATAACTGCCGCCCTGGCTAGTCTTGAGTACGGTCAGCAGCCAGTAGCCCTCTACGAGCCCATTCGCTACATTATGGCGCTGGGGGGCAAACGCATCCGCCCTTTGCTTACGCTGATGGGCGCCCATCTCTTCACCGACGAACTAGATCCGGTGCTACGGCCGGCGCTGGCCACGGAGGTTTTTCACAACTTCACTCTGCTCCACGACGACATCATGGACCAAGCCCCCTTGCGCCGGGGCCAGCCAACAGTGCACGAGAAGTGGAACGCCAACGTAGCCATCCTGAGCGGCGACGTGATGCTGGTCCGGGCCTACGAGCTGTTCCTAGACGTACCGCCAGCGCTACTGCCAACGGTGCTGCGCAAGTTCAGCCAGACGGCTGCCGAGGTATGCGAAGGCCAGCAGTGGGACATGGATTTTGAGACCAATGAGCAGGTTTCCATTGAGCAATACCTGGATATGATTCGGCTGAAAACGGCCGTGCTGCTGGGCTTCTGTCTGGAACTGGGAGCCCTGCTCGGCGGTGCCTCCACTGCGGATGCCGACCACCTACGCCAGTTCGGAACTGACGTGGGTATTGCCTTTCAGCTACGCGACGATCTACTCGATGTGTATGGCGACGCAGCCACTTTCGGCAAGCGCGTGGGCGGCGACATCGTGTCGGATAAGAAAACCTTCCTGTTACTCACGGCCCAAGCCCAAGCAAAAGCCCCCAGCAAACTGTACTAGCGCAGCACCTCGGTCAGCCAGTCGCGGATGTTGCGGCCAAGGTGCAGGCCATTACGGAAGTGTACGACCAGCTTGGTATTCGCTCCCAAACCGAAGCGCTCATCAACGACTACTTCCAGGATGCTCTGCAGCACCTAGAGCGTGTAACCGCACCGGCCGAGCGCAAGGCCATTTTGCGGCAGTGGGCATTAGAGCTAATGGCTCGCGAGAGTTAGTCTCGGTTTCTGGCCAAATTTAGGCCCGCTGGCAGCATCTTGCGGTTTAAGTTGGGCTTGGTTATTACTGGTGCCGTCAAAGGCGCATAGGAGCCGTAAATGCGGCTTTCTTCTTATTACCTCTTATTTGTCTCCTGATGCTTAATCTGAATGTGGTGCTCGTGCTCGTTATCCTGACGGGGGGCATTTCCTTATACGCCTGGTCAAACCCAACTCTGCGGGAAAGCTGGATCATGACGCCCTTTCTGGTGCGCCGCCGCAACGAGTGGTACCGCTTCCTCACGTCCGGCTTCCTGCATGCCGACTGGATGCACCTTATCTTTAATATGCTGGCCTTTTATTCCTTTGGCGGCCTTATTCAGGATGTCTTCGTGCAGGTGTTTGGCGTAATGGGCGGTATCTGGCGCTTTCTACTGCTGTATCTGGGGGGCATTATTGTGTCGGACATTCCCACTTATCTACGCCATCGCAACGACCCCAACTACCACAGCCTAGGTGCGTCGGGTGGCGTCGCCTCCGTGATTTTTGCCAGTATCCTGTTCCGACCTATTGAGGGAGGGATTTATATCTTCCCTATTCCCTTCGCCATTCCAGGCGTCATCTTCGGAGTGCTATACCTTGCCTATTCTTATTATCAAGGCCGTAAGCAAGGCGATAATATCAACCACGACGCGCACTTTTATGGCGCCATCTACGGCATAATTCTTACCCTGATACTGGTTCCTGTTTCCGGCTCTATTTTCTGGAAAGAAATTCAATCATACTTATTTAAGTAGCTGATAATCAATTAATTAAATATTAAAAATAAGCATAATCATATCTAATATATCAGCAGGTGCGTAAAGGGCATCATAACAACATTTCTCCCCTTCCAAAGACACCTGCTATGAACAAGCTTCTCACTCTAACGAAACGCCTGCCGGTTGCGGCCCTATCTCTTTCTCTCACGCTGTCGCTGTTACTCAGCAGCTGCTCCGGTCGCCGTAGCGATGGCACAACTACTATTGCCGGTATTATTTATTTGGCCTTAGCAGTTCTTGCCGTCATTAGCCTCATTAAGCAGGATTGGCCAATCGGTAAAAAAATCATTTGGGGTCTGGTAATATGGTTCTTCCCTTTCCTTGGCTCTATTATTTATTTCCTGTTCTCAGGACGTAGATAACTTCCGCTGACATTATGAAAAAGGCCCCGACGTTATCTTACGTCGGGGCCTTTTTGTGTTTATTACTTTAGGCAAACTGCTGACTCCGCTATTGGCTTTTCAGCAAACGCTGATTTTCCAGTCGGGCTGTATGCTTAATTAAGGTACCCATATTGGCTATTTCTGTCACGCGCCAGTAGTTGCCCTGGTCTAGCATTCTCAGTTCCAGTACGAGAGTCGTGTCGTACTGTGGTTGCGTTATTTCTAAACCAACTAAGGTCTGCCCGTCCTGTTGATTCACGTATTTGATTCCTTTGAATGCTGGGTTCGGACCAATAACCCGTCCGGCCAGCCCAAGCACCGATATATTCATTCCACCAATCTGTTGCCCTGCTGCGGCCGCTTTTTGCGCCGAGCCTGACTCGATGTACTGTCGTACTTCTTGCTGCGCAGACTTCGCCAGCTGGGGTTTTAGTAGTTGTAAGGCGCTTTGAATAATATCCCTATTCACGTTTAACCCTTCCAGCGCGGAGCTTTCATCCGCTACCTGATCTACTAGGTTGCGTGCTACCCTATCGATGTCTACGTAGCGCTCGAAAGTAGCCACATCATGTATGCGGACGGCATTAGCAGCCTGTGCGAGTGAGTACTGCGGACTAGCTGTTACCACCGTGCGATAGTACCAGTAACCGCCGACGGCGACAATGCTAATCAGTAATCCGAGCAACAAAGCTTTCTTCATAGAATGTGGTAGAGGGAAATGAGTACACGAAGGGCAAAAGTACCGCATTCCACTACCAGTCTGTGGCTCGAATGAATGCTGGTATTATAATCCGCTCAACGAATCGGCAACGGATAATCTGTGGTACTTTTTCCGCTGAAGCTATCCAGTAAAGAGGTGCACGCGTATTCAGAGTTTCGTAAACCGCTGAAAATGCCCCCCAAGTCTCTCTCTATTCCTGAAATCCACGGTCATCGTGGTTGCCGCGGCTTACGTCCCGAGAACACGCTTGCGGGCTTTCTACATGCCTTGGAGCTTAGAGTAGATGTCTTGGAATTAGATGTCATTATCTCCGCCGATGAGCAGGTGGTTGTATCACACGAGCCCTGGCTATCAGCTGCCATTTGCCAGGATGCCGCCGGCAAGCGTATTCACCCCACAAGTGAGCGTGAGCACAATCTTTTTCAGATGCCTTACGCTGCTATACGCCGCTACGATTGCGGCTCTATATGCAACCCCCGCTTTCCGCAGCAGCAACCCGAAGCTGCCTACAAACCCCTGCTCCAGGAGGTGATTATGAAGGCTAATACCTACGCACAGGAACTCGGCCGGCCACTACCATTTTTTAGTATCGAGATTAAAAGTAGCCCGGCTGGCGATGGCATATTTCATCCCTCACCGCCGCACTTCGTTGAGTTGGTGTTAGTGGTTGTGCGTGCTACTGGTATAGCTGCGCGAACGACACTGCTGAGCTTCGATAAACGAGTTTTACAAGCCGCCCGAAACCAGGTTTCAGCTTTGCCTTTGTGCCTGCTGGTTGAGGATGAACAACCCCTTGCTGAGCACTTAAACGAGCTCGGTTTTGTACCCGCCGTTTACGGTCCTGAGCACAGACTCGTCAATGAAAAACTGGTAGCCGAGGTCCATACTTGTGGTATGCGACTTATCCCCTGGACGGTGAACGAGCCCGCCGAGATGCAACGTCTTATTGCGCTTGGAGTCGACGGCATCACTACTGATTATCCTGACCGACTGGTGGGCTTATTATTACAGTAATCACTGCTGAGTCCTGTCCGTTATGTGGTCATGTACCTCCATCGCCGTAAAAATCAAGCAGTACTTACACGCTAGTTGATAGGTTTAGTGTCTCTAATGTGATGTTACAGCTGTCAGAGGTGTGTCTTTAATCGCAAAAGTGCCTTTTCAGCCTTTATTAAGGGGGTTTGACATGATTATGTACATGTGTAACAGATACTGTAACACGAATGAGTGTTACAGTAATAACGTATCAGTTATCTTGTTACACTTTACAATCTGTATCATTGTATCGCGTTTACATTGCATGTAACTGTTCGTTTTAACGTACATATTTGTACATGTGAAACAAATTTGACACCTTTACAGACTAACTAATACATAATGCTTACTTATGCCGCACCAGGGCAAAATCCTTCAAGATGCCATCAAAAACAGTGGTATTTCCATCACTCGTATCGTGGAGGAACTGGGTATTACTCGTCCAACTATTTATCGTAAATTCAAAGAGGAGACTCTTGATTACGGTTTTGTAAAACAGGTTGGTGAGATCATTACACATGATTTTTCGCACGATTTTACATCGTTACAACAAACAGCGTTACCCTTTGTGTCCGCTATACCTAGTGTATCTGTTACAAGTAGTGTAACGCAGCGCCCGGCCCCGTTACAAGTTGTCGATAATGATCCTAATAAGCAGCTTATGGCTCTTCAGGCTAAGTATATAGCCTTACTAGAAGCCTATAATGAGCTCCTGTTGAAAGTGTACAGTCCTAAGTGACAAATATGTTCCACGTGAAACATGCTGTCGTTACGGACTTGTATTGAGGGCATCTTTAATGCCTCAAGAGAAAGCAAAGGGTGTAGGGTTTAGTAACCTAACTGACAGTTCTCGTTACGTAATAAATCGGCTTGCTGAGTAACCGCTAGCAAAGAGCGAGCGTTATCGAACTCAACACCAAACTGGGCTTTGAGCTCCTTGCGCTTAATGGATTCCATGAAACGCCTCGTATCATCTGGCGTCTCTAGTATCAAGCCAGGCACAGGGGTAGGGCGCCCGTTATCATCCTTGGCGACCATTGTGAAATAGCATGTGTTGGTGTGTTTCACAACACCAGTTCGCACGTCCTCGGCAATGACCTTAATGCCGATTACGAGGGAAGTACGACCTACGTAATTGACGGAAGCTAGCAACGATACTAGCTCCCCTACCTCTACTGGTTGTAGGAAGTTTACACCATCTACACTCACCGTCACGCAATAGGTGCCAGCATGTTTTGCAGCAGCAGCGTAGGCAACTTTATCCATAAGCGATAGCAGAATTCCGCCATGAATTTTGCCCCCCAGATTGGCATACGATGGGATCATAAGTTCAGTGAGGGTTACCCGGGAGTGGGATACTAAACGGAAGCCGGGGAGAAGGGGAGACGACATATAAGTAAGATCAAACTAGATGATGAGAGGATCTAAATTCAGAAGGAATGTTTGGGTCCCGCGTTCCTACCTGTAGGAGTACTACACAGTGAGCCATGGAGCAACCGATGGCCGTTAACAAGAATAAAAATTAAAAGGCAGCACGACGCAAGCGCTTAAATAAGCTAGGCCTTGGGGGGCTAGTAAACAGGATGCAATGGAGCGGAGGCGTGAGCTAGCGCTACAGATAAGATTAGAGCAAGCCAAGTGCTACTATTCTTTAGTCTGAAATAGAAAGGGCAACGAGAGGCACACTCTGATAAGCAGAGAATAGAATTTAGAGGGCTACAAGAGTAGCTCTATAGAAAAATCACTTCTTTGATAACTGTCTCACCAACCTCATCATTGATGAGCTCCATCACGCGCGTCTTGGCCATTACCAGCTCATGCTTGAGGGGGGCTGAACTTAAGCGTACGAATAACTTACTATTACTGATATAAATCTCCTGGGTCTTTAAAGCTACTGCCTTACCCATGATGCGTTCCCAACTCGACACGACAAACACCTCGTTCAGCTTTCCCTGTAAGCGGTACGCTTTGAGCAGTGCCTTAATACCGTCCTTTAAAGGGACAATATCAGCCTGACGAGAGTTATCGGAGTTGCTTGGTTTTTTCAAGAGAATGCAATACAATAATGCGCGAGCCTGAAGCAGAATAGCCACGGGGGGGGAAAATTGCATGCCTGCAAAGGTACGCTATTCAAGCTCCGCTAGAGAGCCGTAACGGTGCCATTATGCACCGCAAAGCGAGCCACTTGTTCCGAGATAGTAGCGAGAATTCGGTCGGTACGCTCGAGGTGAGTATCGGTCAGGAATACCTGGCCGAAGGTATGCTCCGCTACTAGCTGCATAAGGCGGGTGATGCGCTTCTCATCTAGCCGGTCAAAAATGTCATCAAGAAGTAGCAAGGGTTTATGTTTTTTGCGGCTGGCAAATATCTCGAACTGGGCAAGCTTAAGTGCGATGGCATAAGACTTCTGCTGGCCCTGAGAACCATAGCTCTTTACCGGCAACTCGTCCATTAGAAAAGTGAAGTCATCTTTATGGGGTCCAATCGTGGTGCGCTGCAACGTAATATCGCGCCGCTCATTGGTGCGGAGCAAATGCGCAAAGTCAGCGCCTGGTAGCTGGCTCTTGTATTGCAGCGTCACCTGCTCACGGCCATCGGCTAACTGCTGATAGTGGCGCTGAAAGAGAGGGGTGAAGTCCGTAAGAAATTGCTGGCGGCGCTCCATAATTTGCCCCCCAACAGGGACCAGCTGCTCATCAAGCACCAGTAAATAATCCCGGTCGTAGCCGCGGCCGTCGGCAGCCAGCTTGAGCAGCGCATTACGCTGCCGTAGCAAATTAGAGTAGGTAATGAGAAGCTCGAGGTAATCATGATCAAGCTGGGAGATAATACTGTCGAAATACTTGCGCCTCTCCTCGCTGCCCTCCCGAATCAAGTCGGTATCATAGGGGGAGATGAGCACAACAGGATAGCGGCCTATGTGATCTGCAATACGCTCGTAGGCTTGCTTGTTGCGGGTGACCAATTTCTTTTGACCTACGCGTAAGCTGCAGTGAATAGTATCGGTGTCGGCGAGAGGCGTTTGAAAGCGACCTTTCACTACAAAGAACTCAGCACCCTGCTTTATGCTTTGCGCATCGGCAGTAGTGAAAGCGCTACGCGTGAGAGACAAGTAATGAATAGCGTCGAGCAAGTTAGTCTTACCACTTCCATTGTCGCCGACGAAGCAATTGATGTGAGGCGAGAAAGCCAACGTGGCTTCGTCGTAGTTTTTAAAGAACAATAGGTGTAGGCTTTCCAGAATCATCCGGTTCGAAATTGCAATCCTTTTGCGTACTTTCGCATCCCAAACGCGAACAACCGAAAGCACGATGGCGGAGACGAAAGTAAAGGCTGACTCAAAAGCGACTAAGTCGGCTAAAAAAGCGGCAAGCCCGAAAGGCACTTCCAACGGTAACGACCCAGCGTCGGTTACCAAAACGGTAAACCAACCTGACTCAGGTATGCCACCTTCGAATGAAGAGGCGAAGGAAGCGACTGGTGCACCCAAGGCTACCGTACCTGCGAAGCCAAAGTTTCCGAAGGAAACGTATTTGCAGTGGTATGAGCAGATGCAGCTGATGCGCAAGTTTGAGGAGAAGGCGGGGCAGCTTTACGGACAGCAAAAGATCAAAGGTTTCTGCCACCTGTATATAGGTCAGGAAGCTTGCGTAGCGGGTGCCGTTTCAGCCCTAACCAAAGACGATAAGTGGATTACCGCTTACCGCGACCACGCCCACCCGTTAGCCTTAGGTACGTCGCCTAATGCCATCATGGCCGAGTTATTTGCGAAAGCTACCGGCTGCTCAAAAGGCAAAGGAGGCTCCATGCACATGTTCGATAAAGAAGTGAACTTTATGGGCGGCCACGGCATCGTAGGCGGTCAGGTTCCGCTTGGTGCCGGCATTGCTTTTTCCGAAAAGTATAACAAGACGGGTAACCTTTGCATCTGCTATATGGGCGATGGCGCCGTGCGCCAGGGTGCCTTGCATGAAGCTTTTAACATGGCTATGCTGTGGAAGCTGCCGGTTATTTTCGTTATCGAAAATAATGGCTATGCAATGGGTACAGCAGTGCAACGCAGTTCTAACGTTACGGAACTCTATACGCTAGGCGAGAGCTACGACATGCCTTCCTTCCCAGTGAATGCTATGAATGTAGAAGATGTGCACGATGCTGTAGCCCAAGCCGCAGAGCGCGCCCGCGCCGGCGAAGGACCTACGCTGCTCGAGTTCAAGACCTATCGGTACAAGGGCCATTCCATGAGCGACCCAGCGAAGTATCGTACAAAAGAAGAACTAGAAGATTATCGCTCGCGCGATTCCATCGAGGCCGTGCGTCACACCATCTTGACGAACAGCATGGCTACCGAGGACGACCTGAATGCCATTGACGAGCAAATTAAAGCGGCCGTAAATGAGTCCGTAGAATTTGCTGAAACCTCCCCTTATCCGACTGCCGACGAGTTGTACAAAGACGTGTACGTGCAGCAGGACTACCCTTACATCCGCGACTAACCTCGTTGCCTTTCCCCAGCCGTGAGGCTGCCTTTTTGCCCCCCGTAATGTCAAAGATTCCCTACACGCGCAATACCCCTAATGCCCGCCAGCGCACAGAGGTACCCGCAGATCCAAACCAACCTGTCGCGGACGGTGTGACCGAGCATCCGTTGATGGAAGACCCTGACGCGCTGGCCCTCCGGCTGGTAGAATCGGAGGACTTTGTCCGGCGCAACAAGACAGCTTTACTGAGCTTGCTAGCGGTAGTAGTGCTAGCTGTTGTCGGCGGCTTTGCTTTTTACACGTGGCGCAATACCCAGAATGAAAAGGGGCAGGCTGCCATGTATCAGGCTGTCAACTATTGGGAAGCTGACTCATTGAACAAAGCCCTCAAGGGCGATGGGCAGTATGATGGTTTAGCTGCTATAACCTCTGAGTACAATGGTACCCAAGCGGCTAACCTGGCTAACTTCTATGCTGGCGTAGCCGCTTTGAAAGATGGTAAATACCAGAACGCCATCGATTATCTGGAAGACTTTACCTCGGACGACTTGTTGGTACAAGCTCGGGCTTACTCCCTGATCGGAGACGCTTACCTGGAGCTGAATAAGTTTAAGGAAGCAGCTGATCAATATGAGAAGGCCGCCAATTACAAGGCTAACGAATACTTCTCACCCGGCTACCTAATGAAGGAAGCTATGGCACGTGAGCTCGCTAAAGACTACGATGGTGCCATAAAAGCCTATACAAAAGTTGTGGACGAATACCAGAATGCTGCTGAGGTTACGGAAGCCAAACAGTACCTTGCCCGCGTTCAGGCAATAGCTGGAAAGTAGTCGTCGGGAGTTTGCAGCTTTTGCAGATTAGCCAAAACTGATAAAAGGAAAAGGGCGGTTTTATACCGTCTTTTTCCTTTTATCAGTTTTATCAATACAGAGTTTACTTACATCGCTTCACCGAACCGGAAACCACCGATCGTTCTGGTTAGTGCGATACAATTATTCAACAAATCCGTGCTTCATGGCAACCGCTCTTAAAAACCTTAGCGACTACAGTTCTGACCACTTCGTTGATATTGCCGATAAGCGCTTTGGCTTGGTAGTAGCCGAGTGGAACCGCGAAATTACGGACGTACTTAGTGCTGGTGCCCATGAAACCTTGCTTAAGCATGGTGCCCAGGCCGATAATATTTTTCGCAATACCGTACCGGGTAGTTTCGAATTAACATTGGGCGCGCAACTGCTGGCTCAGCACGAGGAGATTGATGCCGTTATTTGCTTGGGAGTAGTTATCAAAGGCGATACAAAACATGACGACTACATCTGCCACGCCGTCGCCAATGGTATCACCAACGTAGGCTTAAAATATAACAAGCCCGTCATCTTCGGTTTAGTAACAACCAATACCCTGGAGCAGGCTTGGGATAGAGCGGGGGCAAACATGGCAATAAAGGAGTAGAGGCAGCAGTTGCAGCCATTCAGATGCTGGGCTTTTAATTCGAGAGCGAATTTCGCTTCGTGGCAATATGAATGTATTGTGGTCAATTAGCGTACAAAAGCGTAGCTTTGCGGCCAAATGCACCAGCGGAATCCGTTATAATACCAAATTCGTAACTCCCTGAAGCCATTTTATCTTCTAACAACTAAACTGGTTGTACTGGTGTTAGGAGGGGTGAAAAGCTGATCTTCGTTTGAAAAAGGTTTGCTAATTAGTTTACATTCAATAGTTTACTTTCCTGAGCTGACATGAGTGAAGAAACCATACGCTACTCCAGAGAAGATCTAGCGGAGTTCGAAGAGATTATCCAAGACAAGCTTACGGCTGCCCGTAAGGAGGTGTCATTTATCAAAGAAACATTGAGCCGTCGTAACGATTCGGGTACCGATAATACAGCGTCTTCCTCTAAGGTATTGGAAGACGGCGCTGATACGGCCGAAAAGGAAAGCATGAACCAGTTGGCTTCGCGCCAAATGAAGTTCATTCAGCAGTTGGAGAATGCGCTGGTGCGCATTAAGAATGGTACGTACGGCGTGTGCATTGGCACTGGCAAACTGATTCCGAAGGAGCGTCTGCGGGCTGTGCCGCATACCCAGCACTCCATCGAGGCTAAAATGGCGCGCCGCGACTAATAGCCTTCTTGCTATCAATGGAATTTGCCCGGACTTGCGACCGGCTACCCACAACAGGGTTGCGGTGCAGGTTCGGGCACTGTTTTGCTGGCTAGTGCGTTAGCATCACCTCGTCTTATTTAGCGATATTTACTTTCAAACCGTACCGTAGAGATACGGCACTTACTTCCCCGACCATGGGCAAAAAGCACAAACCTGATTTTAACGCCGGCCGCAATGGCCGCAACGACTCTCGTCCTTCCGGTAATGCGGGTGGCTCGGAGGGATTCCGCAAGTCTTCGGACCGCCCGGCTAATCGGGACGGCAATGACTTCCGGCGGGGCAGCGACTTTCCTTCGCGTCCTGCTTTTGGTCGGCCTAACCCTGGTGGTAACATCGGCGGCGGTGGTCGCTTTGGTGGAGGAAACGCAGGAGGCAAATTTGGTGATAGAGGTAGCCGGCCAAGCGGCGGTGATTTCGGTCGGGGGGATGAGCGCGGACCACGCGGCAACTTTGCCCCCGACGCGACAGCGACAGTCGCCCGCCTTTCAACCGCAACAATAACGAACGCCCCACTCGCTCGTTTGACCGTGATGCTCCGCGTCGCTTTGACGACCGCCGCGACAGTGGCTTTGGTCGCGACCGTGACCGCGCTGATGAGCGGCCTGCACAACCTTATCAGCCCAAGGCTAATTGGCCCGGCCAGCCGTACCGGCAGGAGGGCAAGCCCGCCGTTCCACGTGGTGGAGCTGGGGAGCGCAATCGAAAGTTTAACAAGGTAAATCCTTTCGAAACCGATAAGCCCACCCCAACAAAAACTCCGTACGAACCTGATACCCTCCGTGACTCACGCAATGATGAGTCGGGTCCGGACCGTCCAATCCGTCCGGCGCGGCCTTTCGATTTCAAAAATGCCCCCAGGACAGAGACACCGACCGAGGCGACCAGCGCCGGGAAGGTGGCTACGAGCGGCGCGACCGCAACGAAGGCAGCTTCGGCGGCCCACGTCGCGATGATGACCGCAGTAAATTTGCCCCCCGCGGTGAGCAGCGCCGCGAAGGTGGATTTGGTAACCATAACACCGATGATAAGCGCGGCAATTTTGCCCCCCGCAGCACCGGTGAGCGCGGAAACTACGGCGACCGGAACAAGGCTGGTGGCCGCGACTTTGGCTCCTCGGCTCCCCGCGACGCCCGGCCATTTGGTGAGCGCCCGGCGCGACCCGAGAATCGGCCGGCACGTGATGCTAGCAGCAACCGGGCAGATAAGCCTAAGCGTGACGAAGTGCCTGGTGAAGCTCCCGCTTACAAGAACCTAAAGTTTTACGAAGAGGATAAAACCCGCGGCAACAAGCGTCGGCGCGAGGAAGATGATTCGGCCGGTGATACTCTGCGCTTGAATCGCTACATCGCTAATGCGGGTGTTTGCTCACGGCGTGAGGCGGATGCGCTTATCGCCGCCGGTGAAATTCGGGTGAATGGCGAGGTAGTTACCGAAATGGGCTACCAAGTACAGCCCACTGATACCGTGCAGTATGGCAAAACCAACCTCAAGCGTGAAAAAGAGGTGTATGTACTGCTCAACAAGCCAAAAGACTTCATCACTACTACCGATGACCCAGAGGGTCGCAAAACGGTAATGGATCTGGTGGCTACTGCCTCCAAGGAGCGCATCTTCCCGGTCGGTCGCCTAGACCGTAACACAACTGGTTTGCTGCTCTTCACTAATGATGGTGAGGTGGCCCAAAAGCTTACGCATCCGTCGCACAAGAACAAGAAGATCTATCAGGTAGAGCTGAACACACCGCTCACCGAAGATCATCTGCGCCAGATTGCCGAAGGTGTTGAGCTGGAAGATGGCAAAGCGGAGGTTGATGATGTGGCCGTGGTAGCGGGCAATGCGCACTTTGTGGGCGTTGAGCTGCACATTGGTCGCAACCGCATTGTGCGCCGCATATTTGAGCACTTGGGTTATGAGGTAGTTTCTCTGGACCGGGTGCAGTATGCAGGACTTACTAAAAAAGATTTGCCCCGTGGCAAGTGGCGCTATCTGAACGAGAAGGAAGTTATTCGCCTGAAGTATTTCTTGTAAGAAGCAACCAACGGACGCTTTACCGACTCATGTTCAAGTTGGTAAGGCGTCCTTTGCTTTTGGCGCTCCCTAGCCGCTCTTAGTTTTTCTATCCAATTACTCCGACTGCCTTCAGCCAAATTTAGCCAGCTATTTTTCCACAAATGAAGAGCGAGCTAAACTAACGCCGTAGGTAAGCCCTGTTTCCATGCGCACCCTCACCCTCGACATTGGCAATACCACCGTGAAATACGGTTGCTTCGAGGATGATGTGCTGCGCGAAAACGCCATTGCTCAGACGAAAGAGCAAGTTAATGAGGTCGTAGAGCGATGGAAGCCAGCCCACGTTATTCTAGCGTCGGTGGCGGAGCCAACAGATGCGTGGGCAGCTGAAGTGCGCGCCCGAGTGGCAGGGAAAGTAGTGGAGTTCAAACCGGCGTCTACGCCTTTACCTATTCGTAATGGATATGCCACTCCCCAGACCCTCGGCGCTGATCGGCTAGCGGCGGCGGTAGGCGCTGCGTGGCTCCGGCCGGGTTGCGACTCGCTGATTATCGATGCCGGTACAGCTATTAAATGCGACTGGGTAGAAGGCGGTCATACGTTCCGGGGCGGTAGTATTGCGCCGGGGCTGCGGCTACGCTTTCAGGCGCTACACACGTTTACGGGCCGGCTGCCGTTACTAGAAATGCCCCCCGACCTGCTAACTGAGATTCCACTCACTGGCACTGACACGGAGTCGGCCATTCGTAGTGGAGTGCTTAATGGGGCCGTGGCAGAAGTGAATGGAATACTTGATCAGTACCGTGCTCAGCGGCCCGCTTTAAGTGTACTCTTGGCGGGTGGCGACGCACCCTTTTTTCAATCGCGGCTCAAAGGCCCTATCTTTGTAATTCCCGAACTCGTGCTGCTCGGGCTTCACCGAATATTGGTGCATACCATTGACTATGTGGAAGAATAAATTAGCCGGCGTGGTCGGTTTTGGGTTGATGGGTCTGGCAACAGCGCCGCAAAGCCAAGGACAAGGGCTGGGCAACTCGCCGTACTCGCGCTTGGGTCTGGGCGATTTCAACCTCAATACTGGCGGGGTGCGTCAGCAAGGAATGGGCGGTGTCGGTTTGGCCGCGCCCAATAGCATTCATATCAACGAGTTGAACCCGGCTTTGCTTTATTACACAGCTCGTACGACTTACGAAATGGCTGTGAATGGGCAAATCAAAACGCTTCGTAACCAAACAAACTCTCAGCGCGACGGAAGTGGTACGCTGGGCTACTTGGCCTTGGCCGTGCCGCTGTCCAAAAGCTGGGCTGGCGCTGTTGGTCTCAAGCCGTACAGCGCCGTCGATTATGAGAGCAATGTAGTCGAAACCGTAGCCTCTGGTCCAACTGGTACGCAAGTGCTCAAGCGTTACCAAGGCGAAGGTGGCCTCTCGGAAGCGTACATAGGGCAGGCATACCGATTGGCTAAAGGCCTGACGGTGGGCGGTACGGCCGCGTACGTATTTGGTAGCATTGACCAGCGCGTAGCTACACAAGTGGCGCCCGCAGACGTTACTGATGCATCGCAGCTAGCCAGTGTAGTATTGCTGGAACACGTACGCTACTCCGATTTCACCTTTCGGGGAGCGGCACATTATCGGGGTGCTATCAACAGCAAGCTCAACTATAGCTTGGGGGGCGTTTACACCTTCCGGTCGAGCATAGATGGCGTGCGCAACACTTCTCTGGACCGCGAAGATGTAGCTGGCAATCAGCTGGAGCGTATTCAGCTAGAAGATAGCCAGAAAGGCGAGGCCCGCGTGCCCGCTATGGCCCAGTTCGGCATTAGCATCGACAACAACAAAAACTTCAGCGCCAACCTCGATGTAGCGCACCAGCAATGGTCGAAGTTTCGCTCGTTCGGTATAGCTGGTGGTGCCACCACCGGAATAGCTTTGGACAACACAGTACGTGTAGGTCTGGGGGCGAATATACCCCGATCCCACCTCCGTGGACAGCTACTTCAAGCGCGTGACTTACCGCGCAGGCATAAGCGCCACCCAACTGCCTTACCGCCCTGAAGGACAAACATTGTACGACCGGGCGATAAGCTGGGGCTTTAGCCTCCCCGTACCATCGGCCACGCCGTTGGAAGCTGCTAGCATGAACTTGGCCTTCACCTATGGGCAGCGTGGCAACACTGACATTAACTTGGCGAACCCCAACGGCAACGTGCGCGAGGACTATGTGCGAGTGCAAGTGGGCTTAACGCTAAACAACCGCTGGTTTATTAAACGGCGCATTGAGTAACCGAGGGGCGCGCATGCTAACGCATAGTCGTAGTTGGATGAAGCTCCTGGGGGGCATTTTGCTGGTGGCCGGTTTGAGTACGGGTTGCCAGAAGAATGACGCCGAGGTCAAAAAGAAAGTAGTGTACAATGGGCCACTGCTGGAAGCCACCAACGTAACAATGCTCGTCAGCGACTCGGCTAAGCTCCAAATCAAGCTGACGGCTCCCGTATCGCAGCAATTCGAAAGCGGCGACCAAGTGTACCCGAAGGGCATGAAGGTGACGTTCTATTCCAAAAATGGCGGCATCGTGAATACCCTGCAGGGTAAGTACGGCCGGTACGACAAAGCCAAAGACCTGTATCTAGTACGCAATGACGTGCGGGTGAGCAATGAGGAGAAGAAGCAAAAAATGAACTCCGAAGAGCTGTATTACGACAAGCAAAAGGCCATCATCTACACTGAAAAGTTCGTGCGCGTCGAAACGCCTACCGAAATTCTGACAGGTACCGGCCTGACGGCCAACCAGAATTTCTCGCGCTACAAGATTCTTAAGCCCGCGGGCGTCTTCACCGTTGAGGCACCAGTAGAGGAATAAAAAAGCCCCAGCCATGCGGGTAAATTATTTCCTGCATGACTGGGGGGCTTTTTTAAGCGACCACACCACTTATCCAACGCTCTGCGTTGGCTTCACTTTTTCTAACCGCATGGATTTTCAATTTGATAGAGCGCTGGGGCGCACCGTGCTGTTTTCCGTGGCAGTAGTAGCCTTAGTTATTGGCGTGTACGAGACCATCATGTCGAATAGTCTGGACGCCATTTCGCGTAATTATTGGCTGTTTATGGTGTCGTTTGCCTGCATGATGTGGTATCGCTACCTGGGCCAAACCAAAGCCAATATTCCCGGTCCGACTGCGCCCACGAAGCCTGCGCCCACCAAATCACAGTCGCGCAACGTTGCTCCGCGCAAAAAAGGCCGCCGCTAGACGATCGTCTGCTGGGGGCATTCTAGCAATGCGCTTTGAATGTCCGGCGGATTCTGGTTATTTTGCGCCTCTTTCCACTTTTCTATACTGCGCTTTTTTTCAAGTACATGGCATTAATTAACACGATTCGAGAAAAATCGGGCTGGGCCGTCGGCGCCATCGTTTTTGGCCTGCTGCTATTCATTATCGGCGGCGACCTGATCTCGGGCCAGAACCGCCTCTTCAATCGTAACGATACGACGGTAGGGGAGATATCCGGTGAAAAAGTGGAGCTCAACGAATTCAATAATACCCTTGAGCAAGCCAAGCAGGCTTTTATCGCGCAACAGGGCCGTCAGCCCGACGAAAACACCCTTGGCTACCTGCGCGACCAGGCTTGGAACCAGACCATTTATCGCATCGCTTTTAAGGAGCAATTCGAAGCGCTGGGCTTAGAAGTAAGCGAAGATGAACTCTACGACATGGTGCAGGGCCGCAATGTGCACCCCAGCATCCGCCAAGCTTTCTCTGACCCACAAACTGGCCAGTTCGACCGCAATAAGGTTGTAGAATACCTGCGCAACCTCGACAAATTGCCCCCCAAGCCCAAGATCAGTGGCGGAATTTTGAGGCCGGCCTTACCCCTGACCGCCTAGCTACCAAGTATAATAACCTGATCAAGCTAAGCACCTACGTAACGTCGGCTGAGGCTAAGCGCTTCAACGAAGCTCAGAACACTCGCGCCAACATCCGTTACCTCATCGTGCCTTACTTCTCTATTTCGGATTCGTCCGTAAAAGTGACGGACGCGCAATTGCAGGCTTATCTGGATAAGAACAAAGGCCGCTACAAGGTGGAAGATGGTCGCGACATCGAATACGTGAGCATTCCGGTAACGGCTTCGAAAGAAGATAGCGCCTCCGTTCGTGCTTCTGTTGATCAGCTAACGGCTCAGTTCCGCTCAGCACTCAACGATTCGTTGTTCGCCAAGCTCAACTCCGACCAGCCGTACAGCGGTGCCTACGTTTCGCCCGCTGATCTGCCCGAGAAACTCCGCGAGCAGTTGCCCTTGCAAGTAGGCCAGGTGTATGGTCCTTACGCCGAGAATGGTGTCTATTCAATCTTTAAAGTTATTGGCCAAAAAGCCGGTGCTCAGCCTGCCGCCCGCGCCAGCCACATTCTTATCAAGCCAGAAAACACAACTCCCGAAGCAAAAGCTGCTGCACTAGCTAAGGCAAAAGATGTGTTGGCTCAAATCAAAGGTGGTGCTGATTTCGCTGCTATGGCTCGTCAGTACGGTACCGATGGTACCACCGCTACCGGCGGCGACTTAGGCTGGTTCACGCAAGGCCGCATGGTGCCAGAGTTCGAGAAAGCTATTTTCGGGGCTACAGCCGCTGGCTTGTTGCCTAATCCGGTAGAAACCTCTTTCGGTTACCACATCATCAAGGTTACGGCTCCCAAAACCAATCAGACCTACCAGATAGCCGCCGTACAGAAGAACCTTGTACCAAGTGAAACTACCCGTGAGGCGGCTTACCAGAAAGCACAAGAGCTGAAAGGCGCTGCTACCAACTTAGAGGCTTTCCGCAAAGCAGTGGCTGCTGATAAATCGCTGCAAAAGCTAGAGGTGAAAGGCCTTGGCCGCGGTGACCAAGCCGTGAACAACCTACAAGGTGCCCGGGCAATCGTGCGTTGGGCTTTCGGTGCAAACCAAGGCGGCCCAGAAACCAAAATTGGTGATGTGTCGGAGGTTTTTGAAATCGGCGACCAATATGTGATTGCTGCCCTCACCGGCGAGCGCACGAAAGGCACCGCTGATGTAGCCAGCATCCGGCCTGAACTGACTGCCGCAGTTCGCAACGAAATGAAGGCTCAGCAGATCATGGAGAAGTTGAAAGGCAAAACGGGTACGCTGGAGCAAATTGCCGCCGCTTACGGTTCGCAAGCCCAGGTAAAGACTGCTAACGACGTAGTTGCCAGCTCTGGCATCATTCAGGGCTTAGGTGCTGAGCCCGTAGCTGTGGGTAAAGTATTCGGGTTGAAGCCCGGCCAGAAGTCCACGCCTATCCAGGGTGAGCAAGGTGTCGTAATTGTGGAGCCAGTGAGCATCACGCCAGCCGCTGCTCCTGCCGATTTGAAGGCTGTTCGTCAGCAGCTTGCTTCGCAGCGCACTGCCCGCGCCGATGGCGCCATCTACGAGGCGGTAAAAGCGAATGCTAACATCAAAGACGAGCGCACGAAGTTCTTTTAAATCAACGTTACTAAGTCATTGAAAAAGGGCCGCATAAGCGGCCCTTTTTTTTGTTGCGTGTATTTACCTCGGTCCCAAATGCGCCTCCTGGTATTCTGAATGAAGGGAGGGATTATGCTAACTGGATTATGCCGATCTTTTACTCGCGCATCACTTTTTTCTCGATAGTGAAATGAAACTGGCGTCTAACCAGTTATTTGCACACTTCATCAATCCGCCGTTATGCTGTTCCCTGATCTTCGTCAGCTTCGTTTTGCTTTTTTGATTCTGCTAGGTGTGGGTCTGTCGGTGCCGCTGCATGCTCAGCAGGAGGAGGGCGGCGATATTGCCTTGGCCCGCGAGTACGTGCGCAAGGGCGAAAATGAAAAAGCCGTTTTCCTCTTTGGTCGTTTGCGTGCCGATGAGCAGCTGGCCCCCAATGTATTGCCCGATTATGTGAGCGCTCTGCAAGCGCTAAAGCGTCACAAGGACGCTGAGAAGCTCGTGAAGAAGGCGGTTCGGCAGCAACCCAAAGAAGTTAGTTACGGCGTGCTGCTGGGGGGCATTTATACCGCCAGTGGCGACGAAGCAGCGGCTAATAAGCAATATGAAAAAGTAATAAGTCAGCTTACGAGCGAGCAAGTGGTGCCCGTAGCCACGGAGTTCATGAAGCGTAAGCTTCCGGAGTGGGCCGAGAAAACGTATCTGCGCGGCCGTCAGTTAGCCGGCAACGAGACTGAATTTGCCCCCCAGCTCATTCAGCTGTACACCCAGAGCGGGCAAAATGCCCCCCTGATGGCCGAAACGCTGCGTCTAATCCGCGACGATGACCGGCAATTACCCTTCGTGCGCAACATGCTCCAGAATAGCTTGCGCGAGGAAAAAGACTTTGACGCTTTGGAAAAGATCTTGCTCACGAATGTGCAGCAGAACCCCGACCAAGTAGTGTACAGCGAGCTGCTACTGTGGCTACAGGTGCAGCGCCGTGACTTCACCGGGGCTCTCGTGCAGGCTAAAGCCCTCGATCGCCGTTCTCGGGCCGAAGGTGGCCGCGTGCTGGATTTAGCTGCTATTGCCCAGCGCAACAAAGATTACGAAAGCGCTATTGCCGGCTACGAGTACGTGATTCGAGAGCACCGCCAAGGGCCGTTTTATCCCGTGGCTCGCCAACGCCTAGTGCAAACCCGCGAAGAGCAGGTGCGCAATACCTTTCCGATTGATGTAGCCAAAATCCGTAGCCTCATCACCGAGTATGAGCAGGTACTTACCGAGCTAGGTCGCACGCCCGAAACTGCCCCAGTACTGCGCAACATGGCTACGCTCTACGCTTTTCAGCTCGACGATAAGCCGAAGGCCATGGCCCTTTTGCAGCAGGTAATTGATATGCCCCGCGCTAGCCTGACGGTGGTAGACGACGCCAAGCTTAACCTCGCCGATATCTATCTGCTGCGCAATGAGCCTTGGGAAGCTACGCTGCTGTATTCGCAGGTGGAAAAGTCCCACAAGGACTCGCCGGTTGGGTATGACGCCAAGCTGCGTAACGCCCGCCTGAATTATTATGCTGGTAACTTCAAGCTAGCCCAAAGCCACCTCGATATTCTCAAGCAAGCCACCAGCCGCGAAATTGCCAACGATGCTATGCAGCTCAGTCTGCTCATCACCGACAACACTGCTCAGGATACGTCTGGCGTGGCCCTGCGTGAGTATGCAATCGTGGAGCAGCTGGTATTTCAGAATAAGCTCACGGAAGCGTTGAAGGGCCTCGATAACCTCTTGCAGAAATACCCCGGCCATGCCCTCACCGATGATGCTTGGTATCTGAAAGGCCAGCTTCAGCGTCGTATCGGTGATTACCAAGGGGCCGTTACAACGCTCAGCCGCATCACTGGCAATCCCAAGTACGACGTGCTCAGCGATGATGCCCTCTTCCTGACAGCCACGATTATGGAAGAAGACGTGAAAGATCAGGCCAAAGCCCAAGAGCTATACAATCAGGTTCTGGTGAAGTATCCGGGGAGTATTTATGTGGCCGAAGCCCGTAAGCGCTTCCGCAAGCTGCGCGGTGATAACTCATAGAAAGCGGGGCAAAAGCGTAGTTATTGCTTACCCTAACCAGTTGCGATTTGCGCTCGTCTAGGAAAAGAAAATAAACAGTAGCGCAATGAACAGTATGAAAACCAGGTACATCAGCCCATCAGTGAGGATATATTGCCGGTATTGCTGGTAAAACGCGCGAAGCTTTTTCATAAAGTACTGGGGCAAAAGACTGGGGGGCAAAAATACGCATTAGTGGGCGAGGCGGCATTTTTCTGCTTACTTTTGGAGTCGTCGTCCGCTGTAGGCGACCCCCGCCGACTAGTATGGAAAAGAGATGGATTCGTAAGCCTGTGCCCGACCCGGCCACCGTGCGGCAGTTGGCTGATGCGTTGCGCGTAAACGAGGCCATCATTAGCTTACTCTGTCAGCGAGAGGTGAGTTCCTTTGAGGAAGCGCGCGCTTACTTCCGGCCCGTACTTCAGGAGTTACCCAACCCGCTGCGCATGCGCGACATGGACCGCGCCGTAGAGCGCCTCGTGCGCGCCCTGCATGAAGGCGAGCGGGTGCTGGTCTTCGGCGACTACGACGTGGACGGTACCACTTCCGTGGCGGTAGTCTACTCGTATCTGCTCCCGCTGTTCGGCCCCAAGCGCATCGACTATTACATTCCTGACCGCTACCAGGAGGGCTATGGCGTATCGGAAGCCGGCATTGACTATGCTGCGCAGCACGGCTACGCGCTGATTATTGCGCTAGACTGCGGCGTGAAATCGGTGGATAAAGTAACCTATGCCACTACCCGCGGCGTCGATTTTATCATCTGCGACCATCACTTACCCGGTCAAGAATTGCCCCCCGCCGTGGCCGTGCTCGACCCCAAGCGCACCGATTGCGAATACCCGTATAAAGAGTTATCAGGCTGTGGCGTAGGCTTTAAGCTTATGCAGGCGCTAGGTGAACATCTGGGGCTGGATGAAGAGCCACTCCACGAACTACTCGATCTATTGGCAGTGAGCATCGCGGCTGATATTGTACCTATCACCGGCGAAAACCGCATTCTGGCTTATCATGGGCTGCGCTTGCTCAATGACCCCCAGCGTCCTCAGCGCCCCGGCCTCGACGCCCTGCGCGAGTTGGCTGGCTTGGGCGTAAATGAGCTGAATATCACAAGTTTGGTTTTTGGCTTTTCCCCGCGCATCAATGCCGCTGGCCGTATGGGCGATGCCAAACGCTCGGTGGCCATGCTGCTGGCGCAATCCAAGGAGGAAGCCAAGGAGAAGGCTGGAGTAGTTGATAAAACCAACCAGGAGCGCCGTGGCTTCGACACCAGCACGACCAAAGAGGCGCTGCAAATGATTGAGGACGACGCGGTGCTGCGCACGGCCAGTTCCACAGTGCTCTTCAAGCAGGATTGGCACAAGGGTGTAGTGGGCATCGTGGCCTCTCGCTGCCTCGATAAGTACTACCGCCCTACCATCATCCTGACGGCCAGCAACGACGGCAAAGCCACCGGCTCGGCCCGCTCCGTGGTGGGTTTTGATGTGCATGAGGCCATTGGTGAGTGCGCTGATCTGCTCGATCAGTTTGGGGGGCATATGTACGCCGCTGGCCTTACCATGCCTATCGAAAACGTGCCGGCTTTTCGCGAGAAATTTGAGCGCATTGTGGCTGGTCGCATCCTGCCTGAGCAGCTCATTCCGCCCGTAGAAATTGATGGGGTACTGCGGCTAAGCGACGTGACGCCGGGCTTCTTTAACCTACTTCGGCAAATGGAGCCTTTCGGGCCGGGCAACTCCAACCCGGTATTTGAGTCGCGAAATGTATACATCGTGCCTCATTCTGCGCGGATTGTCGGCAACTCTCACCTCAAACTCGTGCTCACCCAAGATGGTCACTACACGATAGATGCCATCGGTTTTGGACTAGGTGAGTACCTCGACCGCATCATGCAGGGCCATCCCTTTAGCGTATGCTACACCGTTGAAATGAACGAGTTCCGGGGTGTGAAAAGCCTACAGCTGCGCTTGAAGGATATTCGTTGGGAAGAGTAATGACTTCTCTCTGATTAAGCAAAGGTATAAAAGGCGTTAATCACGAAGTTCCAGATTACTACCACGCCGGTGGAAATTAGCTTTGCAACGTAAAACGGCACTTTCCAGCGCTGATACAGCCAGCGTAGGAGCAGAGTATTGAGACCTAATCCAATAATAGCTGCCAGCGCAAAATATCCGAACTGACCCAGAATGGCCGGGTCGTGGCTGCGAAAAGTCCAGATGCGGTTTAGGAAAAAATTGATGCAGGTAGCCACGCTGAACCCAATGGCATTGGCTACATAGGGGTTCAGTCGTAGCTTCTCCTTGACCAGATAGGTCAAGCTGAAATCAACGACTACCCCGAAACCTCCCACCACTCCATACTTGACCAGCTTCATCAATAATTGAGCGTATTCGGGGGCATAAGCTAGACGGAAAGAGAGGCAGCTGAAACCGCCGTAGGAGTTGCTTCGGCAGCAGAAGTAGAAGGCTGGGGGGCAAAATTGCGGATTAATAGTTCATAGGTCAGGCGCGCCCAAACGAAGATACAGGGCACGGCCTTGAGTACGTAAGGCACCACGTACGCCTTACGCAGGAAGCGCGGAAACAGATCGGTAGGGGAGAGCACCGTGAACAGAACGACGCAAAACAGGAGCAGCAGATCGGGCCAGCGCCGGCTGGGTTGTAAGCTCCACCACAGCCCCACGCCCGCCACCGCAATAACGAACGTGGGCGACTCCGCCTTATGATTGAACACGACCACCCACAGCAATACCGCCGCTAGCAGCCCCGTCCGGAAGGCTGCGTGCTGGTATTGTTTGAAGCGCAGCAGCGGTAAGCAAAACAGCAAGGCTCCAACTAGTACCACAGCCGTCTTGGGGGGCAAAAATCCGAACCAAGTTTCCAGCCACCCCATCACCGATAGCCCAAACGAAGCCGAGTGGTCGGCGGCCAGCATAACGCCCCAGCTTTGGTATTGGGCCAGCAGCTCCGTGGGCGGCACCACCACCAGCGGCAACAGCGCCAGCACAATTCCCAGGCCCACCGACCATAACACAAAGCGCACCCGCTGGCGCGGATACAGCCAAAACAGGACGAACGCCACCAATCCAAACAGCTTCACGAACACGCTCAGTAAAAGCCACAGCGCCGCTCTGCCGGGCCGGGCGCGCTCCAGCGCCACCGCTCCGCCTATGATAAGCCCGGCCACTAAGCCGTTACTCTGGGCGTTTTGCATGGAAGTCAGCAATTCAATGGCCGACAGCCAAAGAACTATACGGCGGGCTCTGGTATCAATGGTCGGTAGTTGTTGCACGGCCCAGTAGAGGGCCGCGGCGTTTAGCGCATTCCAGCCCAGCAGGCCGATAAAATTGGGCAATACAGCAAATGGGCCCATGAGCAGGGCAAACGTGGGGCTGTATTTATACAAATCGTATTGCTCCACTAGGTGCAGGATGTACATGTCCTGGCCTTGCAACAGGTGATAAAACGCGTTGCGAAAGATGATGTAGTTATTGTAGTTGGTGTAAGGCAGATTGCTGCTTTTCAGAAACTGCACCACCGTAGCGGCCACCGTCAGCAGAACATAGACGGCCGGTAAGCTCGCGGGGTGATGCACCAAACGTTGCCAGCGCGTAGAAGAAGTCGATAGAGTTGTTGCCATAAAGCGAGATGGAGCACGTGGGGGCAAAAGTACAATACCCAGCGTCAGCTTAGTAAACCGGGGTAATCATCAAAAAAAAGCCCCCCAACGGCTCCTAAGCAGTGCCAAGGTCAGAAGACAAGGTGTTCCGCCTTTCGCGTGTGGTTCCACGTCCAAGCAATGAGCACTAGTTGCAACGGCAGCCGGCCCCACACGAGCCACGCTGGCAAATGAAATAAGGAGTCATTGGCCTGAGCCATGTACACGTTAGCAGGCAACACGGCAATAAATAGTGCTACCGTGCCCCAAGCCGCCCAACGCTTTGTTCGTCGGAAAAGCAGCCCGATTCCCAACCCAATTTCGCAGAGGCCACTCAGATACACGAGCATAAGCGGGGCCGGCAGATACGGCGGCATGATACGCACATACGGTGTCGGGACCACAAAATGCAGCACGCCGGCCACCACGAGCAACAAACCAAGCGTATAGCGACTAACAGTAGTAAAACGGGCCATTCTGGGGGACAAAAATAAAAGCGTATTCAGCGCCGGTCTGCAGTATAGGGAATCCGGCTCGGCAATTCTGCGTTGAGGAGAATTCGCGAAGAGCAATGGTTACCTTGTGCGCTCGTTTTAACCGCTCCTTTCATTCCCCGATATCCTTATTGCATGAAAATTCTTGGTCTTGCCCTCGGGCTTGGATTAGGGGCCGCCGTTGCGGCTCAGGCGCAGCAACCTGCCTCCGCAGGCTATCAGATTGCCGTCGATTTGCAGAATGTAGCCAATGACCAGGTGCGGGTAGTCGTGAATACGCCGCCCGTAAAAGAGTCGCAGGTGTCCTACGTGATGCCCTCGGTGGTGCCCGGCTCTTACTCCAAGAAAGACTACGGCCGCTTCGTGACCAACTTCAAGGCCTTCGACAAAAAAGGCAAAGCCCTGAAAGTCACGCAGCCGAATCCTAATCTGTTTGTCATCAACAAAGCGAAAGGGTTGGCGCGCCTCGAATACTTGGTTGATGATACCTGGGATGCCAAGCAGGGCGACGATTATATCTTCCAGCCCGGCGGCACCAATTTCGAAGCCGGCAACAACTATGTGCTCAACCACTACGGGCTCTATGGGTACTTAGAGGGCTACAAAATGGCTCCTTACCAAGTAACCGTGGCGAAGCCCGCTGACCTATACGGCGCCACTTCTCTGGAAAAAAAGGCCCCCACGCCCACCCAGGATGTATACACCGCGCCCAATTACGTAGATCTAGCCGATGGCCCAATCCTCTATAGCCGCCCCGATACGACGAGCTTTGCTACTGGCGGCGCGCGCATTGGGGTATCCGTTGTGTCGGAAACGGGACAGATAAAGGCCGCTGACGTGCGCGAAATTATGCGCCCGATGGCGGAGGCCTTGACGCAGTTTTTTGGGCAAATGCCCGTGCCGAAATACCATTTTCTGATGTATTTCCCGGCCCTTGGCTCGCCGCTAATCAGCAAAGACGGTGGATTTGGAGCCATGGAGCACTCGTACTCCTCAGTGTACTTTCTGCCTGAGTTCCCCGATTCGGCGCGCCTGCGTAGCATGGTGCAGGAGGTAGCCTCGCACGAGTTTTTGCACATGCTGGCCCCGCTGAACATTCACAGCCGCGAAATTGGTGAGTTCGACTTCCGCGACCCCAAAATGTCGCAGCATTTGTGGTTGTATGAGGGCGTAACCGAGTATTTCGCCCAACTCGTGCAAGTACGTGGCGGCTTGGTAACGCCCGATGCGTTTCGGGAAAAGATGAAGGAGAAAATCGACAACGCCTCGAAGTTTAAGGACGTGTCGTTCACGGAAATGAGCCGCAATATTCTGGTGCCGCCCTACAAGGACATGTACCAGAACGTGTATGATAAGGGCGCGCTCATTGGTCTGCTGCTCGATATTCGTATTCAGGAGCTAAGCCAGGGCCGCCAGAGCCTGCGCGACGTGCTCCTGACACTGCGCCAGAAGTACGGCCCCACGCGCTCCTTCGAGGACAGCCAGCTTATTCCGGAAATTGTGGCGCTCACCAATCCACAGATTCAGCAGTTCTTCGATCAGTACGTTATTAGCAACCAGCCTTTGCCCTACGCCGAGTATTTCGCCAAAATCGGCTGGCGCTACGCTCCTACAGAGCAAAGCAAAGTGCTTGCCTTTGGCCGGTTAGGCTTCGGCTACGACACCGAAAAACAGCAGTTCAAAGTAGCTTCTACCGCGCCCGATCAGAACGCGTTTGGTTTGAAGGACGACGATGTGATTCTGGCCGTGAACGGCACTAAGCTGGATATGTCGAACGCGGAAAAGCTTCTGCGACCACTGGTGGAGCCTACTTCGACAGCACCAGTGAAGGTGCGTTTCCAATCCAAAGACCAAAAAGCCCCCCAGGAGCGCCAAGCCTCGCCCCAGGAGTTTGAGGTCGAGCTAACCAACGTGGTAGAGGCCAGCCCTGCCCCAACGCCTGCTCAGCAAGCCTTACGCACCCAACTGCTCGCCCCGAAAGCGTAACTGATAGAACAAACAGACAGCGGTCAGGCGGCTTATGGCAGCCTGACCGCTTGTTTTCGATACGCTGAAACCCCGCCAACCGTCCTACCTTTACCCCATGATTCTACGCGCTGACCACCTGATCAAAACCTACAAAGCCCGCACCGTAGTCAACGACATGAGCGTGACCGTAGAGCAGGGCGAAATTGTGGGTTTGCTGGGGCCGAATGGGGCTGGTAAAACCACCTGCTTTTACATGATTGTGGGAATGGTGAAGCCCAACTCAGGTTCCATTCACCTTGATAATGAAGATATTACCAAGCTGCCTATGTTTCGGCGGGCCCAGCGCGGTGTTGGCTACTTAGCCCAAGAGGCGTCCGTGTTTCGCGATTTGACGGTGGAGGAAAATATTCTGGCGGTGCTGGAAATGACCGACCTACCTAAGAAAGCACAGCGTGATAAAGTGGAGGAGCTGCTCAATGAGTTTAGCCTTACGCATGTGCGCAAAAACCTGGGTCGGGTACTTTCCGGCGGAGAGCGGCGGCGCACCGAAATTGCTCGCGCCTTGGCCGTCGATCCGAAGTTTGTGCTGCTCGATGAGCCTTTTGCCGGCGTTGACCCCATTGCCGTAGAGGAAATTCAGGGAATCGTAGCCAAGCTCAAGCATAAGAATATCGGCATCCTCATCACCGACCACAACGTGAACGAAACGCTCAGCATCGTGGATCGGGCCTATCTGCTGTTTGAGGGTAAGTTGCTCAAAGCGGGCACTGCCGAAGAGCTAGCCGCCGACGAAACCGTGCGCCGTGTATACCTGGGCAAGCATTTCGAGTACAAGCGCAAGATCTAGCGAAGACTAAAAGCAAGATTTCACCTCTCACATCGGGCTAAGCTTGATAGGAGAGGTTTTTTGTTTGTAACTATTCGCCAAATTACCGCTCAATCCCACTATTTCCATGATTGATTCCGTCCTGACGTGGGCCCTGCAGCGGCGACTAACTGCTATTAACCACTTCCGAAATCACCCGCACGAGGTGCAGCACAAGCTGTTGCAGGAACTGCTGCACACGGCGCGAGATACGGAGTGGGGGCAGCGCTACGGATTCGCTGATGGCTTCGAGGGCCGCGAGCTAGCCCAGCGTGTGCCCGTAAGTAGCTACGAGGATTTGTACCCAGCCATTGAACGCGTATTACGCGGCGAGCCGGACGTGCTGTGGCCCGGCCGCGTGACGTGGTTTGCCAAATCCAGCGGCACTACCAATGCGCGGAGCAAATACATTCCCGTCACCCGTGAATCGTTGGAAGCGGGGCATTATCGCGCCGGCCGCGACATGGTGGCCCTGGCCACGACGCTGTATCCAGCGGAAAAGATTCTGGGGGGCAAAACGCTGTCTTTGGGGGCACGCATGGCCCCAATCCTTTTCGCCCCGACGACTCCGATTCCCGCGTCGGCGACGTATCGGCCGTCATTATGCAGAACTTACCTCGTTGGGCCGAGTTTCTGCGCACGCCCCCGCTGGAACTGGCGTTGCTGGATGAGTGGGAAGAGAAAATTGAGCGCATAGCTCGCCACGTGCAGCACGTAGATGTAACCACTCTGGCTGGTGTGCCCACCTGGATGATGCTTCTGCTGCGGCGCGTAACCGCCCTGGCTGGCGCTGATAACATCACGGAAGTGTGGCCTAACCTGCGCCTGTTTCTGCACGGCGCGGTGGCTTTTGGGCCCTATCGAGCGCTATTTAAAGAACTGATTCCGAGCGAGCGGATGCGTTACCTAGAAATCTATAATGCCTCGGAAGGCTACATTGCCGTGCAGGACGAGCCCGACTCAGAGGACTTGCTGCTCTTGCTCAACCACGGCATTTATTACGAATTCATTCCCGCCGACCAGTTCGAAGCAGAAAACCCGCGTACGCTTCAGCTTGAGGAGGTAGAGCTTGGCCACAGCTATGCATTAGTAATTAGCACCAACGCTGGCCTGTGGCGCTACAAAATTGGTGACACGGTGCGTTTTACCAGCCTCGCGCCGTATCGGATACGTATCACGGGGCGCACCAAGCATTTTCTGAACGCTTTCGGCGAGGAAGTCGTGATTGAAAACGCCGATGCCGCTATTGCCGCCGCCTGCCGAGCCACCAATACCACCGTACGCGACTATACGGCTGCTCCCATCTACTTTGATGCCTCAGCCACTTCCCGCGGTGGCCACCAATGGCTTATTGAGTTCACAAATTTGCCCCCCAGTCCCGATCAGTTCGTTGCTGTGCTCGACCAGACGCTACGCCAGCTTAACTCCGATTACGACGCCAAACGGCACCGCGATATGGCCCTAGCCCCGCCCCAGCTTACGGTGGCTCCAGCGGGCACGTTTGAGCGCTGGCTGGGTAGTAAAGGCAAGCTTGGGGGCCAGCATAAAGTGCCCCGCCTCAGCAACTCACGTGAGCTGCTCGACGAACTTCTGCGCGTTTTATAAATGGAACATCAGGTAACTAAACCCAAAGTAGATAATTAAAGAAATCCGGATCTTCAGGTGAAACTCCTGGTGGCGTCCAGTGCGTTGTTGTTACTCCGCTTTAACCTCAACCATTTCTCGTATGCGTCAGAAACTCTGGATTGTAGCCGTGGGGCTATGGCTCTCGTCTTGTGCTAGTTCCGCTTCTACCGCTACCTCCCGCAACCGACTCCCCATCGGTTTTTGGTCGCTTAATGAGTACGACCGCACTGGTGAGCGGCACGGCCGCTGGAACGCCTATTACGATGAGCAATACCAAAAAATAGGCACGAAGGGGCGATTTAAGCATGGTCAGCCAGTAGGGCGCTGGCGGTATTATAGCCTTGCTGGGCAGCTTGAGCGGCAGGAAGTTTACTTGCATCGGCCGGCTGGCCGGCAGCTTATCACGTACTATCACCCCAATGGTCGGGTAGCAAAACGTGGGCAGGCCCAATTCGAGACTGACGCCACCGATGCCCATTTCTACTGGCTGGGCGACTGGACTTCATACTCGCCGACTGGACAGCCAGAAAAAATAGAAACGTACAATACAGGCAAGTTGCAATCGGTGAGAAAGCTATAAGTGGAGTATTACTGAAATGAGACTTGTGCTTTAGTACTTTATGGGTCTGGAAAATAAGCGAAAATAAAGATGAGATATAACTATTTTAGACGGCATTATTGTTGATATATTACGCGGGTATTGACTTTGTGCAAATCTCAAACGATTAGACTTCACACTGTGCCCGCCCCTACTACCCGCTCCCGCCCCTATGTATCCCGCCGCAATGCTACTGCTAATAATGGCGAGCTTTCTTCGCTGAGTGCCATCGTAACCATGGGGTTACTTGGCGTCTTGGTTTGCACATTAGTAATCAGCATCGGATTCATAGCCACGCAGCTTTAGCGACGGTTAGTAAAGCCGCGCAATAGCATAGAGCCAAGAATTGCCTCAATAGTAGAGAGGCAAGTTTAACCCGTGGGCTTACTCCTCCAGGAAGCTGCCTAGTATACCACCACTTTCCTTTCTGGCATTGCCGCCATTAGGCATAAGCGCCTGAATCAGTTTTTTCACGGGCATCGATTGAATCCAGACTCTACCCGTGCCGCGTAGGGTGGCCAGCATCAATCCTTCACCCCCGAAAATCATCGATTTTAGCCCCCCAGCGCGCACAATGTCGAAGTCGATGCTAGGCTCGAAGGCAACTACGCAGCCTGTATCGACGCGCAACAGTTCATTGTTGAGTTGCCTTTCGATGACGGTGCCCCCGGCGTGAATAAAGGCTTTGCCATCGCCGGTTAGCTTTTGAAGGATGAAGCCTTCACCCCCAAAGAACCCTGCGCCCAAGCGACGGTTGAAGTGAATAGCGACTTTAGTACCTCGCGCCGCTGCCAGAAAACCATCTTTCTGCACAATCAGGCCTTGCGGGAGGGTGCGCAAATCAAGCGGGAGAATGGTGCCGGGATAGGGTGCCGAAAACGCCACTCGGCTTTTGCCATGGCCACCGCGATGCGTAAAGTGCGTCATAAACAACGACTCACCCGTCAGCAAGCGTGACCCGGCCGAAAACAGCTTGCCCATTAATCCCTGATCGGGCTCCGACCCATCGCCCATCTTCGTTTCGAAAGCAATGGCCTCGTCCATGTACACCATCGCACCGGCCTCGGCAATGACGGTTTCATTGGGGTCGAGTTCTACTTCGAGGACCTGAATATCGTTGCCCAGAATGCGGTAGTCTACGTCGTGAGATTGCATAGCGAAAGAGAGAAGAGCAAAATTTTCTCAAGTATAGTGAAATGCTATGATTGCTTGAGATATTGAGATGCTGATTTGGGATTTCGGCAAAGTCAGTGCTCAGCGTAAGTAGCTGATACTCAAAAAAGCCCCCAACGGTCGTTGGCGGGCTTTTTGAGTAAAGTGATGTGCTGCTATTCTGGCGATTCGGTGGTGGGAATCATCTCGTCCTCGTCAGGCTCATCGGCTGCACTACGGGGGGCTTTTTTGGGCTTCTTCGCCTCGCGACTCGTGCGACGCATGAACTCCTCCTCCGACTCTTCCGGCTCCGGCGTGCCCTCTTCCAGCGGGAAATCTTCGTCTTCCTCGATTTTCTCACCAAACTGCCCATCGCGGTTCACCAGCTTCTTGTCGCGCACGTGGCGATTCAGAAATTGGTTGACCTCTTCGATGGTATAGGTGGAGGTGATCTCGCCCAGCGGGTTGATTTTTATCTCAAAACCTTCCAGGTCTTTATGCACCCTGGCCTTCTTTTCCGGGTCGTTTTTCTTCTTTTTGACGGGTTTCTTAGCCATATCGTCGTCCGTTTTCGGTGTGTTAGGTCACAGCACCCTGCTCCAAAACGCAAAGGCCGCCCCGAAGCAATACGGCGCGGCCCCTGTAGTGGATGCGGAAAGTAATGCTAGCAAATAACACTACCCTTCCGCCTAGGTTATTGAGGCAACTTCTGCACGGCCGTTTCGATGCGTTGCGCAGTTTCAGCAGGCCCGATAATGCTCATTGTCGCCATCAGATCGGGACCGGCGCTAACGCCTGTCACCACTACGCGCAGTGCTTGCAGAACCTGCCCAATTTTGATGCCCTGACGCTCGAGTACCTGCGTAAGCAAAGCTCTGATGCCGTCGGGCGAAGTGTCGGAAGAGGTAGGCAACTCACGAGCAAATTCGGCTAGTGCGGCGGCCGTGGGCGCGTTCCACTTCTTCGCAATTACCTGCTCATCGTAGGTAGTTGGGGCTTCGAAGAAGTACTGCGCTTCACGCCAGAAATCCTGCGGAAACGTCACCCGCTCCTTCATTACGCCGGCAATCAGTACAGCTTTTTCCTCCGAGCACTCAATGTTGTGCTCGCGCAAAGCCGCCAGCAGGTACTGCGCCAGCTCCGTATCGGGCTTGGCACGCAGATACTGCTCGTTGTACCAGCGCACTTTGTTCTGGTCGAAGCGGGCGGGTGACTTGCTCACACGCTCAATCGAGAAAGACTCGATCAGCTCGTCCATAGTAAACAACTCCTGTTGCGAACCTGGGTTCCAACCCAAAAAGGCCAGAAAATTGATGAACGCTTCCGGCAGATATCCGCTTTCGCGGTAGCCACTGCTCACAGTCGGCTCACCAGTTTCGCCGTCGATGCCATGCCATTCGAGAGGAAAAACGGGGAAGCCGAGCTTATCGCCATCGCGCTTGCTAAGCTTGCCCGTGCCATCGGGCTTGAGCAGCAGGGGCAAGTGGGCAAACTGCGGCATAGTACTTTCCCAGCCCAGATAGCGGTACAGCAGCACGTGCAGCGGCGCCGAGGGCAGCCACTCTTCACCCCGAATCACGTGGGTAATCTCCATCAAATGGTCGTCCACGATGTTGGCCAAGTGGTAGGTTGGCATCCCATCCGACTTCATGAGCACCTTATCATCAATTGCAGAGGAATGCACAACTACCCATCCTCGAATTAAATCCTGGAAGCGTACCTCCTCTTTGCGGGGCACCTTCAGGCGAATAACGTAGGGCGTATCGTTAGCCAATAGCTCTTTTACCTCATCTTCAGGTAAGGTAAGAGAGTTGCGCATTTGGTTGCGCGTAATGGCGTTATACTGCGGATTCGGCACCTTGGCGGCCGTGAGGCGCGCACGCATGGCATCCAGATCTTCGGGAGTATCGAAGGCGTAATAAGCGTGGCCACTGTCGATGAGCTGCTGCGCGTACTGCCGATACATCGGCTTCCGCTCGCTCTGCCGATAGGGCGCGTGCGGACCGCCTTGCTCCAGGCCTTCATCAATCTCGATGCCTGCCCAGTGAAGGGCCTCCATGATATACTTTTCAGCGCCGGGCACGAAGCGGTTCTGGTCCGTATCCTCGATGCGCAGTAGCATTTTGCCCCCCAGCTTGCGGGCCAGTAGATAATTATACAGCGCGGTGCGCACGCCGCCAATGTGCAGCGGCCCCGTAGGGCTGGGCGCAAATCGCACCCGAACTTCTCTTTCCATACAAACAAATAGTCGCGCTCAGACTCAGAAAACGCGGCGCGAAGGTACGAAAAAACCGCCCGTCGGTGGTTGACTCAGGCGGTTTTGTCATTGGGTGATAGTAGCGTTAGTCTTGTGTGCGATAATCTGTTCGCCTAAACACATCAGGCCCGGACGGCTACACAGGAAATTTCAACCTGTACGTCTTTTGGTAAGCGACTAACTTCCACCGTTTCGCGGGCCGGGGCATAGTCGGCCTCGAAATAGCTGCCGTAGATGTCGTTAATCAGTCCAAAATTCCCGAGGTCTTTGACGAAAATGCTGCACTTCACTACATCGCGTAGGGTAAGGCCAGCGGCCTGAAGCACGGCTTGCAGATTGCGCATTACTTGGTGGGTTTCAGCCGTTACGTCGCCGTTGCCTATGAGCTGGCCGGTGTGCGCATCCAAGGCAATCTGGCCCGAAACGTAAACCGTGTTGCCAGCCTGAATACCTTGGCTATAAGGACCGATGGGAGCCGGCGCGTCGGGCGAATAAATGATGGTGGGGGGCATTTTGGTTGGGTTGTGAGGAAGGAAGGTATCTTTAAGCCGAAACTTACGAGAAAATATGCACCTGCTGATTATCGATGGCGACCACATGAAGGCCGAGGTGGAGAGCAAGTTCGGCGCAGAACATGAATATAGTTTTTTTCAATTCTCAGCTGAAAACGGCAGACAGTGGCAGACGCTCAAGAAACAGCTTAAAATAGCAGTCAGTGATGCCGATATAATAATGCATTTTGGGCTGAACGAGAATCTGAGCGTATTTAATGAGCCCGGTAAGGTAATCTTTGTGGAGTGCTCCACTACTTCACTTAGTGAGGCGTTCTGGCATCACGACAGTGAAGGGCTTGAAGCCACCCTTTTCGGCTTCTGCGGCCTGCCAACTCTGCTCAATCGGCCGCTGCTGGAAGTGAGCCTATACAATTCTGAAAATGCCCCCCAACTCGCCGAAATCTGCGCCGCGCTGGGCACTGACTACCGCGTGGTGCAAGACCGCGTGGGCATGGTCACGCCGCGTGTAGTGTGTATGATTATCAACGAGGCCTGCTATACGTTGCAGGAAGGCACGGCAAACATCAAAGACATTGACAAGAGTATGAAACTGGGCACCAACTACCCGCGTGGGCCATTTGAATGGGCCAATCTAATCGGCGTGAGCCGGGTATATGATGTACTTGAGTCGCTGTGGCAGGACACCCATGACGAGCGCTACAAAGTGTGCCCGCTGCTGAAAACCATGTATTTGCGCGGTGATTCCTTTGCACTGTAATAAAGCAGACGATGCATAAAAAAGCCCCCCAGAAACATTCTGGGGGGCTTTTTTATGACTTGGTGCACTGCTTTACTCCACCGTCACCGACTTAGCCAAGTTACGAGGCTGATCGACGTTGCAGCCGCGCAATACGGCAATGTGGTATGACAGCAACTGCAAAGGGACTACCGACACGAGCGGCATCAGCACCTCACTTGTCGCGGGTACCTCAATCACGAATTCGGCCATAGCTGGAATCACTTGGTCGCCCTCAGTTACCACTGCAATGATGCGGCCTTTACGGGCTTTCACTTCCTGAATGTTGGAAACAACCTTCTCGTAAGAGCTGTCTTTAGTGGCAATAACCACCACCGGCATGTTTTCATCAATCAGAGCGATAGGGCCGTGCTTCATCTCAGCGGCTGGGTAACCCTCCGCATGGATGTAGCTGATTTCCTTTAGCTTGAGTGCACCTTCTAAGGCTACAGGGAAGTTGTAGCCGCGTCCTAAATACAGGAAGTTTGGAACGTCTTTGAAGATTTCAGCAATCTGCCGAATCTCCGTATCGAGCAGCAAAGCTTGCTCTACTTTCGAGGGAATATTGCTCAACTCCACCATCAATTCACGCAGCTTCACGTCGGATAAGGTGCCGCGCTTGTGGCCCACAATCATCGCCAGCAGCGTAAGCACCGTTACTTGGGCCGTAAATGCCTTTGTGGAAGCTACGCCTATTTCGGGGCCGGCGTGGGTGTAAGCGCCTGCATCAGTAGCACGGGCAATGCTGCTGCCCACTACGTTGCAAATTCCAAAAATGGTAGCACCCTTGCTTTTCGCCAGTTCAATGGCAGCCAGTGTATCAGCAGTTTCGCCCGACTGAGAAATGGCAATAACAATATCGCGCTCCGAAATAACCGGATTGCGGTAGCGGAATTCTGAGGCGTATTCTACTTCCACCGGAATGCGCGCTAGGTCTTCGAGCAAGTATTCTGCTACCAACCCAGCATGCCAAGACGTGCCGCAGGCCACGATGATAATGCGCTGGGCATTTACAAACTTCTGTTCATAGGCCCGCACGCCACCCATGTTCAAATGGCCAGCTTCCAGTTCCAGACGGCCACGCATGGAGTCAAGAATAGAGCGAGGCTGCTCAAAAATTTCTTTGAGCATAAAATGCTCGTAGCCACCTTTTTCGATGCTTTCGAGTTCTAACTCCAGCTTCTGAATGTACGGCGTCTGGCTAACATCTTCCTTCGAGCGAATTTCCAGCTTCCCATCCCGAATAACGACTAGCTCATAATCATTTACATACACCACCTCATTAGTGTACTCAATAATGGGCGTAGCATCGGAGGCAAGAAAGAACTCGTCTTTGCCAACCCCAATAACCAACGGCGAGCCTTTGCGGGCCGCAATTAGCTGGTTTGGGTTATCCTTGCTCAACACAACGATTGCGTAAGCGCCTACTACTTCGTGCAGAGCCAAGCGCACGGCTTCTTCCAAAGAACAGCCATTCTGCTTCTTGATTTCCTCAATCAGATTAACGAATACTTCGGTATCTGTATCTGAATGAAATACGTGGCCTTGCTGCTGCAAGTGAGTTTTTAGCGCTGCGTAGTTCTCAATAATGCCATTGTGAATAATGGCAATGCGCTCGGAGGTTGAATAGTGCGGGTGAGCATTGGCATCGTTGGGCTCACCATGCGTTGCCCAACGCGTATGACCCATTCCGATCTGTGCGTGCGTGTCTTTCTCCTCAATGAAATCAACAAGTTCCTGAACCTTACCTTTCTTTTTGTATACGTTCAGGGTGCCATTGAGCAGGGCCACACCGGCCGAGTCGTAGCCGCGGTATTCTAAGCGGCGCAAACCTTTAATGATAATGGGGCAGGCTTCACGATAGCCGATGTAAGCAACGATTCCGCACATAGCGCGTCAGGAAATATAGTTTTGAAAGAAAAAAGACGGCCCGCCTCCGGCACAAAGGTCGTGCCGACGTGCTGAGGCCGCCTGAGGGACAAATTGCTAGCGCAATTTAGAATAATAGACGCGGAGCGTGATGTTGTCAGCGTCGAGTACAGCTCGGTTAAGGGTGAGGGTGGGTAGTGTCCGAAGTGTGGGAGAAAGAATCAACGTAGCCGGGCGGGTGGCATCCGTTTGGGTGTATATGTAGTTCTGTACGTAATTCGTAATCAGAACGCTATAATATTTATTGTTACTCCCTAAGTCATAAAAACGCGCTTGAGCCTCTACGCGTTGTCCTTGGCCTCCGATACTATCGCCTAATACTACTCGATCCGTCCGAAAATTATTCGTCAAGGTCTGCAATACCTGATTGTTAGCATTGGCTTCGTATAGATAAAGCCGCCGTGGCAACGGGAATAGAGCATTTGCAAATGGCTTTACGGGCACAATTAGCTCAGCGCGGTTGATGGCGATGTCCTTCCGATCTTTTAGCGCTTTTAGGCCGGCCGGAATATCCAGACGAGTGCCGAAGCCTACCCCTTCCTGTACGTAAGTAATACTACCTGCTTCAGCAGAGGTTACCGCGGCTGAACCGTTTGTGAGACGAGCAAACGGTCCAGCGGCTGACAAGTCGCTGGTAATCTGAGTAAAGTAGCGCGGCGCATTGAGGTTGATGCTCGTCGCGGCCTCACTAGCACTACGGGGTGGGCTACCAAAATAAACGGAATATGAGCGCCACTTCTTCGGGGTAGTAGCATCGTGGTAGTAAAATACTACCCGCAGGTCGTTGGCCCGATTGAAACCTACGACTGTACCTGTGAAATTACTAGTTGGCGCAACAGCTATGCCCTTCCATAGAGCATCTAATTGAGTCTGAGTAAAGGTTTCGCTTTGCAAACTCGAAAAAACGCCCCCCAGTAGTGCCGGAGTTTGACCAGGGCGCGACAGCGCGAGCCTTACCCGGCGGTCCTGAACCGTTACTACAGCAGTAGCCGTATCGGTAGTGACGGTAGACGCAATGCGTTGCCGCTCCCGACGAGTCCGATTGAGCGAGCCAGCGACGTTAGCACTGATAACCTGACCTACTGGGACAGATGTATTGGCGTTGTAAGAACTCCGGTCGTCTAATCTCTGCTGCAAGGCAGACACATCGAAGCGCACGGCTTGCGTCGCACTGCCATAAACCTGGTCAAAGCTCATCACCATTACCGTCGAGTCAAGTACGGTGCCGCTGAACTTGGCAGGCAGTGAGTCAGCCGGCATATTCACCTGCAAATTCAGGAATGAACGGGCCGTGGTAGTGCCTAGCGCTGCATCGCTAATTCGGCCAACCAAAAAGTTGTCGGCTTTCAGCGTCTCCAGCGAGTCTTGCAGAATGGTGGCTACGGGCGCTTTAAATTCGCTGTAGTCAGTGGTGGCAGAGCCCTCCTCCGGCAACAATACTCGGATATCGTTAGGGTCGTCGCAGCTGGTAGTAAGCAGGAAAGCGGCAGAAAAGCAGAGGGTCGCGGTGAGGCGGAAGGCGCTAGCTGGCCAATTCATTATAAAGCGCGTAGTAAGAAGTCAACAAGTTCTCGTCGGCGCCCACCTGACCGATGCACTTCTTCTGGGTGTTCTGGGCATACTCAGTGAACATAGCGTTCATGTTGTCGCTGAAATCCTCATCAGATTTTACTACCGAGTCGGCATAATCCATCCCAACTTTGATGAAGCCTTCGTAGTCCGCTGATTTCAACGCAGCCAGCATTTTGTCATCAATGTCCAGCATCTTCGCTTTCTCAATGATGTCGCCGCTGAATTTGTGGTCGAACTCGTTATTATAAATGGTAAACACCGACTTGGCATCCTTGAAAATCGGGTCTTTCTTGTACGTCGTTTTCAGGTACATCGGGATCAAGCCAGTCATCCAGTCGTTGCAATGAACGATGTCGGGGGCCCAACCTAATTTTTTCACGGTTTCGAGCACACCTTTGCAAAAGAAGATGGCGCGCTCGTCATTGTCGGCGTGGAACTTGTCATTTTTATCCACCAGCACTGATTTGCGGTGGAAATAATCCTCGTTATCGATGAAATAAACCTGAAGCTTAGCATTAGGAATAGATGCTACCTTGATAATCAATGGCTTCTCTTCTTCGCCCACGGCGATGTTGATGCCCGATAAGCGAACTACCTCGTGCAACCGGTTCTTACGCTCGTTGATAATACCGAAACGAGGAACGAAAATGCGGATCTCCATCCCCATTTCCTGCATGCCTTGCGGCAACATCCGCAGAAACTCCGCTACCTTGGTCGTCTGCAAAAACGGATTGATTTCCGTAGCAGCATAGAGTATTCTCAACTTGGACATATCGGGTTAGTAGAGGTGATTAAGTAAGAGGCAATAGTTTTGGATGCACAAAATTAAACATTTTTAAGCGAAAGTTCAATAAAACCCACCTGCGGGTCCTTCCCGCAGGCCTTCTACCTTATGGAGATACTGCAATCGGCCGCCGCGTTGCAAGCCCAAACTGAAAAATGGCGCCGTGAAGGTCAACGCATTGGCTTAGTGCCTACTATGGGCGCTTTACATGATGGTCACCTGCGACTTGTACAAGCCGCCGCCGCTGAAAACGACGTAGTAGTAGTCAGTATTTTCGTTAATCCGACTCAGTTCAACAACCCCGACGACTTTCGGCTCTATCCGCGCCTGCCCGAAGCTGACGCTGCTTTGCTCGGGCCGGCTGGCTGCACAGCCCTATTCTTGCCCTCAGTAGAGGAAATGTATCCTGAGCAGAGCAAGCTACGCTTCGATTTTGGCTCTCTGGAGCAAGTGATGGAAGGGGCCCACCGTCCTGGTCATTTTAATGGGGTAGCCACGGTAGTAAGCAAGTTGTTTCACCTGAGTCGCCCCCATCGGGCATATTTTGGCCAGAAGGACTTGCAGCAAGTTGCCATCATTCGCCAGCTGGTTGCTGACTTGTCATTTGATTTGGAGCTTATCACTTTCCCTACCGTTCGCGAGGCTGATGGCCTAGCTATGTCCTCGCGCAATAGGCGGTTGTCGGTTGAGGCTCGAAAAAAAGCCCCCCAACTCTATAAAGCCCTACAATTGGGTGTTAGATTATTAGAAGAGAACCGGCCTGTAGCTAGTGTAAAGAATGAGGTGCTCCAATTTCTGGCAATGGAAGAAGCCATTACGCTGGAGTATTTTGAAATAGCTGATGCTCGCACCTTACAAACAGTAGAAGAACTTACACAGCCTCAAGAGGTAGCTCTCTGCATTGCTGCATGGCTGGCAGAAGTGCGTTTGATTGATAATTTATTGATTAGTGCTAAAAGCCTATAGCGCAATACTATAAAGCCCATACAAATCAATATATAGTAAAATTTAAAAGGAAAATTAATATTTTTTCTGCCAAATGGATTAGATTAAATATTATTTGAATTATGTTAGTGCATTGATAAATCATATAAACTCAAGCATGAAGCACAAACACTTTACTCCCAAATTCCTTTCTTGTTTAGGTCTTGGCCTTCTTTTCACCTTTGGGTGCAGCAAAGAAGAACTGACTCCAAGCGAAAGCCTTAGCGCTAGCACTTCGCAGGAAGCAGCTTCTAACGCATCTAACTCCGCTAGACTGAGTTCTAACCACTATATCATTATTGCCTCCGGCGAAAGGTTGCCTGCGGATATTGCTGATAAGGCTAAGTCGGCTAACGGTACTGTAACTGCTCTGCTCGATGAAGTAGGTATCGCGTCGGCAACTTCTGATGATCCAGGCTTTGCGGCCAAGGCATCCAAAATTGCGGGTGTAAAGTCTGTTGTTAGAGATTTTACCTTTCAAGGATTTGACCCAGAAGCAGAGAAAGTAGTTGAAATCGATGCTACCTATGGCAATCCGCCAAAAAGCGGTGATAATGATACCTACTTTGATCTCCAGTGGGGCCATGATGCTATCAATGCTCCGGAAGCGTGGAACGCTGGCTATCGGGGTAAAGGGGTTCGAGTAGCCGTTCTGGACTCAGGATTTGACTTGGATCATCGCGACTTGGCTCCAAATATTGATTTGGCGGCCAGCAAAAATTTTGTTCCTGGCGAAAAACTTAGCTATGCCCTTACAGGTGTAGGAAGCCATGGTACGCACACGGCCGGCACCATTGGAGCTGCTGATAATGGACTGGGTATCATTGGTGTTGCTCCCGAGTCAAAGTTGATTTTAGTGAAAGTGCTGAGAGACTCTGGCTCCGGAAGCTTCTCTTGGATGCTTGAAGGTATTTTGCATGCTGTAAGCCAAGGCGCTGATGTAATTAACATGAGCTTAGGGGCTGGTATACCACGGAACGGCAAATACTTGGATGATAACGGCACCCCAGACAATCCTGCGGATGACTTTGTTGTATCCGATACGAAAGCAACTCAAGAACTGATTGTTGCGATCAGTAAGGTAACGGCTTACGCTGCCAAGCAAGGCGTAACGATTATCGCTGCAGCTGGTAACGATGGTATCGATGGCAACAAAGACCGTAACTTGGTTCAAATGCCCGCTGATGCACCCCACGTGATTTCTATCTCGGCTACCTCTCCTCGGGCTGGGCGCTTAATCCGCTTACCGCTAACCTTGACTTTTTGGCTACTTACTCCAACTACGGAACCTCGGAAATCGACTTCGCTGCTCCCGGTGGTGATACAGCTTATCCAGGTAACGAGATTGCTAAAATAGGCCCAATTACACAGTATGTGTATGTATTTGATCTTGTTTTCAGCACAGGTAGTAATCTGAATCCAGCTACTTCCTCCTACTATTGGTCAGCGGGTACCAGCATGGCTGCACCACACGCTGCTGGCGTAGCTGCACTCATCGTTGGCAAAAATGGTGGTCAGATGGATCCAGCAAAAGTGGAAGCCGCTCTGCGCGCTTCAGCTGATGATTTGGGCAAACCAGGTCGTGATCCACAATATGGTCATGGCCGCGTAAATGCTTATCGTGCAGTAGCTCCTGCTAACTAGGATAAGTAAGAGTATAAAAAGCCCCCAGGCAAGCCAGTAGCAATACTAGGCTACCTGGGGGCTTTTTTGTGAAGCGGTAGTAAGCTGTCGGTTATCAGCAGAAAGCGAGTCGATGGCACAATCAGGCCCGAACCCTTATCTTTGCCGCCCTTATTTCACCCGCATTCTTTCTCATGCATATCGAGGTTCTAAAGTCTAAAATACACCGCGCTAAAGTCACGCAGGCCGAACTGCATTACGTAGGCAGCGTCACCATCGACGAGGACCTGCTCGACGCTGCCAACATGGTAGAAAACGAGAAAGTGACGATAGTTAACGTGAATAACGGCGAGCGATTTGAAACCTATACCATTCGTGGGGAGCGCGGCTCGGGTATGGTGTGCCTCAATGGGCCTGCTGCCCGCCGCGTAGCCGTAGGCGATATCGTTATCATCTTTTCATACGCCCTCATCGACTTTGCGGAGGCGCGTGCGCACAAGCCCACGCTTGTCTTCCCCGATCAGCATAACCGGTTAGTGTAGCTCAACTAGCTGTTCGTTCTTATGTCTTGAGGAATGATCAGCCAGTTAATTATTTAACAAGTCAAGCAGCATGAAGCAACTGCTCTCTATACTCAAGTACGCACTGTTGGTGTCCTTATCGGGGTTGCTGATGTGGTATGCCGTGCGGGGGCAGGACCTAAGCCGTATCGGCGAATATGTACGTGGGGCCAATTATTTCTGGCTGCTTGTCACCATGGCTATATCCGTATTGGGATATCTGAGCCGCGCTTACCGGTGGAAAATGCAGATAGACCCCACCGGCTATAAAGCCTCCTATTGGGATGTATATCATGCCATGATGGTGGGCTACCTCGCGAATATGGTACTGCCCCGCATGGGGGAAGTGATTCGCTGCTCCGTGCTGCGTCGGAGTAGTGGCGTACCTGTGCAAATATCGTTGGGTACCGTTATCGCGGAGCGCTTCATTGATGTGCTGATGCTTTTAGGGCTGTTGGGAGTCACGCTGCTATTGGAGTTTGATAAATTCTGGTCGTTTGTAATGGGCTTGCTAACTGATAACTATGAGTCATTTGCGGCCTACCGAACTACCTTGCTGGCTATTGCTGGCATTTCATTGCTTTTGCTATTGCTGGCAGTGTACGCCCTCGTTAGGAATCTGGAAAGGCTGCGTCAGAATGCGTTTTTCAACCGGATTGTTGGACTGGCAAAGGGGTTATTGTCGGGTATATTTAGTGTGCTGAAGCTCGAGAATAAAGGTGTGTTTTTGCTGCATACGCTCTTCACCTGGCTGGTTTATTATCTGATGGATTACCTAGCCTTTTTCGCCTTTCCTGAAACTTATAACCTAAGCATGATGGCTGCCTTGGCGGTGCTCACCTTCGGGGCATTTGGGATGGCGGCACCGGTATCAGGCGGTATCGGCACATTTCACGTAATGGTGCAGGCTACGCTGCTTGTGTATGGTGTTTCAAAGGAAGCGGGCATTGCATATGCGCTGGTAGTACACGGCTCTCAAACCCTATTGGTCGTCCTAATGGGTGGAATAAGCTTTGTGTGGAGTATGATAAAATCAGGTCGGATAGCCCGCCGTAGCGCCATATCTTTAGCCGTAGCTACAACTGCCGATGTGGAGCAAGGATAAAGTTATTGATCGTAATAATGTAGCACCATTGCTGGAGCAGTGGCGCACGGAGGGCCGCCCGGTGGTTTTTACCAATGGCTGCTTCGACTTGCTTCATCTGGGACACGTCGATTATCTGGAGAGGGCGCGTCACTTAGGTGGAGCACTGGTGGTGGGTCTGAATACCGACGCTTCTGTCAGTTGTTTGAAGCCTGGAAGGCCGCTGCAAGACGAAATGTCACGGGCACGCATCCTGGCGTCCCTTTTGTTCGTCGATGCCGTAGTGCTGTTCGATGAGCCTACGCCGCTGGCCCTGATTGAATTGATCAAGCCCGACATTCTGGTGAAGGGCGATGACTATGCAATCAGTGGAATTGTCGGCCACGAATTTGTGTTGAGTAGTGGCGGGCAGGTACTTACCGTACCGCTCGTAGCCGGCTACAGTACCACGCGGATCGTGGAGCGCATACGTCAGCTTCCTTCTTAACTTTTACTTTTCTCTCCAAGCCCATGTATTTATTCCTCATTCTGGCGATGGTTGTAAGCTGGCTGATTCAGTGGCGCTTGCGCAGCAAGTTCTCTGAATACGCCAAGATAGGTCTGCAATCAGGCTTGTCCGGTAAGCAAATAGCCGAGCTTATGCTCGCTGATCATGGCATTACCGATGTGCGCGTTATTTCTACCGAAGGCCGTTTGACCGACCATTATAACCCCGCTGATAAGACCGTAAACCTGAGCGAGGCCGTGTATGAAGAGCGTTCGGCAGCGGCAGCAGCAGTTGCCGCCCACGAGTGCGGGCACGCCGTGCAGCACGCTACGGCCTACAGCATGTTGCAGTTCCGCTCCGCTATGGTGCCCGCTTTGAGCGCCGTATCGAAGTTTATGCCTTTCATTCTCATTGCGGGTGTATTCATGATCAACACCTCTATGATTCCGCTGGGTATAGGCATTGCGTTATTCGCTCTCACTACCTTGTTTTCCTTCGTTACGCTGCCAGTTGAATTTGATGCTTCGAAACGCGCGCTGGCCTGGATTGACAAGCGGGGTATCGTGACAACCTCAGAGCATGCTATGGCCAAAGATGCTCTTTGGTGGGCTGCCATGACGTACGTTGTAGCTGCTCTCAGTTCCCTAGCAACGCTGCTTTACTACGTTAGCATCTTCATGGGTGGCCGCAGCCGCGACTAACTTGATGATTGATTGCGCTAAGTAGATTCGTATACTAAAAAAGCCCCCAATATCTTTGGGGGCTTTTTAACATTTTAAGCTAGACATTTGTATCACTCAGTCAGTTATTCATGTGGCCAAGTCGCACTCAAATGAGCGTAACTTGCCCGTCTCTGCCCAGTTAGTGCTTACCTTTCCACCCACGTTTCCCACCCAAGCTTTTTACGAATGGATTTTCAGTTCACCGAAGAACAACTAGCCGTACAAGCGGCTGCCCGCGACTTTGCCCAATCCGAACTTTGGGCCGGCGTAATCGAGCGCGACGAACACCAAAAGTTTCCTGCCGAGCAAATCAAGAAGATGGGCGAGCTCGGCTTTATGGGCATGATGGTCAGCCCTGAGTACGGCGGCGGCGGCATGGATACGGTGTCCTACGTGCTGGCGATGGAGGAAATCTCGAAAGTAGATGCCTCTTGCTCAGTTATTATGTCGGTGAACAACTCGCTGGTATGCTGGGGCTTAGAGAAGTACGGCACGGAAGAGCAGAAGCAGAAATACCTGCCTCGCCTCACCAGTGGCGAAATCATTGGCGCCTTCTGCCTTTCTGAGCCAGAAGCGGGCTCGGATGCTACCATGCAGCGCACTACCGCTGAGGACAAAGGCGACCATTATCTGCTCAACGGTACCAAAAACTGGATTACCAACGGCTCAACGGCCTCGGTGTATCTGGTCATTGCCCAAACTAATCCTGAGCTAAAGCATCGCGGCATCAACGCCCTTATTGTGGAGAAAGACATGCCCGGTTTCGTGGTGGGTCTGAAAGAAAACAAGCTGGGCATCCGCGGCTCCGACACGCACTCCCTCATGTTTACGGACGTGAAAGTGCCTAAGGAGAACCGCATTGGCGAAGATGGTTTCGGCTTCAAGTTCGCCATGCAGGTCCTTGCTGGCGGTCGTATCGGTATTGCGGCTCAAGCACTGGGTATTGCTTCTGGTGCTTTTGAGTTAGCCCTGAAATACTCCAAAGAGCGCAAAGCATTTGGGGTTGAAATATCTAAGCATCAGGCTATTCAGTTCAAGCTGGCTGACATGGCTACCAACATTGATGCAGCTCGTCTGCTGTGCCTGCAAGCCGCCCAAGACAAGGACAACCACGTTGATTATGCGAAGTCAGGTGCTATGGCCAAGCTGTTTGCCTCAAAAGTAGCCATGGACACAACGGCAGAAGCTGTGCAAGTACATGGAGGCTACGGCTTTGTGAAAGAATTCCATGTAGAGCGCTTCTACCGCGACGCAAAAATCACTCAGATTTATGAAGGAACTTCCGAGATTCAGAAAATTGTAATCTCGCGGGAATTATTAAAATAAGAAGTTCATAGCTTAAAATTCAGATTATTTGCATTAAACCCAGTCAGAAAATGACTGGGTTTTTCGTTATTGTGAATTTTTATATGTTGTTTTGCATTGTCTACGTTTAGACGACTGTGCGGCCCCCTAGATATCCCTACCCAAAACATCCCCGAATATGGAAGATTACAATAAAGTGATTGAATCGCTTGGTGTACGTTACATCAAGGCGAAGAACCTGGTATTGCAACAGCCGTTTACGGTGCGCAATTATTATGATGTTGGTAACAATCTGATATTACTGCACAAAGGCCATATTGCCTTTGGCGATGAGGAGCAAGCAGTAGAAGAAGGTGAAATGCTGTTCATTCCCGGTGGGCGCGCTACAAAAGTGAACTACGGCGGCTCGGGGGGCAAATTGATCACCAACGACGACCTGATAAGCAATAAGGATAAGTTTTTCCATTCCAACTCTGACCTCGACCTCATTGGCGACGCAGAGGAGAGCCATAGCCACGTAAGCTTTGAGGCCAAGGTATTTGACTCGGTCAACTTCTTTGCCTCGCTGGATGTGCCGGCCTTCCTGATTACGAATAACTCCAAGCTGGCTAACCTAGTCATTAAGGTAGTAGAGGAGAGCTTGCAGGAACTGCCCGGTCGTGAGCGTCTGATCACGATTTACACCGAGAACATTGTAGTCGAAATCGTGCGCTACATCTTGAAAAACAAGATGTTTGTGGAGCAACTGGCTACCAACAGTACCTACTTCAAGGATCCACGCCTGATTGACCTGTTCAACTACATTAAGGAGAACATTGGTGGCGACTTGTCCAATAAAGTCCTGTCGAGCGTGGCCAACGTATCGGAAGACTATGTAGGCCAGTACTTCAAGATGCTGACCGGCATCAACCCACAGGACTACATCGAATACCAGCGCATGGAGCGCGCCGTATTCCTGCTTCGCACTACCAAGAAGAGCATCCGCGACATTGGTAAGGAAGTAGGCTACAAGGACACGGCTTACTTCTGCCGTCGCTTTAAAATGATGTTCGGTATTCCAGCTGGCAAGATGCGCCGCCGCGAGTCAGCGATGAATATCTAATTACAGCTTATAACCAGCAAAAAAGCCCCCAGACCTAGGTCTGGGGGGCTTTTTTGCTGTAATGCCAACAGCTTTTTTCTAAAGAGGCACTTTATACCGTATCCAGCACTGCGTTGAAGTTCTGAATAACCCTAGACACCTCGCACAAGAACTGGGGGGCTTTTTCAATCTGATTACCGACCACGATAACGTCGGCACCGGCCTCTAGAGCTGCCTGCGCTTTGTCCGTCGTGTTGATGCCGCCGCCCACTATTACGGGCACTTCTACCGCTTCCCGCACCGCCTGAATCATCGCTGGAGTAATGGGATACATGGCGCCGCTGCCACCATCAAGATACATCAGGCGCAGCCCGAGTTGCTCGCCAGCCATGGCCGTACAGGCCGCAATGCTGGGCTTATCGTAGGGTAGGGGCGTAGTCCCGCTCATATAGCTGGCGGTAGTCTGTCGGCCGGTATCTACGAGCATATAGCCAGTAGGCAAAATCTCAAGGTTGCTAGCCCTCAGCAACGGCGCTGCCACTACATGTTGGCCAATCAGGAAATCGGGGTTGCGACCCGAAATAAGCGACAACAACAGAATTCCGTCGGCTTGAGTGTCTAAGTGCAGACTATGACTCGGAAACAGCAGTACGGGCACCGTGCTGTTACTTTTAATAAAAAATATGAGCGACGCCTGGTGAGCATTCATCACCAGGCTGCCGCCCACAAAAAAGTAATCGATAGGATGAGCCTCGCTCAGTGCTAGCAAATGCCGACAGCCGGCCTCGTCCAGTTGGTCGGGGTCGAGGAGCACAGCCAGTGATTTCTGGCCGCGCTGACGGCGGTTGCTAAGCGTTTCATAGAGACTGCTGTGGCGCATCCGCGTCGTCGTGGTGATAAGTAAAGTCGATGTCCTTTGTCTCCGGCTCCATATGCGGTACCGTCGGATTGTCTGCAAGGTCGGAATTTTTGTTCACTGGCAAATATTCACCGACTTTTTTGGCCACATACGCCATTAAAACAGCTGTTACCTGAGCGGTCAGCATCTTACCTGTATCCGACTGCAGAAAACTTTGCAATACAGAGGCTACCATACTGGGTTGCTTCTGGGAATACGACTGGCTAGCATCAAATGCTGGCACCGGCAAACGGCGTGCATCATCGTAAGCTAGAGGAGGAAAAGGGTCGGTTTCGGCGGAGGCATGATATACATCAGGCGCCAAATCGGCCCGACCGGCGGCCGGGTGCTGTTGGCCGCGGTCAAACTGGTGTCCACCACCGAAGCCGTAGTCGTCGCCAACACTCTGGCGGCTGGTCTCGTGCACTGCCGGATTAGAAACATAAGACGCCCGATGCGCGTTTTTGCTCTGCTTTCTTTCCAGCTTTTCCCGTTTCTTCTGCGCCTTGCGAGCTAGACGGTCGTCCTCAAACTCTTCGTAGCCCTCATCGTCATCATCGTCCGAATCATCGCGGCTACGCAGTGCTTTAGAAATCAGCCAAATGCCCCCTAGAATGCCTGCTCCGATGGCGGCATATTTGCCCACTTCCTGTGTTTTCTCTTTGATGTGGTCAACGTCGCCCAGCAGGGCACGCTCGTATTCGAGCTTCTGGCGCTCCAGAAATTCTTTTTCGTCCTCGAATAACGGGTTGTGTAGCTCTGCCATGAGTTAGTTACGCTTATCAGATTTGTAAATTGTGTTATCCAATGTCTTGTTGGCTAGGCCCTGAAATAGCTTCTTGTCGACACCTACAACAAAGATGATCAGCAGCAATAAGTAGAAGCCCGCTAGTACCCCAAAACCCCAGTAGGGGCTGTCGAGCGCCTCGTTGAGTACCAAGCCTAGAAACACATTGAGAAAAATGAAAAAGAACAGCCCAATTATCGCCATTGTAGCACCGTGCGCGGTAGCCACGAAAGCCGTTTTTGCCTTTTCCTGCGCTTCAAGGCGCACCAGATCAATGCGCGTATCGAGGTAGCCTTTCAGGTTGCCTATCAGGCTGTCATTGGGGGGCGTTTTAGAGTCGTCGTCGAAAGCCATACGGCGTAGGATAGAATGGAAAGAAAAATTGTTAGTAGGTCGAAGGCCAGAAAAAGCGCCTAACAGCTGGTTTTTCGAGCCAAATGCACATACGAAAAAGGCGGGTTTGTGTCTGAAAATTGAATTACTTTTACCCTATACTGCCGTGTTTTGAGTCAGAATCATTATCAAGTTTTAGGTGTAGGAGCCACGGCGTCGGCCCACGATATAAAGGCGGCCTATAAGCGCTTGGCCATCCAGTACCACCCCGATAAGCACGGCGGTAGCACCCGATACGAGGAGCAGTTTAAGGCCGTAAACGCCGCTTATCGGGTGCTCTCCGATGCTGGCCGTCGCGCTGTCTACGATCATCAGTTGCGCCGCGCCGCGCAAGCACTGGAGGCACAGCGTCAGCAGCAGGCTTACCGGCATCAGGGCCAACGCGTGTATGGTGTGCCTATGCCGCCCCCACCAGCCCCTATGCGCACCCGCACCCCAGCGGGGTCGGCAGAGCGCCACTACCGCCCTATTCCGAAGCGCCGAAAATTTACGCGCCGCGACTATCTCCTAACAGCTGGGTTCATTGGGCTATTCGTGCTGTTTATATTTTCGGTGAAAGTGACCATGGACCACGTAACGGCTGTAGGAAATTATGATGATGGCCTGCGCGCCTACGCCGAGGGGGAGTGGAGTACCGCGCACAGCTTTTTCTCCGAAGCCCTGCACTTCAAGCCCAACTACACGGAGGCACTGCGTCGTCGCGCCGAAATCACGGAGTTAGTTTACCATCAGCCAGCCGTGGCGCAAAATGATTACCGTGCAGCGCTGCCCAACACGACGCACCCCACCGACCGAGCTTTTATTCTACACCGTTTGGGCCGCTATGAAGCGCGCCAGCAGCAGCCTATCGTAGCTGATCAGCTACTCACCCAAGCCGTGACTCTAGACTCAACCCGTGCCGGTGCTTGGATACTACGGGGCGAAATCCGATTGCTCACCAAACGGCAATTCCGCTTAGCCATCCGCGACCTGAGCACGGGGCTGCGGCAGCGTACCGTGGCGGGTAGGGCCCCCACGTTGTATGCGCTTACCTTGCGTGGCCTGGCCTACTACCGCCTCGGTGACTACGGCCGCGCCCAACAAGATTATCAGTTGGTAGCTAAAGCCAACCCTACCAATGGGCAGGTGCATTATTTGTTGGGGCGGGTGGCCCAGCGCCAGGGCCAGCAGGAAGAAGCATGCGCTGCATTCACGCAGGCCCTACGACTGGGCTATAGTTTTGCCAGTGCCGCGCAGAAACAAAGTTGTCAGTAAGAAGTCATGATAGCCCTAAAAAAGCCCCCAGCTATCTGAGTTATAGCGCCGGGGGCTTTTTTTAGAGTTATGCCACACAATGGCAAGTAATTGGTCGAGCAGAAGACTTAATCAAGAAATGAGGGTATTAGTAATGCCAGCGTACAAACGCTTCAATACCTTCATACTCAGGCAAACCTAAGCGGTCGTAGATCTGCGCAGTGGTACGGTTGCGCTCCTCGGCCCGCTGCCAGAATTCGCGCTGATCAGCACCAGGAAACAACGGCCGGTCCTTCTGCGACTGGTGCTTGAAAATGGCTCGACGCTTGCGCGTCAACTCCTCTGGGCTGATGGGTACCGCCATTTCAATCTGGTCCACATCCCATTCCTGCCATGCCCCGCGGTAGAGCCACACCCAGCAATCCTGTAGCCACTCAGCGCCTTCTGCTTTTAACCGCTGTACCGCCTGAAAAATGGCTGATAGACAAACGCGGTGCGTGCCGTGCGGATCGGATAAGTCGCCGGCGGCGTAAATCTGCTGGGGCCTGATTTTATTCAACAAATCGATGGTAAGCTGGATATCCTCTTCGCCCAAGGGCTTCTTGCGTACGCGTCCGGTTTCATAAAACGGCAAGTCCATAAAGTGCGCGTTCTCGTCGGGCACACCCGCGTACCGACACGCCGATTTCGCCTCACCCCGCCGTATCAATCCTTTAATCTGCTGTACCTCACCTGAATCGACTTGACCGGGGGCCTTATTCTGCAAAAAGTCGACGACGCGCCTATATAAGTTTTCAGCTGGCTGCTCATCGAGGCGGAAAGCTTCGTCATAGTCGGCCACAAATTCGGCGAAACGAATAGCTTCTTCATCGAATACCGCGATGTTGCCCGACGTCTGGTAAGCTACGTGCACCTCATGACCCTGATCGACCAAGCGTAGCAAGGTGCCGCCCATCGATATGACATCATCATCAGGGTGGGGGCTAAAAATGAGCACCCGCTTCGGAAACGGCTCTGCTCGCTCGGGTCGGTGCGAGTCATCCGCATTAGGTTTGCCCCCGGCCAGCCCGTAATGGTATGCTGCAATTCATTGAACACCTTGATGTTAATGCTATAAGCCTGGCCCGATTCAGCTAGCAAATCCGATAATCCATTCTCATTGTAATCTTGGTCAGTGAGCTTGAGTATTGGCTTTTGCAACTGACGAGCCAGCCAGGTAGTTGCCTTGCGCACGAAGGCGGCATCCTGCCAGTTGCAAGGCAATCCAGCGAGCCAGGGCGTTTTTCGGGCAGTCAACTCAGCCCCGGCAGCCTCATCCAACACGACGCGCACATGGGGATGCTTCTGCAGGTACGTAGCCGGTACCGAGTCCGTCATGTCGCCCTCGGTCATGCGCTTTATGACGGCGGCTTTGCCCTCGCCCCATGCCAGGAGCACTATTTCCCGGGCTTCCAGAATAGTGCCCACGCCCATCGTGATAGCGCGGCGCGGAACGTTCTCCTCTCCATAAAAGTCGCTGGCTGCATCGGTGCGGGTAATATGGTCGAGGGTGATGAGGCGGGTACGGGAGGTAGCACCCGAACCAGGCTCATTAAAGCCAATGTGGCCGGTGCGTCCAATTCCCAGAATCTGTAAATCAATTCCACCTGCTTCTTTAATTTTCTCCTCGTAGCGCCGGCAAAACTCTGCAACTCCCTCCGCGGGCACCGTGCCATCCGGAATATGCACATTGCCCGCCGGAATATCGACGTGGTCGAATAAGTATTCCCGCATAAAACGCACGTAGCTCTGCAGAGACTCGGGCGCCATGGGAAAATACTCGTCTAGGTTAAACGTTACAACATTCTGAAAGCTAAGCCCCTCCTGCTGATGCAAACGAACTAGTTCCTCATACAAGCGAGTAGGGGTAGAGCCCGTTGCCAAGCCCAGCACACAGCTTCGTTTCTCCGCTGCCCTCTGCTTAATCAAATCAGCAATATGATGCGCTACAGCTACAGATGCCTGTTCGGAATCTGGGTAAATGGTGGTGGGAATACGTTCTGTGGAGGCGTTTAGCAAGTTCATAGAGACTGACGGATAAGATTAAGGAAACTTATCAAAAAAATGCTCTACGTCAAACTTACAAGTCGATAATCAAAATAAATTATGTAATAAAGAAATAAAATAGAGTAATAATGTATACTGATCCGGATTTTTGCAATAAAGATGGTTGCAGCAAGTGCCTGATAATAAAATAATACTAAAATGTGTTACATGTTAAAACGTCTCCTTTTATATATTAAAACATATGATAAAATTTACTTATCATAAAGCTGTTTTGTTGTTATATATGTAGATAAAGAATTTTATAAAAATATGCTTTTAATTTTTGCTAAAGCAGTTAAAAAATAAAAGGAAAGAGTAATAATTTAATTGTTTTATCTGGGAATATAAATTTAGACCATAAGTATTTTATATGATTGTATCCCATAAAATATTTCAAGTAAAATTTGAAAAGAGAATACAATACGCGCCTATGCTTGCTCATTGTAAATGCGCCTTTAGCCTGTACCAAAGCAGCTTCAACATCAGTAAAGTATAGATTATTGGCTAAGGAAGCACAGTAAATAGCATAATTTGTGAGAGCTGCATTTCTTAAACTACTACGCTTGTCGATAGGTAAGTAATTCTGAATAATGTTAAACACCTTTATTATATCTCTTACATTTTGTCCGGTTTTTATAGAATGCTGAGTGATGCTATTACTAGTTAGGTATCGATAGTGCGCTAAACATTTAGGTGAATACGCAACCGGAAAATGTGCTGCTATTCTAGTCCACATCTCCCAATCTTCGCCGTAGTGTACCGCGAAAAAGCTCCCTAACTGTTCATACACACTTCTTTTTACTACGATAGCAGGCGGCTGTACTCGAATAGTAATAGCCATTTTTAGTAAAAAGTCTTTTACAATGCCCTCCTCCCTTTCAAATGGAGGGTTTATAAACATTGCATCTTCAGTCATATAGGCTATATGTGTGAAGGCAGCACCTGCTTCAGGATATTTAGTGAATAACGTATCTATTTCAGTGTAAAATCCCGGCGCCACTTTATCATCGCCGTGTAAAAGATGGACCCGATGGCCAGTAGAAAGGTTTAGACAGCTTTCAAGATTACGTAGGCTCCCGAGGTTACTAGTCTGTTGAAAAAATTCAACCCTGTTCTTTCCAACAGCGTCCACTAATGCCTTCACATCACCATCAGTACTGCAGTCATCAACAACTGCTATTTGCATCAGTTCGGGCCCTGGGTCCTGTGCAAGCACACTCTCTATCGTCTCCTGCAAATACTGCAAACAATTATACGTAGGTATCATCACCGACCACATAGGCCGGTGAACGTGTGCAGGAACCGCTGCAATCGTAGGTGGAACACTTGGGATGCGCTCCAAGGGAGTTGCAGTGTCAGCGGACGGCATTTTGACTTTCATCGATACCTATGCATCCTAAGTGTATGTCTATAAGATATATCCTTAGTTGTAGGCATAAAATAGGGGAGTTTCTGGCAACAAGTTAATTATTTATAGTAAAAATATAAAATTAATCATTTTGATAAAAGCTGTGATGTATCCTTGTAATAACATTTATTAATTTATTATGTTGAAAATCAGGTTGATATACATTTCTGCAAACCGTTTCCCGAGACAACGTATGAATTTCCCTTTTAATACGATAGCTAATGGCAAATCGAAATTGCCTTAAAACGAAAAGCCCTCTCTGCAAATTGCGGAGAGGGCTTTTTTGTGGTAACGGTTGGAATCGAACCAACGACACCAGCATTTTCAGTGCTGTGCTCTACCGACTGAGCTACGTTACCAACTTTCCTTTGCCCTTTACGGCTTAGGAGTGGCAAAAGTAGTAAACCAAAAGCAAGCTGCAACACTTACCTTAAAAAAGTTTTCGCCTAAAATCTTAAATTTGTTAGGCATAACGAGTACTTTTCGGTCGAACCCACCACCCAACTGCTTTCCCGTGACTATCGAAAACATTATTTTCCTGCTAGTAGCCATTATCGGCTTCGGCTTGTTTGCCTGGCAAGCGCGAAAGATCCGCGCCAACATCCTAGTAGGCCGCGACCGGGATATGTCGGGCAATATCGGGGAGCGGCTGCAAAAAACCTTGCTGGTAGCGTTTGGACAGCAGAAAATGTTCAAGCGTATTACCCCAGCCCTGTTGCATCTGGTGGTGTACGTGGGGTTTTTGGTGATCAATATTGAGGTAATAGAAATTGTAATTGACGGCGTATTCGGTACCCACCGCTTTTTACAGTTTCTAGGACCAGTGTACAATGTGCTGATGGCGACCAATGAAATTTTGGGCGCGCTGGTGATTGTAGCGGTTATTGCTTTCTGGTGGCGGCGCAACGTGAAAAAGGTGCGTCGCTTCTCCGGGCCCGAAATGCGCGCTTGGCCGCGCATTGATGCCGATATGATTCTCTACATCGAAGTAGTGCTAATGGTAGCGCTGTTCGTGATGAACACATCGGATCTGAAGTGGCATCGTCTGCAAAATCTGGAGATGCCGGGTTCATTTCCAGTTAGCTCACTACTGTTAGGCATATTCCCGAGCGACTTGAATTTGCTGCACTTCTTGGAGCGTGCAGGGTGGTGGGCACACATCGTGGGTATTCTGATTTTTCTGAACTACCTGCCAAGCAGTAAGCACTTTCACATCATCATGGCCTTCCCGAACGTGTACTACTCGCGGCTAGTGCCGCAGGGGCAGTTCTCGAACGTGGACAGCATTACCCACGAGGTAAAAGCCATGATGGACCCCAGTTATCAGGTGCCTGCCCCACCGGTAGGGCCTGATGGCTCGGCGTTAGCACCTACCTCGTTCGGAGCCAAAGACGTAGAGGATTTGGCTTGGACTAATCTGCTTAATGCGTACTCTTGCACGGAGTGTGGACGCTGCACTGCCTCGTGCCCGGCTAATATTACGGGTAAGCTGTTGTCGCCGCGCAAGATTATTATGGATACCCGCGATCGGATGGAAGAGAAGTACAACTCTCCGCTGATTTTTCAGCCTAACCAATACGGTGACGCTAGCAAAGGCACGGAGCGGGTAAAAATAGAAGCTGATCAAAACACGTTGCTGCGTGGTAAAGTAACGCCCGAAGAGCTGTGGGCTTGCACTACCTGTAACGCCTGCGTGGAGTCGTGCCCAGTGAATATTAACCCGCTCGAGTCTATCATTGAGATGCGCCGCTTCTTGGTGCTGGAAGAGTCGGCTGCACCGCATTCGTTGAATGTGATGTTCTCCAACATTGAGAATAACGGTGCGCCGTGGGCTTTTTCGCCCTCCGACCGCTTCAATTGGGCCGATGAACTGTATTTGGCCGAGAAACAAGCTGTAACAGCATAAACCAAAGCGTCATGCCACCCAACGAATAGTATGACAAACGATATCAAAAACCAACTAAATGGCTGAGCAAATCACCAAGCGTCAAGTTACCGTTCCCGTTATGGCCGATTTGGCTGCCCGCGGTGAGCAACCCGAAATCCTGTTTTGGGTGGGTTGCGCAGGCGCCTTCGACGACCGCTATAAGCGCGTGACCCGGGCTTTTGTGCGCATCCTGGAACACGTAGGCATAAAGTACGCTGTGCTGGGCATGGAAGAAACCTGCACTGGCGACCCCGCTAAGCGCGCCGGCAACGAGTTCCTGTTTCAGATGCAGGCCATGCAGAACATCACTACCCTGGATGGCTACCAGATCAAGAAGATTGTGACGGCCTGTCCGCACTGCTTCAACACGATTAAGAACGAATACCCGGCACTGGGGGGCAATTATGAGGTGATTCACCACAGCACCTTTCTCCAGCAGCTTATCAACGAAGGCAAGGTGGGCGTGGCCGGTGGTGGCGAGTTTAAAGGCCGCCGCATTACCTTCCACGATTCCTGCTACTTAGGTCGGGCCAACAATATTTACGAGGCGCCCCGCGATGTACTCGCAACCCTCGATGCTGATTTGGTGGAAATGAAGCGGAGCCGCGCCAATGGCCTGTGCTGCGGGGCCGGTGGCGCGCAGATGTGGAAAGAAGCGGAGCCGGGCAACAAAGAAGTGAACATTGAGCGCACGGAAGAAGCTCTCTTTACCCTTGACGGCAACGCTCCTGCATTAGCGCAAACACGTGGGGTAGAAGATGGCAATGCCGGCGCTACACCAAGCCCGCGTGCTAACGCGCAGGGGGCAATTATTGCGGTATCATGCCCTTTCTGCATGACCATGATGAGCGACGGGGTAAAGAACAAGGAGCGCGAGTCAGACGTGCAAGTTTTCGATTTGGCAGAGCTGATTGCTAGTGCTGAAGGTCTGAACGCCTAGCGTCGAGCCGAAAGGCATTTTTGTTTATTCGAAACAGCCTCGTCGGAACTTCCCGGCGAGGCTGTTTCTTTGTATGATTAGAGTGTATTTCTAAGTTTCAAGCTACTCCTCCATGTTTGTTCCGTTCGAAGAATTGCCCCCCAGCGCCCGCATTTGGATTTATCAGGCCGACCGGCCACTGACGGACGCAGAGCTAGCGGCCATTGAGCCCGCGTTGGCTCAGTTTGCCGCCGAGTGGACGAGCCACGGCCGCACACTGCGCGCTTCGGCCGCCTTTCGGCACGGACAGTTTTTGGTGTTGGGATTAGATGAAGCGGTAGCCGGTGCAAGTGGCTGCTCTATTGATGCTTCCGTACGTTTTGTGCACGGCTTGGAGGAGCAATTGGGCGTAAATCTGCTGGAGAAGTCGCACCTAGCTTTTCTGGTTGATGGGCAGGTGCAGTTGCTCGACCGGCGGGCGTTGCGTGAGGCAGTGGCTACTGGTCAGCTCCAGCCCGAAACGCCTTATTTTGACAATACCATTGCCCAGCACGGCAAGCTAACGGCGGCGTGGCCCGCGCCAGCCGCTGAGACTTGGTTAGCCAAATACTTTCAACCCTCGCCGCAGCGTTAAACTTACGGCTCTACTCCTGCCGAAACTTAGTATTATTGCTAGGCATAACAGCATTGCTAGTCTACGCCGCCAGCTTTACCCTTCCTACTGCTTTCCTTCTATGAAGAATTCTATTATTGTGTGGGCTGCCGCCGGATCAGTGGCTGCGTTGGGCCTTAGCGGCTGCGCGACCTCCGAATCGGGTACGAAAGCCGATAAGCGCTTTGCTCGCGGTGAATATGAAACGGCTATTGCCTTATATAAAGCGCAGGCAGAGCGGGGCAAAAATGCCCCCAGAGCAATTTTCGGGTTGGCGAATCGTATCGACTATCCAACCGCATCGAGCAGGCAGAGCTATATTATAAAATGGCCGTCGGAGCGGGCTTGAAGAACGCTGATGCTGGCTTCTATTATGGATTGGCGCTGAAAGCTAATGGTAAGTACGATGAAGCCATTGCCCAGTTTGATGACTACGTAAAGCTGGGCACCAACCGTGCCTTAGCTGCCCGGGCCGAAATAGAGGCCAAAAATACACGCTTGAGCAAAGAGCTTTTGGCGCTAAAAACGCGCGATGAAATCCAACCCCTTGATCAAGTAAACTCCGAGTCGGCCGACTTTAGCGCCACCATGATTCCGGATACTAAGGAAATCGTGTTTGCCTCGGGCCGAGATGGAAAGAAGTACTTAGGCAATGGGGAAGGGTTTAATGACCTGTATGCCATTCGCTTTGAGGATGCGGAGAAGATGACCGGCGGCACCGTCCGCAAGCTGGAGCCCATCTTCAACACCGAAGGCATGCACGAGGCAAGCGCCACCTATAGCCCCGATGGCAAAATGGTCGTGTTTGCCCGCTCCAACAGTGGTAAGAAAAAGGGTTACCTGAGCGTTGACTTATGGGCTTCTTACTACCGCAGTGGCGCCTGGACCGAGCCCGCGCTCATTAATGTCAACGATCGCACCACCGACGACTTCTCGCCCGTTTTCTCTCCCGATGGCGAAACGCTGTACTTCGCCTCCGGCCGCAAAGGTGGTGAAGGCGGCACCGATCTGTACAAAGCGACCATAGCCGCCAATGGCCGTTTCGCGCCTGCCGAAAATCTGGGCCCTGAAATCAATACGCCGGGCAATGAGAGCTTTCCTGCCATTGCTCCCGATGGCACGCTGTTTTTCTCCTCCGACGGGCACCCTGGCATTGGTAAGCTGGATGTGTTTGTGGTTGATAAGGGCAAGGTGCGCAATCTAGGCGCGCCCTTCAATAGCAGCGGCGACGATTTTGCTCCCTACTTCACGGCCCAAAACGTGGGTGTATTCTCTTCGAACCGGGCAGGTGGCAAAGGCAGCGACGACTTGTACCGTTTCCGCCGCAACACCACCAAGCTCGTCAACTTCTTCGTGGATGGCACTGTGCTGGAGCGCGACGCCAAAACCGGCACTACGAAGCCCGTCGCCTCCGAAAACGTGGAGCTGTTTGCCAATGGCAACCGTAAACTTCTTGAAGTCACCACCGATGCTGAAGGTAAGTTTAGCTTCAAGCTCGACTCGGCCACGACTTATGCACTAGTGGCTGACCGCCCCGGCTACTTCACGGCCCGCACTTCCGTAACGACGGTAGGCAAGATACCAGCCCAAGATCAGCTGCCGGAATTGGTGAATGACATTCGCCTGCCCGCGACACTCACGCTCAATAAGATTGTGAAGAACGTGGCCATTGTAGTCGAGAATATCTTCTACGATTATAACAAAGCCGACATTCGGCCCGATGCCGCAATTGAGTTGGACAAGCTAGTTGAAACGCTGAATGATAACCCCAAAATCACGATTGAGCTAAGCTCCCACACTGACTCGCGCGGTAAGGACGCGTATAACGCCAGCTTATCGCAGCGCCGCGCTCAATCGGCTGTCGATTATATCATTTCCAAAGGCATTGCGAAAGAGCGCATTACGGCCAAAGGCTATGGCGAAACGCAACCAGTCGTTCGCAACGCCAAAACCGAGGAGCAGCACCAGCGCAACCGTCGTACGGAGTTCAAAGTGACGCGCATAGCTGAATAACGATCTGCATAGAACCAAAAAAGCCCCCCGTACGTGTACGGGGGCTTTTTTGTGCTTTGGTGTATCCCTCAATCTTGTGGTAGCAAATTTCAGCAACACACCTAAGAACAAGTAATAGAGATAGTTAGAAACGACCTAAAGTAATAAGAGGCTGATAATTAAAACGCTAACCTTACTATGAAATCGAATAGGATTTACTATATTCAAAATGGCATAATACTTGGCTTAAAGAAGCTATCGGGAGCATCCCTATTGCTCTCACATTCTTCACACATGAAAAAGGCCTTACTTCTGAGCATCAGTTTGCTGATGCTATTATCGGCCCAGCTGCGTGCGGCGCCGGTTATTGTCAACTTTGCTTCCGAGCGCGGGATGCCGTTTCACTTGGTATTCGATGGGCAGCCGCTGACGCGTGGCGGCGTACGCCAAGTGTCCATCGACCGCCTCGCTCCGGGTTTCCACTGGGCTGAATTTCGAATTCCAACTCCTTACGGTCGGGCCGTTAACTACCGTACACGCGTGTTTCTAGATCCGGGGTTGGAGACTAGCTACGTGCTTATTGCCCGTAATGGCTTCGCGCCAGCGTTGCGGAAAGTAGCTGCCGTGCCGCTCGGCCTGGGCCGCGGACCTGGCCGTCGGGCGTATCCCGATGACGTCATTTACGATGATGACCGCCGGGAGCCGAACGCGCCCGTTGACCCTTATGGGGCGTACCACAACGGTCCGGGCACGGCCTACCCCGGCGCTTATCAGGTAATGACGCCGCAGGATGTCGACGCGTTGGCACAAGCGCTGGCAAATCGTTCCTTCGATAGCGACAAGCTACTGGTGGCCCGCCAAGCATTGAGCGAAACGGGCATCCGGGCCGATGATTTGCGCCACCTGCTCACGCAGTTCGACTTCGATAAAGACAAGCTGGAGTTAGCCAAATATGCGTACCCTGCGGTGGCTGATCGGCAGAATTTCTATCGGGTTTACGACGTGTTTCGCTTCAGCTCCAGCGCCCGTGAGCTGGAGGCATTCGTAGAGCGCAACCGAGGTCGATAGATAATCTATTAAGCATTAAAAAAGTCCCCCAGAAATAGTCTGGGGGACTTTTTTGTGACTCGGTAGTGCAGTAGAAGTTACCGAAGCCGATCCATGCTGCGCACGAGTTGCTCGTCGCGGCGGATGAAGCGGTTGGCCAGCACATTAAGCAGCAGCGCGAGAGTAGGCAGGTAAAAGCCGGCCTCAAACTCGCCGGGAATTTTGATATTGAGCAGCTGCTCGCCGACCCCAGAGTAGTAGAAGCCCGCGCCAATGGTAGCTACAATCAGCAGAAAGTTGACTAAGCCTAGCTTAAGCTGGCGGAAACGATTTTTGAATTGGAAAATTTCATATACCGCCACTGCCGCCGAAACCAGCGCCAAAATAGCAATAAGATAGGTTGGCGTCGGCGCTGGTGAGCCCGCTTGAAGGTTTGTAAAAGCCAGTTTGTAGGCCGATAGCACTACTTCTTGCCCGGTTAGCGGGTCGGTTTTGCTCCAGATGGGCAATACCAATACACTCAGCATGGCCAAGGCCAGCAAAAGAAGGAACACGCTTTGGATTCTTTGTATCATCTTTGTGGTTTGACGGTTCGCGCCGCGTTGCCGAAGCCTACGGGCCGGCAAAAGTAGCCAACAACGACCGTAATAACCGCATTCCAAGCCAATGCTAAGTGCTTATATAGTAGATGCCGTCCGCACCCCTATCGGACGGTTTGGCGGTGCGCTCAGTAGCGTCCGCCCCGATGATCTCGCCGCACACATACTGCGCGAGCTATTACGCCGCAATCCAACCTTAGATAAGGCGGTCGTAGAAGACATTATTATCGGTGCCGCCAACCAGGCTGGCGAAGATAACCGCAACGTGGCTCGTATGGCTGGCCTGTTGGCCGGCTTGCCCACTACGGTACCCGGCAACACCGTAAATCGCCTGTGTGCTTCAGGTTTGCAAAGCATTATTGATGCTTCGCGGGCCGTGCGCTGTGGTGAAGGTGACGTGTATTTGGCCGGTGGCGCCGAGAGCATGACCCGGGCTCCTTTCGTGATGGCGAAGTCAGAAACAGCCTTCGGCCGGGAGCTTACTGCTCATGATACCACCTTGGGCTGGCGTTTTGTAAATCAGAAGCTCTCGAAGCTGCATCACCCATATGCCATGGGCGAAACGGCGGAGAACGTAGCTCGCAAGTACGGCATCACGCGTTTGGAGCAGGACGAATTTGCCTTTAACTCCCAGCGCAAGTATCACCGTGCCAACGAGAAAGGCCGTTTTCGCCGCGAAATCGTGCCTGTATTCGTGCCCAACCCGAAGGGTGATGCTGCCTTGTTTGACACCGATGAGCCACCGCGCTTGTCTACCTTGGAGAAATTAGGCACGCTGAAACCTGCTTTCCAGCCCCAAGATGGCACCGTGACGGCTGGCAACTCGGCGGGTATCAACGACGGCGCGGCCGGGGTGATAGTAGTGAGCGAAGAGGCACTGCGGCGTTATAACCTCAAGCCTCTGGCCCGCGTGGTAGCCTCCGCCGTGGCCGGTGTAGATCCGGCTTACATGGGTCTCGGACCAGTGCCCGCCAGCCAAAAGGTATTGCAGCGCGCAGGCTTGACCATGAACGATATGGATTTGATTGAGCTAAATGAAGCGTTTGCCGCCCAGTCCATAGCCTGCATGCGCGACCTAGAGCTTGATCCTGAAAAAGTAAACGTCAATGGCGGTTCTATTGCCATCGGCCACCCGCTGGGCGCTAGCGGTTCGCGTATCACGGCGACGTTGCTGCACGAAATGCAGCGCCGTGAAGGCGTGCGCTACGGACTGGCTACTATGTGCGTAGGAGTAGGGCAGGGAGCAGCAGTAATTTACGAGAAGGTCTAAATTTGCCCCCCGGCTTATGTCTGCTGCCCGGCTGCGCCCCACGTTGGAACTACCCGTGCATGGGGCGCGGCTGCGGCCCTGGCAGCTTAGTGATGCTCAGGCATTAAGCACGCACGGTAATAGCCGCGCCATCTGGCTTAACCTGCGCGACCGGTTTCCCAATCCCTATACGCTCACTGATGCTGAGCACCATCTGCGCTTTGTATTAAGTCCGGAAGGCATGACCGACGTGCACCTGTGCATAGAGGTAGATGGGGAAGCGGCCGGGAGCATCAGCGTATTATTCAAGCAAGATGTCAATCGGCGGTCGGCAGAAATTGGTTACTTCTTAGGCCAACAGTTTTGGGGTCGCGGCATCACGACAGCGGCAGTTGTCGCCTTGACGGACTACGCGTTCACCAATTTTGACTTGTGCCGCCTGTATGCTGTGGTGTTTGCCCCGAATGCTGCTTCTGCACGCGTGCTGGAAAAGGCTGGTTATGAGCTAGAAGCGCGCTTGCGTAAGAGTATCACCAAGGATGGCCAAACTATGGATTCTCTGCTTTACGCTTCAGTAAAGTAGCATAAGCAGTAGCTTGCGTCGTATTAAACGGCCTCAGACAGTGCAGCAATTGTGCTCGTCAAAGCCTCCGCTCTACATGCGCTATTTTCTTCATCTGGCTTACGATGGTACCCGTTTTCACGGCTGGCAGGTGCAGCCTAACACCCTTACGGTACAGCAAGAGCTAGACCGCTGCCTCTCGCAGGTATTACGTCAGTCCGTCTATACGGTAGGCAGTGGCCGCACCGATACGGGCGTGCACGCCAGCCACCAGGTAGCGCACTTCGACGCCGATTTGCCCCCCACGCTGGACGAGGCCACCATTTTGTATCGCCTCAACCGCGCATTGCCCCCGACATTGCCGTGCGGCGCTTGCATGCCGTACCCGACAAAGCCCACGCCCGCTTCGATGCCGAAGCTCGCACCTACGAGTACTTCGTGCGCCTCATTCCTGATCCTTTTGGCGTTAATCAAAGCCTTTACCTAGATCGTGCGCCGAATGTGGGCGCTATGAATACCGCTGCTGCTTACCTCATCGGCTCCCGCGATTTTACCAGCTTTTCCAAAGTGAAAGGCGGCGAAAACCACTACATCTGTGTGTGTTATGAAGCGGGCTGGCATCCTATTCCGGGCGGTTTGGTGTTTCGCATTCGAGCCAACCGCTTTGTGCGCGGTATGGTGCGCTTGGTGGTAGGAACGCTGCTGAGCGTAGGCCGGGGCAAATTGACCCCCGAGGAATTTGGCCATATCCTACATACCCAAAGCCGTATTGCCGCTAGTGGCGCTGCGGTGGCGAAAGGCTTATTCCTGAGCCGAGTTGAGTACCCGTCGGAGTTGGTTGCAGCCGAAGAGCCTACCGGAATGCCGTACTTTGTGCCGACTTCTTAACATCCTTCCTCCGCAGGAGTGACGGGTGTGGGGGCAAAAGTGAGTATAAGCCGACGCTATTTTTGCAACCTCTAAGGCTTATGTGTGGTTACTTCTCCTTAGTACCCTGTATCGATTAAAAAACCCTCTGTGGAGCAAACAACTACTGCCACCAAAACCGGCAACATCTTCGATTGGCAGGTGCTAAGCCGCCTGATGAAGTATGTGCGGCCGTACCGGCGGATATTTTATTTTCTAATTTTCCTGACCGTTGCTACGGCCGCGCTGGGCACCCTGCGCCCTTTTTTGATCCAGAAAATGGTGGACCGCAGTATCGAGCAGGGCGACTTGACGGGCGTGAACCAGATGTTTGTGCTGCTGCTGGTGCTGCTGGTAGCTCACACGCTGGTAAGCTATCTGCAAACCTACTTCGGCGGTTGGCTGGGTCAGTATATCGTGCGCGATATTCGGGTTGATCTGTATCAACACATTCTAAATCTGCGCCTTAAGTTCTTCGACCGCACACCCATTGGAGTGCTGGTAACCCGCAATATTTCCGACGTAGAAACTTTGTCGGATGTGTTTAGTGAAGGCTTGGCGGCCATGATTGGCGACATTCTCCAACTGCTGTTCATTATGGGCTTTATGTTCTGGATTGACTGGCGCCTCACACTGGTGAGCCTTTCAGTCATTCCACCTCTGATTATCAGCACCTACGTATTCAAGGAAAAGGTGAAGCAGTCGTTTCAGGAGGTGCGCACGGCGGTGGCCAACCTGAATTCCTTCGTGCAGGAGCACCTGACGGGCATGAATGTGGTGCAGATCTTCAACAACGAAGAGCGCGAGTTTCGCAAGTTCAAAGCCATTAACCAGGAGCATACGAGGGCCAATGTGAAGTCGGTACTGTATTACTCCATCTACTTCCCGGTGGCTGAGGTGTTGGCCGCTATTGGCGTAGGGTTGCTGGTATGGTATGCGGCGCAGGGCCAGATTGAGGGCACTATCTCAAAGGGGGCGCTCATTGCCTTTATCCTGTATAATGCGCTGTTCTTCCGGCCAATTCGGCAAATTGCTGACCGTTTCAATACGTTGCAGCTTGGCTTGGTAAGCACGGATCGTCTGCTGAAATTGCTTGATAGCAAGGAGCTTATTGCCGATACTGGCACGCTGGCGCCATCCGCCATCCGTGGGGATGTGGCCTTTGAAAAAGTCTGGTTTGCCTACAACGACGAAGAGTACGTGCTGCGCGACATCAGCTTTAACGTAAAAGCTGGTCAGACCATCGCCTTCGTGGGGGCTACGGGTGCGGGCAAAACCTCTATTATCAACCTGCTCAGCCGCTTCTACGAAATCAACAAAGGTACTATCCGCGTCGATGGACACGATCTGCGCGAGTTCGACCTGAAAGAGTTGCGCCGTCATATTGGGGTGGTATTGCAGGATGTGTTCTTGTTTGCAGGCACCATCGCCGACAACATCACGCTGGGAAATAAGGATATTACGGAAGCCCAAATCTGGGAAGCGGCCGATTTGGTGGGTGCCCGACGCTTTATTGAGCGACTACCGGGCGGCTTGCATTATCCTGTAATGGAGCGCGGGGCCACACTTTCCGTTGGTCAGCGCCAGCTTATTAGCTTCGTGCGAGCCATGGTATACCAGCCGCAGATTATTATTCTGGATGAGGCTACTTCCTCGGTCGATAGCGAAACGGAGGAGCTGATACAAGAGGCTATCGACAAACTTATGGAGGGCCGTACCTCACTGGTTATTGCGCACCGTCTCAGCACCATTCAGAAAGCCGACCGCATTATTGTGCTCGACCGTGGCGAGATCAAGGAATCGGGGACGCACGAAGAGTTATTGCGTCATGGAGGCTTCTATCAGCAGCTCTACCAGATGCAGTACAAAGACGTGAGCATGGAGCTGAACAGTGAAAAAGTGGATCTGGGAAGTAGTGCTCGCACTTCTTAATTCATATTGTACTTTGTAGCACTCACTTTAAACACTACATAATGCGTTGGTTCTGGCTTATCGGTTTTGCTCTGGTGCTTATTCTGGGTGGCGTGTATGCGTATCTGGGAGGTTTCCGTCAGCCTGAAGTAACGGTGATAACCACAGCAAAGCCTATTTATCTGGCTGGGCGCTACTACAATGGGCCCGTTCAGGGGGATGAGTTTGGCCCTTTGTTTAGACAAGCACAGCAGTACAAGGAGAAGAATCACCTCCAGGGCACACTCGGCAATATTTATTACAACGACCCCGAGGCGGCCGGTGACACAGTGAAAGCCTTTATCGGCCTTATCGTAGCGGATACAGTTTCACAGAATTTGCCCCCCGGCTATCGTTATAGCACATTCAGCGGTGGGCAGCGGGTAGTACAGGCCCGCCTGAACGCCAGTTATATGCTGGCCCCCGGCAAGCTGTACAGTGGCATTAAAGAATACGCAAAGCAACAGAAGATACCCCTGCGCCAAGTATATGTGGAGCAATTTCCGGACGCCGGGCCGGCAGAAGTGCTGGCGGTTGTGAAGTAATAGCCATTCTACCATACAAAAGCCCCCGAGGATATCTGGGGGCTTTTGTATGGTAGAATGGCTACTTATTGGCGACCTATGTAATAAGAAGCTCCTAGCGTGAGACTGCTCAAGCCAAAATTGGCTCCAAAGCTTGAGGTTTTAGTTTCCCTATCATATTGTCCCTCCTGTAAACTTGAAGGCTTAGTGCGAGTGCGAGAATAGCCAATACTACCAGCAGTCAGTTCCAAACCTAGTTTATGAGAAGGAAAGAAAACTAGTGCTGGAGTGATACTGACACCCCCCCATTAGTTTTACTTTTACGTTCATTATCAATTCCATCAAATGTAGTGGTAGTAACTTGATGATTTAATCCAGCTGATAATTGGCTATAAAATCCGAAGCTCTCAATCGGGAAATAGTAGTAACGCAGAAAAGGCGCTACATTATAAGTGATAGATTTTGTTATCAGTTTGTTCGGGCGGGCGGGATCGGCACTTTCAGAATAAGGCCTAATTTCTTTTGTTGTACCAAATCCAAAAGACAGCCCTGCAGCTAGATTGTCAGCTATAAAGTAACCTGCATTTGGATTGATATTAAAATTTTGATAAGTGAGCTCTATTGGGTTTGGACCGGCAGGAATGACTGACCCAACATACTTGCTCTCATTAGTAGACCAATTGTATCCAATACTTCCCCCAATTAAAGAGGTGCCTCTACTTATTTGAGCTTGAGCTATTGAGAAGTTTAGAGATAAGAGTAATGCCAGAAAAACGATCTTCTTCATACAGATAGTGGAAAAGGAAGTAAAGAGATAAAGTGATTGAATACCAAGCTGGCAAAGAACGCAACCCTAACTTCATCTAGTATAGTAGATATAATAATTAAATTATAATATATAAAAAAGCCCCCAAACAATCGTCTGGGGGCTTTTTTGAGAGTTAGAGTAAGTCGGGGTGGCAGGATTCGAACCTACGGCCTCGTCGTCCCGAACGACGCGCGCTACCGGGCTGCGCTACACCCCGAGAGAGGTGCCGGTGGCGGCACCAAGCCTTCCTTTTACTGCCCAAAAAAAGCCTCCGAATCGAAATTCGAAGGCTTCTTTTAAACAGCGAACTGTTTCTGTCGGAGTGGCAGGATTCGAACCTACGACCTCCAGCACCCCATGCTGGCGCGATACCAGGCTACGCTACACCCCGATAGAATCGAGTCGCAAAGATAAGAGACGATTTGGGTTTGGCACAATCTTCGGAAGGATAAAATTTGCGGCTAAAACTGATAAAGCTACCCTAACACAAACCTAAAAATTTGATGAAAGGAAGAAGGCGTTTGCCAGCAATTAGGCTGGGCCCTACTTATCGGTTGAGGCTGAATAGAATGCAGTTGTAAAGAGGAAAATTAGAATAGAAGAATACCAACTGCGTTATACTTTTACAGGATATTGACTTTGTCTCTTTCGTTTCGGATGCATATGAAAAAATTTACTGTATTGCTGGGCTTAGGAATGGTCTTTTTGCTAACGGTGCCAACTCTAGCCCAAACGAAAACCGCTGCGAAGCCCGTGGCACCCGCAGCTAAGCCAGCCGCCCCTGCACTAACCGCATCGGCTGCCGCTGAGAAGTCCACCGATGCTGCTGAGCCAGCTACTGGTGTCCCTTCCTTGATAACTGATAAGATGGAAGCGCCAGCCGCCACTTCTGGAGCACTTAAGGTGAGTTTGGATAACAACCCGTTAACCAAGAGCCTTATCGTGCGCACCGACGCCGCCGGTCCTACCCGCGTGGAAATAAACGACGGCGAAGGCCGACCTGTACTGACGCGAAATATGATGGTTGGTAATAAGCCGACCTCACTCGACGTAAGTCGCTTGCCTGCTGGCTACTACATTGTACAATGCACCGCCGGCGAACGAAAAGGTATGCGCCGGGTGATGCTTGGTCAATAATAGCAACGACACAAAAAAGCCCCCCAGAACAAGTCTGGGGGCTTTTTTGTGTCGTAATGCCAACCTTACACTTCTTCCGTCTGCAGCTGCCGTTCGTAGAGAGCACGGTAGAGGCCATTTGCGTCCGCCATCAGTGCAGCGTGGGTGCCATGCTGCACAATCTGGCCGTCGTCGAGCACAAGAATCTCATCAGCTAGCTTCACCGATGATACTCGATGAGAGATAATCAGACTGGTGCGGTTGGCCATAATGCGTTGAAGGCTACCCAGAATGGCATTCTCCGTGTTGGTATCTACAGCTGAGAGCGAGTCATCCAGAATCAGAATTTTGGGCTCCTTAACCAAAGCTCGGGCAATACTGACGCGCTGTTTTTGCCCCCCAGACAGCGTAATGCCTCGCTCACCGAGCTTGGTGTCGAAGCCCAGCGGAAACTGTACGATGTTATCGTACACGTTGGCGTCTTTGGCCGCTTGCAGCATTCTTTCCTCCGTCGGGTTTTCGAGGCCGAAATTGATATTGTTGCGGATAGAGTCCGAAAACAGGAACACATCCTGGGGTACGTAGCCAATTTGCTCCCGCAACGACGTCAGGGCATAGTCGCGCACATCGGTACCGTCTACCAGAATGCTGCCGTCGGTTACATCGTAAAGACGACAAAGCAGGGCCGCTACGGTGCTTTTGCCTGAGCCCGTATTGCCGATAACCGCCAGCGTTTGACCGGGCCGAATCCGGAAGCTGACGTTTTTAAGAGCCTGAATACCAGTGTCGGGATATGTGAAAGACACATTGTCGAATACGATATCACCTTGAATGTCGCGCTCTACATTTTGGCGGGAGATGATGTCCGTCTTCTGATTCATGAACTCGTTGATGCGTGCCTGTGAAGCTTCTGCCCGCTGCACGAGGCTGCTAGTCCAGCCCAGGGCCGTAACGGGCCAGGTAAGCAGGTTTACATAAATCAGAAACTCGGCAATACTGCCTACGCTGATAGTGCCACGAATAACTTCCTGTCCCCAATCCAGACGGTGATAATGGTGCTTAAGCCGACTAGAAACAGAATCAGCGGGAAAAACAGGGAGTTCACAAAGTTCAGACTCAATGACTTCTCCCGGTAGTTGTCGCTAGCGACGGTGAACTGCTGGTGCGAATCTTCTTCACGGACAAACGACTTCAGTACTCGGATGCCCGAAAACGCCTCCTGCACGAACGTTGTCATGCTAGAGAGTGAGCGTTGAATTTCATCCGACTTGCGCTCAATCAGATTATTGACGTAGAAAATGCTGATAGAGAGAATCGGCAGCGGCAAAAGTGTGTAAATCGTCAGCTTCACGTTCACCATCAGCATCAGCGGGATGATGAGCACAAATAGAACGACGAGCTGCAGGAAGTACATGATGGCCGGCCCGATGTACATGCGCACCCGGCCCACGTCCTCGGAGATGCGCGACATCAGGTCGCCGGTATTGTGGCGCCGGTAGAAGCTCAGCGGCAACGATTGGTAATGCTGAAAAATCTCGTTCTTCTGGTCGTTCTCTACCCGCCGCGACATCACAATGAGCGTCTGGCGCATGAAGAACAGGAAAATGCCCCGCAGCAGCGCCATAATTACAATGAGCAGACCGTAAAGGAGCACGTTGCGCCCAAACAGCTCGTACACGCCGCTTTGCGCCTGCGTGCCGGCAAAAAGGTGATACAAGTCGATGCCTTCATTCACCAAATCGAAGGCGTAGCGCACGATTTGGGCCGGGAAAATAGCCAGCAGCGTCGACAGCGCCACGAATAGCACCCCGCCCAGGAAATGCCATTTATAGCGATACAAATACTTATTGGTAGAGGCAAGAGCGCGCACAGGTCGAGGGGTTGGGATGGGGTAGCGAAGGGAGTCGCCAAGCGGTGTAAGCCCGACGGCTGGGGGGCAAAATCAGAAAATCGGGTTACTTTTGCCCCCAAATTGAGGGGTAATGCTAAGCTCCAGCTCCGCAAATCGTCGTACGTCTAACGTTAGTTACGACCACAACGATTCACCATGTTGGAGCTTCGTCTTGCCCTCAAAGATACAACAACCGCTTTCCACCCAGTTTACCTTCCCACCCACCCAATTTTAATTTTTGTCCCGCATGGTTGAAATCCAAGAGTTGACCAATACTTCGGTCTTCGGTCAGATTGCCGAGCATCAACACGAACAGGTCGTATTCTGCCACGACCACGAAACTGGCCTCAAGGCCATTATCGGTATTCACAACACGGTGCTTGGCCCAGCTTTGGGCGGTACTCGCATGTGGGAATACGCTTCCGACGCAGAAGCCCTGAACGACGTGCTGCGTTTATCACGCGGCATGACCTACAAGGCAGCCATTTCGGGCTTGAACCTAGGCGGTGGCAAAGCCGTCATCATTGGCGACGCCAAAACGCAAAAAACCGAAGCCTTGCTACGCAAGTTTGGTCGCTTCGTGAAGAATCTCAACGGCAAGTATATCACGGCCGAAGACGTAGGGATGACGACCAAGGATATGCAGTATATCCGCATGGAAACCAAGCACGTAGCTGGCCTTCCTGAGAGCATGGGCGGTTCTGGCGACCCTTCACCCGTGACGGCTTTTGGTACCTATATGGGTATGAAAGCCGCTGCCAAGAAAGCCTTTGGATCGGAGAGCTTGGCTGGCAAGCGCATTGCGGTGCAGGGCGTAGGCCACGTGGGGGGCTATTTGTTGGAGCACCTCATTAAGGAAGGCGCCAAAATTGTGCTGACCGACTACTACGAGGACCGCAAGCTAGAAATGGCGGCCAAGTATAACGCGGTAGCCGTGGGCCTCGATGAAATCTACGATCAGGAGGTAGATATCTACTCACCTTGCGCGCTGGGTGCCACCATCAACAGTGACACAATTGACCGCTTGAAGTGCCGCGTTATTGCGGGCTGCGCCAACAACCAGCTGCAGGACGAGAACGTGCATGGGCCGGCGCTGGTAGAGCGCGGCATCATTTACGCTCCCGACTTCCTTATTAATGCTGGGGGGCTAATTAATGTCTACTCCGAGGTAATTGGCGGTAGCCGCAAGTCGGCCCTGAGCCAGACTGAAAAGATTTACGACTTCACCACAGAAGTGCTTAACAAGGCTGAGCTTGAGGGAATTCATCCTCAAAAAGCCGCTATTCGCCAAGCTGAGCAGCGTATTGCTGCATTAGGCAAGGTAAAATCAACTTATTAATTGCGTTGCGCGTTGTGGGTTGCCTTTTGACCGGTAACAGAACAGCTTTTTTATAGAGCAGTATCTTCTGACTGACAACAGGCAACTCACAACTCGTAACAGACACCACACCAGAATGCTCAATCGTCGCTCGCTTCGCATCAAGGTTATGCAGGCCCTATACGCTTACCATCAGGCAGTAGGGTCAGATTTTCTGCTGGCCAATGACCGCATTGCCGAGGAATTTGCCCCCGACCTCACTTCCCCCGAACCCCAGGACCGCAAGGTGCTGCAAGGTCAGCGCAAGCTGGCCGAGGTCATCTTTAAGGAATGGCATAAGACCAAAGCTGACCCGGAAAAAACCGAAGATGTTGCCGTAAACGAGGCTGTGGCCGATGCCATCAGCTTCTATGAAAAGCAGGTCAAGAAAGAAGGGACCTTCTTTGAGGGGCAAATGCTGCACGCCGCGGAGAGCATTCACGACCAATATATTCATCTGCTGAACCTGCCTACCACTTTGCTGCGGGTGATGGAAGACGAGCGCGACCGTGAAGCACGTCGGTTTACGCCTTCTAAGGAAGCACTACTCGACACTACTCGCTTTGAGCAAAACCAAGTGCTGGAGAAGCTCGTGGGCAATAAGCAGCTGCAGGACCTCACCATTCGGCGCAAGCTGCAATGGAACGGCGAGCAGGAGATGGAAGCGCTTCGCACCGCTTGGCGTCAGGAAATAAAGCAGGACGCCGAGTTTCAGGCGTACTTGGCCGCACCGGGGGGCAATTATACCGAAGACCAGGAAGCGCTGAAGCACCTGTACAAAACCTTCGTGTTTAAGGAAGGCGCACTGGCTACCCAGCTAGATGAGGCTGACCTGAACTGGGAGGAAAATCGTCCGGTTGTGAAAAACCTAGTGGTGAAGACTATAAAGATGCTCGACGAGGCGGCCGACGAGAATCTTGAGCTTATGGCACTGTCAGCCAACTGGGCCGAGGACAAGGAATTTGCCCAAAGCCTTTATCAGCAAACGCTTGCGGATGACGAGCGCTACGAAAAGCTGATTGCCGAGTCAGTACAGAACTGGGATGTGGAGCGCGTAGCCCAACTCGACAAGATCGTGCTGAAGATGGCCCTCTGCGAAATGCACCTTTTCCGTAGCATTCCGGTGAAGGTGACCATCAACGAGTACATCGAAATTAGCAAGATGTATAGCACACCTAAAAGCAAGCAGTTTATCAACGGTATTCTGGACAAGCTGGCCCAGGATTTGACGGCTAGCGGTGCTATCCGCAAGTCGGGTCGTGGCTTGCTTGACAATCAGTAATGGTTAAAGCTTAGTACAAGCAGAAAGCAAGCGAGACATCGACCCATTATTCGGTTGACTATATATCTCATTTTGCGTCTTTGCGTACTCAGTAGTAACTAACGTCTCATTTCTCACCTGTTTGTACTCACTTCTCTAAAAAATATGGGTAGCAAAACCACTACCGGCCTTGTGTGCTTCGCGGGCGGTGCCCTTACCGGAGCCGTTTTGGGTCTGCTGTACGCGCCTGAAAAAGGCCGCGAAACCCGCAGCTGGCTTAGTTATCAGCTTGAAAAGTACCGTGAGGTGCTAGCTGATCTTACCGAAAGCTTAGTGACGAGCCGGGTAGATGCCGGCCCATCCACAGCCAAGTCGGAGGGGCAGAAAGTAATTCGCGAAGCCAAAGACAAAGCGGAGCAACTGCTCGGCGATGTCGACCAGCTCATCAACCAAATCAATTCCCGTAAGACGGTTTAGATAATGCGCTGATTTGACGGTGTGCTGATGTGCTTAGGATGGTTCTCCATCGGGGCGCATCAGCACACTCGCATTTCACGCAACCAAGTAACGGCTGCACTTTACCTAAAAATGCCGATTCGTTTTGCGGCACATTTGCACATCAAACAATCAGTAGATCAATAGAATGCATACAATCACCCTTATTCCCGGCGACGGCATCGGACCCGAAATCACGAAGGCCGTTACGGATATTTTCAGTGCCGCCCAGGTGCCCGTGCAGTGGGAAGAGCAGAACGCTGGCCAAACGACTTTCGACCAATCGGGCGAGTTGATTCCGCAGGCGTTGCTGGATTCGTTGGAGAAAAACCGCGTGGCCCTGAAAGGCCCCATCACGACGCCCGTAGGCAAAGGATTCCGCAGTATCAATGTATCACTGCGCCAGAAGTACGATCTGTACCAAAACGTGCGCCCATCCAAGACCAACCCTGGCATTGTGACGCGCTACGAAGGGATTGACTTGGTGCTGTTTCGCGAAAATACCGAGGGCTTATACTCAGGCCTCGAAGTATGGGATGAGCGCTTAGGCATTGCCGACTCTTTCAACCGCATCACAGTGGAGGGCTCGCGCAAAATTTGCCGGGCGGCGTTTGCGTACGCGGCCAAGCATAACCGCAAAAAGGTGACGCTGGCGCACAAGGCTAACATCCTCAAGATGGCGGGTACACTTATGATCAATGCCTGCAAAGAGGCGGCCGCTGAGTTTCCGCAAATTCAGTTTGAGGATAAGATTATTGATAACATGTGCATGCAGCTCGTCAATAAGCCCGAGCAGTTTGATGTTATCGTGACGACCAACCTCTTCGGTGATATTCTGTCTGACCTTTGCGCTGGCCTCGTAGGGGGCTTAGGCGTAGTAGCGGGGGCCAATATTGGCGATGATATGGCCGTATTTGAAGCGGTGCACGGCTCGGCTCCTGACATTGCCGGCCAAGGCAAAGCTAATCCTACGGCTTTGCTCCGCTCAGCCCTGATGATGCTGCACCACCTCGGCGAGCACACGCACGCCGACCGCCTCGAAGCTGCCTTGGACGCTACCTTGCTGCAAAAGGAAAAGTGTACTGGCGACTTGGGAGGTAAGGCCTCAACCAGCGAATTTGCCCAGGCGGTAATTGATAATTTGAAATAGAAAAAAGCCCCCCAGCGCCTAATTTTGTGCGCCTCACTAGGGCCAAGTGGCTGCTAGGTGCCGGAACCCCGCCCAGCATTCACCTGTTGTAGCTTTTTTAATTGAAAACGAAGAACTTAGGCTGTCCAAATAAGATGGTCTGCTAACAAACTCCATGAAACGTACCCTCATTCCCTCCTTGTTCGCCTTTGCCGTGTTGCTAGGTGCTTGCAACAATGAAAAGTCCACGGAAGTAGGCGCCGCCGGCATGAATGCTGCCGCTACTGCCGCCGATGCTACGGCCAGCCCGGTAGTTGACAACCCCAACGTGGCCAGCGAAACGGAAGCGCCTAACCCGAATGCGCCGGTGATGACCTTCGCTGAAACCGAGCACAACTTCGGCGACATCAAGCCGGGCGAGGTAGTGAAGCACACCTTTACGTTCACCAACACCGGAAAAAGCCCCCTGCTAATTGAAAATGCAACGGCTTCCTGCGGCTGCACTACTCCTAACTGGACCAAAGAGCCCATTGCTCCCGGTGGTAAAGGAACCATTGATGTGCAGTTTGACAGCCAAGGCAAAACTGGCCTTCAGAACAAGCAAATAGCTATTCGGGCCAACACTCAGCCTACTATCACCCAGATTGCTATTCGGACCAACATCCTGCCTGACGGCCAAAACGGACCGTTAGCTCAATAAAACGGTAAGCAAGAGCGGCCCACAAGCCGCTCTTGTTATTTTTGCTGACCCGGGCGCCGCCAGCTCTTTGGTGGCCGCGGCGTTTTTTCTTCAACCCAACACCTCTCCGATGTTCCTCACGCTTTTATTGCAAGCCCCGGCGGGGGCATTACCCAGTTTCTGTTTCCGGTGGCTATTGCCGCCGTGGTTTATTTCTTCATGATCCGGCCTCAGCAGAAGCGGGCGGCTACGGCACGTAAGTTCCGCGAGTCGCTGACCAAAGGTGCTACGGTGGTTACGATTGGTGGCCTGCATGGCAAAATCGTGGATGTGCACGAAGAATCAGTGATTATTGAAGTAGACCGAGGCACCCGCCTCAAGTTTGACCGTAGCGCTATCGCGCGGGAAGTAACGCCGGCCGCGAAGGCTCCTGTAACGACGCCCTAATTTCCTTAACTATACTGCTTTGCCGCTCACTCGTGCTGCCCGTCTGGTTCGCTGGTTCACCAGTCCGTTTTACGGACAGGAGAGCAGCTACTGGCGGGCAGTTACCGTTTGTTTTATGGCGGCTTCCACGTTTTGGCTGCTGAATGCGCTGAACAAAACGTATTCTACCCGCATTACCTATCCCTTGACTTGGCGCTACGATACCACGCGTTACATACCCGTGCAGCCGCTTCCCAGTGAAGTAGCCGTAAACGTGACGGGGCGCGGGTGGAAGTTGTTGCGTAAGGCCCTGATGCTGGACGTGAAGCCAGCGGAGGTACCCGTAAGCAGAGTGCCGACCGCTACCCGCTTTGTTACAGGAAGTTCATTGCGGCCAGCCTTACAGACCGCGATGGAAGGTATGCAGTTCAACTATATTCTGACCGATACACTTTGGGTTGAATTTGATGAGCTAATAACGCGCCGGCTGCCGTTGACGCTCAGCCCGGATGTTGATGGCTCCGCTTTGCCCTACGCCGCACGCTTTGTACCCGAAAGCATTGCCTTTCGGGGGCCGGCCCGTACCGTAAATCGATTGGCTAGCCCCTATCCTGTGCACTTGCCCAAAGCACCGGCTGGTAGTAGCGACGGTGCCATTATAGTGCCTATCGGCGGTCCGGCCTCGGTGGAAACCAATGTGCAAGAAATTCAGGTGCGCCTACAGCCGCGCCCTCTGCTAACCGTGCCTGTGCAGATAGTACCTGAGCTGAATAATTTTCCGGTGGGGGAGAAGTTTGGGTTTTTTCCTGCTACCGTAACCGTAGAGGTACAATGCTTCCCTGAGGACACTGCCCGTTTGAACCTGCAGGAACTGAGGGTAATGCTGAACTATCGTAAGCTAACTGCTCCCGATTCCAGCCTGGAGCCTATGCTTGTACAGGCTCCGTCATTAGCCCGTGGCACCCTTATAAAAACACCCGCCGTGCGGGTTTCACGGGTTAGATGAGTATGCTGCGGATTGGTATTACCGGCGGAATTGGGTCGGGGAAGAGTATTGTCTGCCGGTTGTTTCAACTGTTGGGCGTGCCGGTTTATGATTCCGACTATCGAGCCAAATGGATCATGGCCAATGATTTAGGTCTGCGAGCCGAACTATTGACCACATTTGGTTCCCAGACGTTTAGCGAGTCGGGCCAGCTGGATAGAGCCTATTTGGCCCGCGTTGCCTTCTCAGACCCCGCGCAGCTAACCCAGCTCAATACTTTGGTGCACCCGCACGTAGGCCGCGACTTTGAAACTTGGGCCGTAGTGCAGCAGCAAGCAGGACACGCCTACTCGTTAAAGGAGGCAGCTTTGCTTTTTGAGTCGGGTGCCTACCGCCAGCTCGACCGTATTATTACGGTTTTTGCCCCCCAAGACGTGCGACAAGCCCGCGTATTACGCCGCGACCCCCACCGTACTGCTGCCGATATTCTGGCTATTGTCGGCAAGCAGATGAGCGAGGAGGAAAAGGTCCAGCGGGCCGATTACGTCGTGTACAATGATGATCAGCAATTATTGATACCGCAGGTGCTGGCGCTCGATACGCTGTTTCGGCAGCAGGTGTAGCTGAGGGCTACCTGATTATCGCGCTACGCTCGAATTTTCGGGTGGGGTCGAAAAGCTTGCGGTACGTCACGTGCGTTTTGGAAATGCGGGCTCCGATGGAGCGGGTAAGAGCCAACATACGCGGGTTGAAGTCGCCGATCCAGTTCATCTCAATTTCCGTGTAGCCTGCCGCCACAAGTGCCTCTTGCGCGTGCACCAGCATCGCCGACTCGACGCCCTTGCCTTGGTGAGCGGGTACCACGCCGAAGATGACCCCAAACATTTTGCGCGGCTGTCGGCGTTCGTAGCGCCATTTTTCCCATACAAACCGAATTTTGCCCCCCAGATTTAGCCTTGGCCCTACGTGCTTAAAAATCTGATTCAACTCGGGCAAACTCACAAAAAAAGCGACGGGCTCACCCTGGTGATAAGCAAACCAAAGCAGGCGCGTGTCCATAACGGGCCGCATTTGGCGCACCAGCTGGTGCGCTTTGTCCAACGTCATCGGGTTGATACCCGAATGATTAGCCCAAGCCAGGTTATACACATGATGAAAATCATGGGCCATCTGGTCGGCTGAGCGACCTACTGAGTGGGCAAACGTGTAAGCTGGCTCCTCCTGCGCGTAGCGCTCAGCGGTGCGCGTAAAGCTTGGGTGCAGAGGCTCAGCTACTTCCCGGTGACAGGTGTACTGCTTGAAGTACACCTGAAAGCCATAGTTTTCAAACAGCTGCTGATAATAAGGCGGATGATAAAACATCCCATAGTTAGGCTCCGTGAAGCCCGAGACCAGCAAGCCCCAAAACCGGTCGCGCTCCCCAAAGTTGATAGGCCCATCCATGGCCTGCATCCCACGCGTCAGTAGCCACTCCTGGGCAACACCAAAGAGTTGGTTGGCTGCGGCCTGATCATTAATGCACTCAAAAAAACCGATTCCACCGGTCGGTAACGTAGGATCGGTGTGTGCGGTAAGCTCATTCACAAAAGCGGCGATGCGACCAATGGCCCGACCTTGTGCATTGGTCAGAACCCAGCGAGTGGCTGTGCCATGCTGAAAGTTGGGATTGCGTCGCGTGTCGAATACGGCCTCAACATCATTATCGAGGGGCGAAATCCAGTTAGGATGGTGTTGATAAATTTGGGCCGGCAGCTCCAGAAATTGCCGCCGGTGCTGAGCAGTAGAAACTTCAAGCAGTGACATCACGCAGTAAGGAACGATACCGGGCACGCGAGCGGTATAGTTATAAAAAAGGTTAACCCGCTATCAGCCGACTTACTTATCAGAGCGTCGAAAAACCGACAGGATGCGCACGCCATTAACCTGAATAGTATGTACTTCCCGACCGATGGTGTCGGGAAAAGAATGCGTTCGATAACGATAGTTGGTGAGGGTATAGTCGGCGTTTTGGTGGTTTGTGAAGCGTAGGCGGGCGCGGTCGGCGGGGGGCAAAATTAGCGAGTTCGTATAAACTAGGTGACCACTGGGCCAGGGCGAGTATACGTTGATTGTGGGAGCCTGGTCGTGCATAAGTGCCCATTCAAGCCCCTGACGGTAGGAAAGGCCCCAATAGTCGAGGTCGAAGTTGTGCTGAGCGAAGCTGGGGGGCAAAATGCTGAAATACGTCTGCTGGTGCGGATGGTCGCGCACTATGCGCCAGGCCGCGTGTACCATTCCGCCGCTGACAACTAGGGCCGCACTTATAGCCACCGGCCGCCACTGAGGCCGCTGCCGCGCTGTTGCCGCGAGCGTATGCACGCCATGCACCGCCAGAAGTATCAGCGCTGGATAGATGAAGTATAAGTGCCGCCAGCCATCATACACTACCGGACGCAATGCCATGACCAGTAGCACAGGTACCAGTAGCCAGCTCACGAAAAGCAGATCGAGGCGCCCGGCAAATGAACTTACGCTTGCTCGCCCTCGCCAACTTATCTTCCGCAGCCAGAGGCCCACTCCGATTAAGGCGGATATTACGTAAGGTAAAGGCGTTGTGATGATTATCCATACTGGGATATAATGCCAGGGAAGCTGCGTGCCCGGCAAGACTTGCCCAAAGTATACCACCCGCCCCGCCCAGGGGTATTGGCTAATTCGCTGCGTAGCCGCTAAAAGTTCTTTCCAGGGCAAGGCCCATAAGTAGGGCCACCCCAACACCGTAAAAATCAGCGCGGCCACAGTATATACTCCGCCCACTCGCAGCAACATTCCGCGCTCATTCCGCGCTCGGTGGCGGGCTTCCAGCCACAGCATAACCAGCGTTACGACTAGCAGCAGCAACCCCTGCACGCGCACATCGACGGCCAGCGCCGTGGCGAGCCCGTGGACGAGGGCGCGCCCCCGCGTCGGGTGGTGCAGCAGCCGCACCAGCGTGTAGATAGCCAGCGTGAAGAAGGCCATATACACGATGTCTTTGCCGTTGTAGAAAGCCTCGGCAAAAAACCGGGGCGAGAGCACGAGCAGCCCCGTGCCCAATAACCCCCAACGCCAGCTTTCAAACCGTTGCTTTCCGAGCTGATACAAGGCCCAAACCCCGAGCACGAAAACAAGAAAGACGCAAAGGTGACGAAGACGATAGAACGCCTGTGAATCGCCATGAGTAAAAACAAAGCTGAGCAGGGCCAACGGCAGCTCGAACGCTACACCATGATCAGCATCCGCAAAGTTCTGGATGTCGGGAATCAGGCGACTGCTGGGTTGGCTGGCTACCAACTCGGGAGCTACCAACTGAGCCAGGTACTTTGCACTGACTAGCCCATTGAGGTGGTTGTTCGGCTCATCCCACGATACGCCGTAGTCATTATGCAGCCACAAACCTATGCTGATCAACACCCCAAAAAAGCCCCCTACAATCCACTGGCTGCTCGACTTAAAGAAACGAAAGCGAAACAAGTCAGGCATAAATAGGGCTGCTGTGGCGGCGCAAGTTAACAGCTAGCCGAGCAAGTGTAGTAACACAGACTGGTTGTTGAGTAGCTATTTGGTAGTCACAAAAAAGCCCGCTTCAATTATGAAGCGGGCTTTTTTGTGACTACCAAATAGCCTTATATAGACCCATAAGTAACGGTACGGACCGTAGTGGCGCCATTGCTCGTCGATGTCTGCTTAACAGTCATAGTAGAGGACGTTAAATCGGCCGGACCGCTGAGCGTAGGAGGGAAATTGGGGCATAAGCAGGGTTCCGTAAAGGTGATAACCGTCTTATCAGCATTCCAGCTCCAGGTGCCCTTCGCTGTCTGCGGATCGGGAGCAGCGCATTTGCTAGGGCCTTCATTTATCTCTAATTCGCCATTATCGTTAAAGCGGATGAAGTCATCCTTACCACAAGCCTGCAATGCGGCGTAATTATCGACTGTTGTGGTAGCACCGGCACTAGTAGTGGTCACGCTAACATCCGCTGTTGCGCGCCAATCTTTATTAATCAGCAGAGTTGTCTTAGGATCTGTTGCATCTGGCTCATTCTCTTCACCACAAGCAGTAAAAGTTACAGCCAGTAATAAGGAAAGGCTAAAAGTCAGTAAGTGTTTCATAATACAGAAAGGGTAGGGAGAGAGGGTATTATTAATGTAGCGGTGTAGCTACTGTAATGACAAGCTGAATACGCTATACGCTCCAGCAGGTTACTTTATTATAAAGATCCCACTAAAACGGATAAATATATTGATTTTTTACGGCCTTTAACCTGCTACATGTCTTACCAATCTTAAAACTATAAACAAAAAAAGGACAGCCGTTACCGACTGTCCTTTTAGTGGGAGATACTGGGTTCGAACCAGTGACCCTCTGCTTGTAAGGCAGATGCTCTGAACCAGCTGAGCTAATCTCCCTTTGTTCCCGTTTGGGATGGCAAATATGGCAGGTCATTTTCGAATACGCAAAAAAAACCGCGACCTTCGGGCTATAATTTTTAGTGAGGGAGGCCAAAAAACCTCTCAACTGTTTCACTACCAGAAAATTTCGGTTGTTGATTCGTTTAAAAAAGTTTTTTCTGTACTCGCTGCTGGGAGGCATTTTGCTGCTGTTGGGGGGCATTTTGGGAATCTGGCTGGGGGAGGAGCGCATCATTGCGCTGTTTGTGCGGGAAGCCAACCGGCACCTGCGTACACCTGTGCAAGTGGGTAAAATTGATCTTTCGTTGATCGATCAGTTTCCGCGAGTGTCGGTAACGCTGCAGAATGTGGTAGTGGGGGGCTCTTTACCTCAAGATACCGTGGCTCTGGCGCGCGCCCGTCGCTTATACTGCGCCTTCGACGTTTGGGACCTTGTAGCTGGTCGTTACCGCATTCGGGCCGTGACCCTGGACTCAGCAACGGTGCAGGTGCGCTATGATGCGCAAAGCCAACCTAACTGGGACGTCTTTCGGGCCGATTCATCGGGCACATCCGATGATAAGCCCTTCGCATTTGATTTGGAACGTATCGTGCTGCGGCGGGTGCTGGTAATATACGATGATGCAGCGCGGCGGCAGCGGCATACTATCCGAGCCCACGACTTGCGCGCGGGCCTTTCGGTAACGGATGAGCTCATTGATATTCAAGCCGATGGGAAGGCGCGTATCGAAGGGATTGAGCTAGGGCAGGATAAATACTTTCGGCAAAAGGAGTTGACACTGAAGACCCTGATAGCTATTGACCGCCCAGGCCGACGAGTTACCATTCAGCCCTCCGATTTGCGCATTGGGCCCGCTACGTATGGTGTGGCGGGTACGGTAGGATATGGAGGCGAAACGCAACTGGATTTACGCTTGGAGGGTCGGCAGACAGACATCCAATCGGTGGTGGCGTTGCTGCCGTCGCGCCTGGCTGGAAACTTAAGCGCTTACCGTAGTAGGGGTGAGGTGTATTTTAGAGGTACGGTACGCGGAGCTATGTCTGCGCGCAGCAATCCGCGGGTAGATGTGCAGTTTGGCTGTCGCGATGCTTCCTTCTATCATCCTGAGTACCGCGAGACCGTGGAACACGTCTATCTGACGGGGTCCTTTGATAATGGCAACAAGCGGTCGTTGAGCACGTCTACGTTGGCTTTGCGGCAGGTGCGCGGCACGCTACACGGGCGGGCGCTGGGGGGCAATTTGCGCTATCATAACTTCGAAGACCCAACGGTACAACTCGACCTGCGGGCTGACCTTGACGTAGCCCGTGCGTTGCGCTTCTACCCAGTAGCCGCCGTGCGTACAGCCAGTGGTGATGCGCGCCTAGCCGTGCGCTTCAACGGCAACCTGCGAGCCTTCCGGGCCCAACCTGCAACCGCCGCCGTGCAGTCTAGCGGCGACCTGACGCTACGAGGTGTGAGTTTGCGCCTGCGCGATTTTGGGCAGCCGTTTACGGGGCTCAGTGGCAACTTTATTCTGCGTCGTAACGATGTAGCCGTTAGTGATTTTAAGGGGCGAATAGGTCGCTCTGACTTTCAATTAAACGGCCTGTTCAAAAATGCGCTGGGGTGGCTATTGCTTCCCCGCCAACAGCTCTTAGTGGAGGCCGATGTGGAGTCGCGCTTACTTGATTTTGACCAGCTGCTGAGCGCGCAATTAGCTGACGCTGCGCAGAAAAGCCCCCCAAAGGGTAAAAAGCGCGGGCCGCAATCCGAATACGAGTTTCACGTAGCCCCCAATCTGGCCTTAGACGTACAGGCCAGCGTAGGCCGAGTGCAATTTCGGCGGTTCCGGGGGCGTAACCTCAATGGCACGGTGCGCCTGCGCGACCAAGTTATTTCTTCGCCTACGCTGAGTGTGGCAGCGGCTGGCGGCCAAGCCAGCATTCGAGGAAGCATTGATGCGCGCCAGCCCGATTTGCTGAAGGTGCATACCACCATGGCCTGCTCGCAGCTGCCGCTTGATAGTCTGTTTTACGTGTTTGAGGACTTTGGCCAGAAGTTTATTACGGCTCGTCACCTACGCGGCCGCCTCACGGCTTCGGGCGAGTCGGACCTGTACTTTGACCGCCGTCTGACGCCGCTTACTGACCGAATGGAAGCCGAAGTAAGAGCAACGGTGCGCGATGGGGAACTCAATAATTTTGAGCCGTTGCAGAAGCTTTCTATGATAGCTCGTCGGGACCAATTGCGCCATTTGCGCTTCGCAGAGCTCACCAACAACTTCTATATTCAGAGCCGGACAGTGTATATGCCGGAAATGGAAATCCGCTCTAACGTGCGCACTGCCTCCATTATTCGCGTTACGGGCACGCATACCTTTGATCAGCAGATGGATTATCACCTCTCTATTCCGGTATTGCCGGGGCTGCTGCATCGGGCATCTATGGGGGGAAGCGGCACCACTGGGCCCAACCTGTTGCTGGCTATTCAGGGCGATGAGAACAACTTCAAAGTAAGCTATGATCGGGCGCGCGCGCAGGCTAACCGGGCTGCCGCAACGCCCCCCGGCAGCGGTCCGCGTCCTAATCTGAGTGATGCACTGGATGTCACTACCGATCCTGTTGCGACGCCTGCGACTCGGCCGGCAGAGGCGCGAAAGCCATTTGAGCTGAAAAAGCCGGTAAAGAAGCCAGCCCAGCCACAACCCGACGAGTATTTCGATTTCTAGCCTTACTTAAAAGCGTGGCAAAAGGGTTGTGCTACAACTCTTTTTTGCGGGGTATAGTCGAGCATCAACATTTCCCGATAGAGTGCGTTAAGGAGAGCAGTACTTTTCTTTCCTCCCAACCTCAACCGCTATGGACAACACGCAAGTATTACAGAATTACTCTGAACAGGAGAAAACCGCTTACCTCAGCGTAATTGCCAGCTTGGCCTCCGCCGACCGTCAGGCCTCAGACGCCGAGATAGAGTTTTTGCAGCAGCTCGCTCAAGCTGCTGGTCTCTCCAGTGGCTCTACCCAACAGGTAGTAAGCGCCGCTCAGGATGCCACTAACAGCACTGTACAGCAGAATCTGGACGCGTTGAAAGGTAGTGAGCTACGCTTTTCGCTGGTAACCGACCTGATCAGCTTTGCCCGCGCCGATGGAGCTTATTCCAACGACGAAGAGGCAATGGTTAATAAGATTTCCACGTATCTCGGCATTAATCAGCAACAGCAGCACACGCTGGAGCAAGTAGTTGACCAAGCCGAGAAAGTGCCTCACGATGCGAACGATCCTGCCAAGCAGGGCTTCTTCGGCGGCATTACTGATAAACTTGAAAGTGCCGGCATCCCCAAAGGCGCCCTGATGGGTGGTCTGCTGGGTGTAGTGGCCCCGATGGTGCTGTCGCGCGTAATGGGCGGCAACCGGGGTGGTGCGATGAGCAGCGGTGGCTTAGGTGGCCTAATGGGCGGTGGCTCTATGGGTGGCCTGATGGGCGGCATGGGCGGTAGCGGCATGGGTGGCTTGTTGGGTGGTCTGCTCGGCGGCGGCTTGCTAGGCAACGTACTAGGCGGTGGTGGCCAGCAATTGCCCCAGCGTGGCTCGCACGTAGGCAGCGGCGGCTTAGGATCCCTCACGTCCATCTTGGGCGGTTTGGGCGGCCGCCCAAACTCGGCACCCCGTTCCGCCGGCGGCGGCGGTCTGGGCAGCCTCCTCGGTGGCGGCAGCGGTATGGGCGGCCTGCTGGGCGGTCTGCTCGGCGGCCGCTAGAACCAGTCTATAATAGTCTGACACATAAAAAGCCCCCAGAATATTTCTGGGGGCTTTTTTGCGTAATAATGGTAGAAGCTACGCAGTTGTTATTTCCCCAAAACGGGCTGATCAACAGATTCGAGACCTTGCAGCCGGTCGGCAGGCGATTGAGTGCTGGCCAGCATATTGGCAAACTTGCCGCCGTGGCGCTCCACTGCCTCCACAATAGCATAGTTCAATTCCTCTTTCACCGCCAGAAACTCATCGTAGTTATTCGTCTCGACAAAATACTGAACAGCGGCTTCCTTGGCGGTAGGGGTGAGAGCTGTGAACTGCAACTGCACTTCATTAGTCGTAAGCGGGTGCGCCCGAATAGTGGCCGTAGCATCGGCAATAATGCGACGAAGCTGGTCGCTGGTCGTTTCGTGGCTGATAGTGAGCGTGAAGTTGACGCGCCGGGCGGTACGCAGCGACAAATTATCCAACGGCTTATCAATCATCGACTTATTAGGCACCGTGACGTAGCTTTTCTCCACCGTACGCAGACGAGTACTGCGGAAACCTACCTTCTCAACGGTGCCGGTTACGCCGCCCACAGTTACCAGGTCGCCTACATTAAAGGGGCGATCAAGGAAGATGGTGAAGGAAGCGATGAGGTTTTCGAGGCTTTCCTTGGCCGCAAATGCTACAGCCAAGCCGCCGATGCCTAAGCCGCCAATTAGGGCCGTCACATTCACGCCAAAGCCTTTGCCGAGAATAATCAGAAAGGCAATGATCATCACAAACACCTTCAGCAGATCCTTGGCAAAAGGGATCAACTGATTATTCAGGCGTGAAGGAACGATTTCGGCTTTGCGGCTGAATACCAGTACAAAAAAATCGATCAGCCGAAGAACTACCCAGCAAATGGCCGTGATAAAACCAATCTGGTAAACCCGAAAAACAAGCAGCTCAAGCCAGTGCTCGCTTTTGTCCAGATCGGAAGTGCGAACCGGATAATTAAGCACTTTGAACGCCAGAAAAATAGTGATCAAAACGACGACAACTTCAATCGGTTTGATGAGCAGCACCTGAAACTGGGTTTCGCTAACACCCTCCGTTTGCTTGCGCAGAAACCGAAACAGCAGACGCGATAACAAGCGCGACAGTAGGGTTTTGAAAGCGTAGCCCACCAGCATAATAACCCGCACACGAGGTAAGTACCGATGTTGTTGCCGAAAAATCGATATTGAAGAAATTCGTTGACAGTCATAGTATTATAAAATACGATTGCCCTCTTTAGCGAACAATCAACGAACTATACAAGCTCCCGCAAGGCCATTTCAAACGACTTCTGCGCTAGTCCCGTACGGCCGTCGCCCTGCTGGCGTGTGCGCTCCAAAGCCCGACGAATAACGCGTGACGTATCGCTAAAAATGGCTTGGTCGGTGATTTCGGCGTTGGTCTCCATCAAGTAAGCAAATACCCGAGCCATACCGCAGTTGGCAATAAAATCGGGAATGACGGAAGCGTGTTGGTCGGCGTACTCGCCGGTAGGCCCGAAGAAGATTTCGGGATCTTGAAAAGGCACGTTGGCTCCGCAGGAAATCACCTCCAGGCCGCCGGCCAGCATTTGCTCTACTTGGCTGCGCGAAACCAGACGGGATGAGGCGGCAGGAATAAATATCTCGGCTCCTGAAGACCAGATGCGCTGGCTAATTTCCTCAAATGAGAGCAAGCCACTGGCAATGAGTGTATTGTTTTTTCTAGCGAGAAACAGCTCACGAATCTCTTCCAGCGAAAACCCATTCTCATTCAGCAAGCCACCGGCCCGGTCGATGATGCCCGTAATATGAACACCCTGGCTGGCAAGGTAATACGCTGCCGCCGCGCCTACATTACCCCAACCCTGAATGAGGGCACGCTTACCAACTAACTCACCGCCCCAGAGCTCATAATAGTGGCGTACCGCCTCTGCCACGCCGTAACCAGTAATTAGGTCGGCCACGGTGTACTTGCGGCTCAGGCTAGGCGTGAACGTCGCATCTTCAATTACCTTCACTACTCCCTGGCGCAACTGCCCCAGCTTCTGAATCTTCTGCGGCTCCGTGGCGTGGTAATGACCGTTTACGATACCCTCTTGGGGTGCCACAGGCCATAGTCCTCGGTAATAGGAATCACGTCGTGAATTTCGTCCACATTCAAGTCGCCGCCGGTGCCGTAATAATTCTTGAGCAACGGAATAACGGCCTTGTACCAGCGCTCCAGCACGCCGCGCTTGCGCGGGTCATGCGGGTCGAAGTTGATGCCCGATTTTGCCCCCCGATGGCCGGCCCTGATACCGTGAACTTTACTTCCATGGTTTTAGCCAGGCTTTCGACCTCGCGCTTATCCAGGCCCTGGCGCATGCGGGTTCCGCCGCCGGCGGCTCCGCCGCGCAGAGAGTTAATGACGACCCAGCCTTCGGCCTCAGTTTCAGCGTCCTTCCATTCAAAAACTATTTCGGGACGCTTATTTTCAAATTGGGCCAGTAGGTCTTTCATTAGAAATACAAGAAAATTAACAGAGTGAAAAATATGGTGCAAAGGTAAGTAGACCCATGCTAGCGCTCAGGAATTAGCTTTTATAACTAAATTTTTTGTGAGTAAAGCCACAAGAAACTCGGCGAAAACCAAATCTTTTCAGGGCTATGTTCGTTTCAAAGGAACTTTGCAGGTATAGAATATCGTATGATCCTTATTCTCTCCCTAAGTTTTCCACCTTTGTACTAGTATATGAAACCACTGCTGGCGCGCGTAGAATCCAAGAAAGTAGACAAGGCTGCCGCAATGCTGAAAGTGTTGGCCCACCCTAAACGCCTTGCAATCGTGGATTTGCTGGGTAAGGAGGACAAGATGACTGTAACGGAGATTTACCGTTCTCTCGACTTGCCTCAAGCCATTGCTTCTCAGCATCTTATCACTTTGAAAGACCGTGGCATTCTGTCCTCATTCAAAGTAGGCACCAAGATCTACTACTCCCTATCTATTCCTAAGCTGCTTGATGTGATCGACTCACTCGAGGACTGCTGCGAATCTATGTAATCACCTGTTTCGCTCACGAAACCAAACGAAAAAAGACCGCTATTAGCGGTCTTTTTTCGTTTGGGGTTAGTAGCAAGTAAAGGCTTACTAATGGGCAGTTGTCGGCTGGTTCTCTAAGTCGAACAACTCCGTGATAATATCAATTACTTGGTCTGCTTCGCCGCGTTTGCAGGCTGCTTTCAACTGCAATACCGGCTGCTTCAGAAACTTCTGCATCAGGGAGCGGGTAATTTCGTCCATGCGCTTGGCTTCCTCGGGGGCATTTTCTTCTGGTAACGGTCCATTTCTTCCTGCCGAATCTGCTCCAAGGCATTCTTCAGCTTCTGAATAGTGGGCGACACCAGCATTTCCTTGGTCCAGTCGGAGAGGCTAGCAATGCTTTCGGCGATAATAGCGCGCACCTGCGGTACGGCGGCCAAGCGCCGCTCTAGCGCCGCGCTAGCTTTGCTATGGATAGCGTCGATGTTGTATACCAGCACGCCGGGCACGTTTTCCACTTCGGCCTCTACGCTACGGGGTACCGAGAGGTCGATGAAAAACTTGTAGTTCAGTACGTCGAGGCGCGCCACCATATCGGTGGTGAAGAAGGGCGAATCGCGGTTGATGGACGAGATAACTACATCGGCGTCTTTCAAGCCAGTTACCAAGTCTTCGAAGTCGAACACGCGCAAGCCACACTCAGTCGCTAATTCTTCGGCCTTAGTACGGGTACGGTTACAGATGCTCACATTCGTGAACAAGTTGCTGTCGCCGAGGTGGCGACATACATCAGCCCCAATTTCACCTAATCCTACCACCAGAATGCTGGGGTTAGCAACGTCGGCGGTCAATTCCTCCACCAGTTCCAAGGTGGCGTAAGAGGTAGACGCGGCCCCGTCGCGGAAGCTGGTCTCTTGCTGTACGCGCTTGTTAGTGAAGAAGATAGTGTGCATCAGGCGGTGCAAGAACGGACCAGCGGCGTCCGCATCGGCAGCCCATTGATAAGCGTTCTTTACCTGATTGCTGATTTGTAAGTCGCCTACCACCTGAGCGTCGAGGCCCATAGCTACCTCAAAAAGGTGCTGAACGGCCGTCTCATAGGTATCGAGCACGTCGAAGTAGGACGCATAGGCGTGGCTTTCAGGCAAGCCCTTCAGGTGGCCTAGTGCCGTAATGATGGCCGTGCTGTGGTCGTGATCGGCGGTGTAATACACCTCCGTCCGGTTGCAGGTGCTGAGCACGAGCAGGTCGCTGAGACCCAGGTCGTGATGGAGCGTATGTAGGAAGCGGCGGCAAGCGGCCTCGTCTAATGCAATAAGCTCCCGAATGGCTAAGGGCGCTTTCTTGAAAGACAGGCTGACAGCCTTGAATGGGTGGAGCATAGCTGGTGCTAGTGCGAGAATCTGGGGGGCAAAAATACGGCGGAAATCGCTAGTGTGAAAACAGCCGACACTCCATAGTGGTTCGAGGGTATGTAAAGTATCGTGCCAAAACGCTTATAACCCGGCTGGGGGGCTTTTTGGTGCGCAGATAAACTTAAAAAATTCGTGTAGCGACCTGCTACGAAGCAGAACCGTGGAACCTGAGTTGAGGGGAAAGCGTCTGCATCGGGCGCGGGCACGTATCTTCGTTGCCCGTGCGTTTGTAGTTCTTCGCGCCTCCCGTGGGGGCTTTTCTGCCTTACAGCTTTTCTGCCTTTGCTACCGATTTACGATCAGAAGTCCCGTATTAAGCTTGTGGTGCTGGCTGGCGCTTTGCTTATTGCCGCTGCCACGGTTATCTACACCAATATTCTGGTAGGCCGCCTGTCTGAGCGCGAGCAGCAGCAGATTGACTTATACGCCAAGGCCCAGCGCTACATTATCAGCACGGAGGAGGAAACCAACCTGGTGTTTGTGCAGGAACAGATTATTGATGCCAACACGACCATCCCTATCATCTTCACCGACGATCAGGGGAATATTCAGGGCACCAAAAACATCGACCTGCCCAAGGGCATGTCGGAGGAAGCTTCGATTAAGTTTTTGCGCGAGCGAATCGAGAAGATGAAAGCCCAGCACCCACCCATTGTGGTGGAGTACGCGGCGGGGCTGCGCAATTATATTTATTACCAAGACTCGGTGCTGCTCACGCAGTTGCGCTACTATCCGCTGGTGCAACTGGCTATTATTGCCTGCCTAGGTGTTATTGCCTACTTCGCCTTCAGCTACTCACGCAGGGCCGAGCAAAACCGCGTGTGGGTAGGTCTAGCCAAAGAAACGGCTCACCAACTGGGTACGCCTCTAAGCAGCCTGATGGCTTGGCACACCTATCTGAAAGAGTCGGAGCGGTTCCGGGACGAGCCAATCGTGGAGGAACTGGGTAAAGATGTGCGGCGCCTGGAAATTATCACCGAGCGCTTCTCCAATATTGGATCGGTGCCCGTGCTCAAGGATGAAAATATTTTGCAGGTGACTCAGAACGCCATTGCTTACCTGCAAAGTCGGGTATCAAAGAAAGTGGTGTTCAAGATTGAAACCAGCCTGCCTACGCACACACCAGCCAAGCTTAATATTCCGCTGTTCGACTGGGTAATTGAGAATATCTGCAAAAACGCCATCGATGCGATGGATGGCCGTGGTAGCATTACTATTCATCTGCGTCGCCCGGCCCGCAATAAGTCCCAAGTGGCCATCGACATCACCGACACCGGCAAAGGCATTTCCAAGAGCAAGATTGATCGTGTATTCCTGCCCGGCTACACTACCAAAAAGCGGGGTTGGGGCCTAGGGTTGGCGTTGGCTAAGCGAATTATCGAGAATTACCACCAAGGCCGACTATTTGTGAAGTGGTCGGAGCTAGGGAAAGGAACCACCTTTCGGATAATCCTGAATGGCGAATAGCGAATCGGCTTTCTAACGCGTAATGCTGCTAGGCGCTGAGCTTTCCACCGGAAGCGTACGAGGTGATTTTACTTCTTTACGATTGGTTATTTCCACGTAGCTGTTGCCGCTGACTGGTTTACCATTGTGGGTGCCCGTCACGCGGCACATGCCTTCCCAGTAGCTCATCTTGATGCCAGGTAGTAGCTTGAGCGTCAGCTCCTGATCGGGTATGATTGGTTCAATGGTAAGGTCATAGCCTTGTTTGGGTACCCGCAGGCGCCACTTGCTAGGGTAGCGCAGCTTGGAGGTAGGGCTCGTCCAATAATCGAGGGTTTCGAGCTGAAAGTCCTCGGCGGCAAGGTGCGTGTTCTGGGCTTGGGGGCCAAAATGCGAGCCGCCGCTCACCGTTTGGCCGGTGGCTTTATTGAAAAGCTGATACGCCATAATTTCCTCACGTGGCTCATCAAGCTGTACCGAAAACCAATCCCAGCCGAGGTCTTTCGTGGTCACCGAGTTGCAGTTCCATTGGCGGTCGTACCACAGCTCGCCTTCCACTTCCCGCGGCTTGCCATCAATTTCAATTGTACCGATAGCCGTGAGGCGCGGATAGCTATAGTAGCCAGCCTGAGCCACTGGCCCGTATTTTTCGTAGCCCGTGCCGCCGTGGAGCAAGATAGCCTTGGCGGGCGTAGTGGTAAGGTTCACGGCTAAACCCCGATGGGCAGCCATGCGCGCCTGTAGACGGTAGCGGCCTTCCTGACCGCTTAAGGTCCAACGCTCATCCTTTTTCTTCATGGATAGGCTGAGCGGAAGCATGGCAGGAAGCAATTTAGGCAGCCGTTCTACCTTGTAATCGTAGCGGAATTGCTTGGTTTGTGGGTCGGTGAGAGCAAAGTTCACCATTTGATAGTCCTGCTTACCCGTGGGGTTGAAGTGGAAGAATACGTACTCCACACCATAGGTCTCACCAGTTGCCTTGTCCTTCAAATGGCCGGTGAAGTACCACCACTCCAGAGAATTACGTAGGTGAGGCGCTTCCTCTTGGGGCAGTTGAGCACGTTCGGTGAAAACGTCGTGCTTGTTGGTAGGCTTAAGCGTACAGGCAGTAGCAAAGAATAGCGATAGGGAAAGCAGCAGAATATTTCTCATACCCCGAAAGAAGGACTTTGGGGGGCAAAAGGTTTGCTGAAATCGAAGTTAGTGGCGTTGAAACGGACGGGTAGCTCGCTGCCATAGGCCACGTGGGGTATACCAGGGAGCCACATTGTAGCCACCGATCATGGCAACTTCACCCAGTAGCACGGTGTCCGGCGCCAGCTTGATAACCAGCACAGCAGAATTTTTTGGATCAACGGTATACTCTCGATGGATATAGCCTATTGAACTCAATAACAATTTGACAGCTTTCACTTTCCGAAACTCGTCGGGAAGAATCAACTCAAATTGTCCGTCCGTATTGGTGCTAACTCTCACATTAGTGCCTACGACCAGCACGCTAACGCCCGGAAGTGGCTGCCGTGACGCCGAATCGAGCACAGTGCCGCTCACCACGCTGGGGGGCAAATTTGCCAAGAATGGCTCCACACGGCGTGGTACTGCCACCATTCCCATTGTAATGACGTGCTGCTGCGTCGAGATGGGGCGCTGAGCCTGCGCTTCCGGTGCCGCTCCCGCCTGCATGCCCACTACTGCCAACGTCGCCGCTACCCATTGCTGCCAACGCGAAGCGTGCGTAGCCGGCGCTACTAACAGTGGCCGATTCAGCTGCTGCGTTGCAAATCGCCCACAGGTGCTACCCGCCGGCCGCTGCTGGAGCCACTGTACTACTTCGGCATCGGTCATGCGCGTAAAATCCACGACTACTTTGTCGCAGGCGGCGCAGTGACGACCTTGGGCAGCGGGTGTCATCTGGGCCCAGCCTTCATGACAGGGCTTTGGAATAGTAATAGTGGGGCGATGCGACATAATTGCGAGGGATTAGCGTTTCCCTGCTGATGCCACGCCGGAGATAATTCCACACGAAATAGCCAAAAATTTTGCCCCCCCCAAACTAAGTCAGGGCAAAGCGCTCCGCGGCTCTGGTCTTCAATTGGGCGCCATCTGACAAGAAGCTAGCGCCGGGGTGTGCAGCCCCGCCGCAATATTCTTTATCTTTTGCCCCCCAAACCTTCTGCCCTTCACCCTTCGAATGAGTTCTTTTTCCTCCCTCTTCCGTCGTAAAGACATTTCCACCATCCTGCAAAACCCGCCTGTCGACACTGCCGCCCACCCTGGTAGCACGGAAGAAGGTGCCTTGGAACGCAACCTCACCGTGCGCGACCTCACCGCGCTGGGTATTGCTGCTGTTATTGGGGCCGGTATTTTCAGCACCATCGGCAATGCCAGCCACGACGGCGGCCCGGCTGTGTCGCTGCTTTTTGTATTCACCGCCATTGCCTGCGCATTTTCGGCGCTGTGCTACGCGCAGTTTGCCGCTACCATTCCCATCAGTGGCTCGGCTTATACCTACGCTTACGCATCCTTTGGGGAGTTAACGGCCTGGATAATTGGCTGGGCTCTGATTATGGAATATGCGGTAGGCAACATCGTGGTCGCTATTTCCTGGTCCGATTACTTCACCGGACTCATGCAAGGCATTGGGCTAGAGGTGCCTGCTTACCTAAGTATGGGTTTTCAGAGCGCTTATCAAGGCTACCATACTGTGCTGGAGCTGATGCTAGCCGGGCGGCCCCTCACCGAGGCCTCGCCCGCCGATATGGCTGGCTATCAAACTTGGATTAGCGCGCCAGAACTCACTGATTCTCTTCGCTTAGTCATCGACCTGCCTGCTTTCGGTATTACGTTTCTGATTACCTGCCTTGTGTACGTGGGGATTAAAGAATCAAAAAATGCCTCCAATTTATTGGTGCTACTCAAACTCATTGTAGTAGCCATAGTAATTATAGTAGGCGTTTTCTATGTGAATACTGGCAACTGGACCCCTTTCGCGCCTAACGGCGTGAGCGGTGTGCTCAAAGGCGTATCGGCCGTATTCTTCGCCTACATTGGCTTCGACGCCATCAGCACCACCGCCGAAGAGTGCAAAAACCCGCAGCGCGATTTGCCCCGCGCTATGATATACGCGTTGATTATCTGTACGGTACTTTATGTGATTATTACGCTGGTACTCACCGGTATGGTATCGTATAAGGAACTCGGTGTAGGTGACCCGCTGGCTTTCGTTTTCACCAAAGTTGGTCTGCCAAAGCTGGCGGGCTTGGTAGCGGTAAGTGCTATTTTCGCTATGGCGTCAGTGCTGCTCGTGTTCCAGATTGGCCAGCCCCGCATCTGGATGTCGATGTCGCGCGACGGACTTTTGCCCCCCGTGTTTGCCCGCGTACATCCCCGCTTCCGCACCCCGTCTTTTAGCACCATTGTCACGGGCCTATTCGTGGGTATCCCGGCTTTGTTGCTCAATATGGACTTAGTAATCGACCTAACCAGCATCGGTACCTTGTTCGCCTTTGCGCTGGTGTGTGGCGGTATTCTGCTCATTGATCCACACGGTACTTCCGACGCACGCTTCAAGGTGCCTTACCTCAATGGCAAGTTCCTTGTGCCGCTGGTAGTACTCGTGGGGGGCATTTTATTACTGACTTATAACGGCGAGCAGGTAGCCGAGTTCGGCCGTGCCGTGCGCGGCGACAGTGGCTACGAAGGCTTCCGTCACTACATCCCGATGCTGGTGTTTCTGGGCTTCTGCGTGTACCTGAGCATTGCTTCCTTTCGCAATCGGCTCTCGTTGCTGCCAGTGCTAGGCCTGCTCACCAACCTCTACCTGATGACGCAGCTAGGCGTGAGCAACTGGCTACTGTTTTTTGCCTGGTTGGTGATGGGGCTCGGCGTGTATTTTGGCTACGGCTACAAGCATAGCAAGCTGGGCCTGAAGAAGGTCTGATTGTAGTTATGCCACTAATGGCGAATGATGGTTCATTGGCTCTAATAATTGGGTAGAAGCCGCCAGCGGAGGGATTAAGTGCCTTACTCACTTTATTATACTATCCTTGATAATTGCTCCTAACCTAGTGCACAGTGACCGTTACGAGTAATTTCCGTCAAGAATACGTTGCTTATCCTCGATCATATCGTAAGGTAAATTTCATCTACTTATATCATGCGGAAGAATTTGATTCTTAGTGTTGCTGATAGTTACGCCTATGAAGATATATCCCGATTCTTAAAATCTCTATTTAAAACTAGTTTCCGAGGTCATTTATGCTTGTTCGTTGGACCTAATAACGATCCAACTTTAATCAAAAAACTGCAAAAATTACCTATTGAGCTGATTCCGTTTCAGTATGATTTTCCCTTTGTTACGCAGCCCCATCCAGAGAATGTCAATTTTCTCCCGAGCCCCATCCATATTTACAACTACCGCCACTTTCTGTATTATGATTACTTGCTGCGTAAGGGCCAACTCTATGAGCACGTATTGCTAACAGATATCAAAGACGTTATCTTTCAAAAAGACCCCTTTGATTTTCCAATAAAGAATGCTCTGCATGTAGCCATGGAGACGCAAACTATTGTGGAGTGCACCTGGACGTGGGAGTGGTTGCTGGCTGGCTATGACGAAGCCATATTAGAAGAAATTAAGGATAAACGGGTAACGTGTGCGGGCACTACCTTGGGGCCAACTGCCCAAGTGATGCGCTACCTGCGCACGATACTGGCTGCAATAGCGACTACGAAAGACGCCGTGAACTGCGTAGACCAAGCAATTCACAATTTCTTGTTCTACCAAGGAGCATTAGAGCCGACCATCCAGTTGGATAATCAGCAAGGAATTATCATGACGGTAGGCACGGCTGACCCGTCCCCTTACATCTACGATAAGCGGGGCTATTTACTTCGCCGGGACGGTCAACCTGTGTTGACCATCCATCAGGCTGATCGACATCCCCAGATGCTTCAGGAGCTAGATAAATTCATTTTCAAGCCCACGGTGGCTCAGACGATAAGTAAGCCGTTTAATGTGGGCTTCGCATTCGTGGTAGATATGGCGCGTTTGCTGCGGCGGACCCTGCGGCAAATCTAACGGCAGTCGTAGAAGCATTATGCTCTGTCTCAGTCTGGGGGCTTTTGGGGCTCCTCAATTAACAAATCGTCACGCGGCCGGTCATGAAAATAGTTGGGCTACGCAACGGTTACACCCTTTACAGTCTTATTCTGTTCTTCAATCTTACAGCTAGGCCACGTAGGCCATGGAGTAACGGGTGATGGTAGGGAAAGAGTGCTGCGGCGAGTGCTTGTTGCACGGCTCTGTTAGAAAAATGGCCATGCAATAAGTAAGTGGAAAACCATTCCAAAAAATGCCGGCGCACACGATGATACAGCCCTTGCTGATTTACGGCCTGGACAATGGAGCCTACGCGCTGGCGGTAGTAGTTATGACAAGCTGCCGAGATATAGACTTGTTCGGTTAGATAAACTTTTGTTAAAAAGGCTTGATCCTCATAAAGTTGAAACTCTTTATTGAAGGATTCTTCAAAGCCTCCGACGGCTAGGTATGCCCGCCTATGGATCATTAAACCGGACGGGCAGGGTGCGGCAGTAGTACCCAATGGGTACAACCGCAATAGCAACTCTGCGGGCGGATATACCCGGTCGGCGGGTGCACCCACTGGGATGAGCACGTCGGCCTGGGCTGAGCCATCCCAGCTGTACCAATACAAGGAAGCCTCGGCCACCATCCCAATTTCTGGGTGGCGCTGGAAAAGAGCTACTTGCGTAGCGAGTTTTGCGGGAAGCCAAATATCATCCGCATCTAAAATAGCGATGAGTGACCCCCGACCTTGCCGAATGCCGAAATTGCGGCTGGCACTAAGCCCACGGTTCGCGTGTCCGGAGTGTTCGCAGTAAAAAATTTTGCTTGGAAATTGTGCCGCGTATTCTTTGGCTATAGCTGTACTTTGGTCGGTCGAGCCGTCGTCAACCAGCAATAGCTCCCAGTGTGCATATTCCTGCTGCAACACGCTCTCGACCGCTTGCGCTAGAAAACGCGCCTCATTTAAGAAGGCGGTAACGACTGTTACCAGTGGATAGGCAGCGTGTTCCATATAAGCGCGATGTTAAGAGCTTTGTCGCCATCCTTGCAACTGTTGCGCAAAGTTCAACGCAGGCATGTCTCGGACTTGAAAACGACCAAGACGATATTTATCAGAGACCGAACCGATTGGTAAAGCTTCTGTAGTGAAGGCGGCCCGAAATCCTAACTCGGCAGCTAAGGCTACGGTTTCAGGAATGTAGTTTCCGTAGGGATACGTGAGATACTGTATGCGTTTGCCCGTTACGGTTTCTAAAAAAGCTTTGTTGTCGACTAATTCTTGCTGTTGTACTGCGCGCGGGTGGAAAGACAAAGCAGGATGCGAGTGTGTATGCGCGCCAAGCGTGTGTAGGGAGCTTTGACTTAGGTCTTGCAGTTGCTGCCGCGAAAGACTGCGGTACGTCGGGCGCTGACTGGGAGCAACCCCCGCCCACTGCCGGACTTGGTGCAGCTGCCGCTGCTGTTCGTCGGAAGGCAAGGGGCGCAGTAACTCCCAAATCTGCAGAAATAACTTAGCCCGTAACGTAGGAGGAGGCACCTCACTGGCTGACCACTGTTTATGTTGAGCTCGTAGGGAAGCACTTAAACTGACCTCTGAGTCTAGCGCTAGATATAGTTCTGTGTTCGCAACGGTGCCGAAGAATGCTTGTGGTAATTCCTTTGTCAGTAGTATAATATCTTCTAGTTCATCCCACCAGAATTCAGTGGCTGTATCTATCGTCTGAGACGCAATGAAAAATGTAGCCGGCAAACCGTAGGTGTCAAGTATAGGCTTAGCAACAAGACCATTGTCTGCGTAGCCATCATCAAAGGTTAGGACAACGCTCCGCGGTTTGAGGGTTCTTTTGTCTATTGCTTCCACTAGTTCCTCTACGGAAATCACCCTCGCTTTGCGATGTAAGAACTCCATCTGCTGCTCAAAGTGACTGGGCGACACAGCTAGATTCCACACGTCGGACTCGAGTTCTGCCACCCGATGGTACATGAGCACGCACACATGTGCTCGGGGGGCAAAACCTAGAAAAGATCCTATCTTATTGAGCAAGGGGTAAGACCTTAACGGCTTTCACCGTGTTGATAACCTGAAAATGCGGGTCATGGTCCTGTAATTGCTGCGTCGTTACCTCCGACACGCCCATGCCATACAGAAAGGCGGCAGCAATAAGCACATTGCCATGTGACTGAATTTTGCTGGTTCCCGGCCCAGGAAACGCGTCCGCAAAAAGGCGCTGCAGCGCCTTATCGGTAAAAGACCAGTACCAGGTTTCTTTCCACTCCCCATGATCAATGGGAGTAATGCCGGGCACTGTAAGCAACAACGTGCCGCCCGGCTTCAGCAGCCGATAGCAGGTATCCAGTGCCTGCTTATAATCGTAAATAAGATGCAGTGTTTGGGTGAGCACAATACAGTCAAATAAATTATCCGCCACGTGTTGCACGTTGCTCAGGTCACCAATGATGGTGGCGCGAGGATTGCTCGCGTCTACGTGCAAAATATCGCTCTGGGTGATGTCTGAGCCAAAGCGGAGCGTATACTCATTATCGCCAATCTCTAAGATGCGCCCCCGAATGGCTGCGGCCTCTCGTTGCAGAAATTGCTCGATATAATAGCGGTCTACTGGTCCTCCTCGGTCGTAGCCAAATACAGTACTAAACGGCTTGGTTCGCCCCAAATCGCCAAGTTCTACCTGTCCGACTGGCGGCAAGTATCCTTGATAGAGACCCTTCTGAGACAGGAAGCGTAGGCCCACCGTAGGCGCGTACCTCTTGAGGATTTTCTTGAACATAGAGGTTGTTGGTCCGAAGAGATAACGAAAAAGTAGCGCGGGGTAGTGCTTGCTAAGGGTTAGAAGTTCTATATAGGTAGCCCTAGCAGCGCCGGGGGCAGCAAGGCGATTATATAACTCCGTGCTATAATAACCTTTCCAAATAAGTTGACCTAGACTGTACGCTTCCTGCTCTGCTGCGTTCCGTAAGTGTGGTTTTTGCCGATGCAATACTGCTAACACAGTGGTGAGCATCAAGGGTATGTTGCCGGACATATTCGTAGTATGCATGCGGTAAGCAGCGATGCGCTGAGTGTGATGGGCGACGGGATAGGTGCGGGCCAAGCGCAAATACAGGTCGTAGTCTTCACATGCAGGCAGCGTAGGATCATAGGCATATGCTGCAAATACCCAGCGCTGAAACATTACTGTCGCATGCATCCCAATATAGTTTCCTTGCAGCAGAGCCATGTAATAATCACCCACCACGGCCGGTGTGTCCACTGTACGCATACTCGTGCCCACAACTTTGTAGTGGCCACCTGAGACAAATGCCAGCGCAGGATTTTGCTGCAGGTAGCCCGCATTGATACGAAGAGCTCCGGGTAGGAGCCAATCATCTGCGTCTAGAAAGACGAGGTACTGCCCTGTGCTGCGGGCAATGCCCGTATTACGAGCGGCGGATAGCCCTTGATTTTCTTGATAAATGTAGGTGATGGATGGATGACTCTTTGCTACCGTCCGGGTTGAGTCCGTGGAACCGTCATCGACGACGACGACCTCAATAGCGGGATAATCTTGCTGCCAGATGCTGGCCAAGGCCTCCGGTAAATACCTGCCGTGATTATAGCAGGGGATGATAACAGAAACTAGAGGATATAGAACAGAGGGGGGGAGTCCATCACGAGAGGCAGCGCTGTGGCGTACGATGGCGATAGTAGAAAGCAATACCAGCGGCAACCCCTTTCACCTCCGCCCACAAGGTGCGACTGCGAAAACGAAAGTATGGAAAGCCTATTTTAATCTGATGAGCATAGTACTTAGGTAAATGAAAGTAGGTATGCTTGGCATAACCGACTTTAGGAGACTGGTCATGTTGGATGAGCGCAGCAGCAGCATGCCCACGCATATAGTAAAAGAGTTGACGCTTCAATTCCTTCATTCCCTTCCGATGCTCATGGTATACTATGGCGCGTGGATTATAGCGAATAGTATGCCCGTGTAATAAAATTCGGTACCACATCTCCGAATCACCGCTACAACCGGCCGCACCAGCATCCAGCAACTCATTAAAATACCCTACCTCCTCAAAGATGGATTTTCGGAAGGCCATGTTGGCACCTGCTCCAATATCCCATACTCGGGGTGCAGACTCTGCTGTAGGCCGGAGGAATGACTCATCGTAGAACTTATCTACATAACCCCGATTAAAACTCCAGTGCTGCTCAAAAATCAACTGAGCCTCTGTCTGCAAGGCCGCAGCAATGACCAAACCTGTCATCGCAGAAGTAGTTGGCTCGTGAAAGGTTTCCCAAATTCTAAAGATCAAATTAGGATGCACAACCACATCATCGTCTATGAAAGCTACTACAGGGCAGTGAGCTGCTACAATACCCGCATTACGGGCTATATCGAGACCGATCCTTGGTTCCCTAATATAAACTACGCCTGAAAATTCTTGTACGATTTCTCGGGTGCAATTATCAGTAGGAGCGTTGTCGACTACGACTATTTCCTTTGGCCGACACGGCATCGCATATAAAGATTTTAGGCAGCGAGCCAGCACCGCCGCACGGTTGCGTGTGCAGATAACTACGGAGATAGGAACTTCCGCTGGCAAAGAAATAGGTAACACAACCGTTAAAGCCGTTGCCATCCAAGCATTCCATGTGTCGGTATTTATTAGGTGGAGCCAGAGCGAGTAGGACAGCGAGCTTAAGGAATGAGGTTGCTCATACTGGCGCAATGCTGGTTGAATAGCTGCGTACACTGCCGAGTAGTATGCCTCTTCCGTGAACTCTTGGTTTGGTTCGATAAACAATTGTCCAAGAGCTATCTCATGCCACCAAAACACTAGATAGTTGCCCTGCGACCGGGTTAGGGGCGGGGATACCAGCGGCTCATGCATCGGGACATGAATAATGTGGTAAGGGAGAGCGTCGCTCATACCTAGTTACAAAAAAATGACGGGCTGGGTAGACAATCGGAAGGGAAGGTGCGGCCGAACGGCCCCCATCCATTTACCATAACCTTGCATATCGCCCCGAAAATCTTCTAGTTCAAAAGACAAACACTCCTCATAGTAAAATATTTCTTCGGAGGCATTCTGCACGATAACCAAAGAAATATAATAAGATCCGTCGTTCAGAAAGTTGCCCGGAATGTGACATTCACCAGTTACGACTCCGGTGGCACAGGGGATAGGTTGAGCCGGAGCGTCGAAGATGCACTCCCCCGCGTAGGAGAACAGGTGTAGGCCTGCACTGAGCAGAGCCTCATCCATTAGGTTCCAAAACTCGAATTTTACCGTCAGTGCCGCCCGTACATCTAGGGGGGCATCCGGCGTTGGCAAGTGAGGAATAAGTTCCACGGATTTGAATCGAACTCGATTGTTGCCCGGAGCTTGCTCTATAGTAGCCCAGGTTTGGCTAAGCTTAAGTTGTTGAACATGGGTAAGGTAGCTATTGACAACGCTGCCTGCATTTCCTCTTTCCTGCACTTGGCCATGTTGTAGCCACAAACCATAATCGCAGAGGTTAGTAATAGCTTGCATGCTGTGACTGACAAAGAGAATAGTGCGGCCTTCACTGTGGGCTACCTCCTTCATTTTACCTAAGCACTTCTTCTGGAACTCAGCGTCGCCGACGGCAAGTACTTCATCGATAATCAGAATATCGGGTTCCAAGTGAGCGGCTACAGCGAAAGCCAGTCGTACATACATTCCGGATGAATAGCGCTTTACGGGGGTATCTAAGAATTTTTCCACCCCGGAAAAAGCTACTATCTCGTCGAATTTGGTGCGAATTTCGGCTTTACTCATTCCCAGGATATAGCCGCTGAGGTAGATGTTTTCACGACCAGAAAGCTCTGAATGGAACCCTGTACCTACTTCCAATAGGCTACTCACTTTGCCTCGGCCTCGGACAAAACCAGCGGAGGGACGAATGATGCGCGATATGATTTTAAGGAGCGTGGATTTGCCCGCGCCATTGCTACCAATAATGCCCCAGACCTCGCCCTGCTTTACCTCAAAGTTTATGTCTTGCAGGGCCCAGAGAGCCTGACTCTGGGCAGCATTAGGCGACTGGGCGTCGGGCAGCTGAAAAAAAGGATCCTGTTGTTTTCTGACCGTTGTGGTCCACCAACGTTGCAGGTCCTGTAGCAGGTAGCCCGTACCGATGGTGCCTAAACGGTAAACTTTGGATAACTTCTCAACTTGGATAACTACTTCTGACATACGACCTTAGATAGTATCTATTAGCTTATCCCCTTGCTTATTGAAAATAAGCAGCGCGGCCAGCAGGAGCACAGCCGTAGTGATGAAGCTGTAAGCGAATAGGGGAAAAGTTACCACTCCTTGGCCCAAAAGGGAGCGGCGAAATAGCTCAAATAGGGGCGTAAGAGGATTTAGCTGCACGAGCCAGCGCCACTTTTCTGATACATACCCGACTGGATAAATGACGGGAGTCAGGAACATGAGCAGACGGGTTCCTAATCCTATCAGGTAGCTCATGTCCCGGTATTTTGCCGTTAATACAGAGAAGAACAAACCTAGTGCAAAGCTGATACCTCCAACCAGCAAAATTGCTACGGGCGCAAGCAGTAGCCACTGAATGTCAGGTAGTTGTAAGCCCTTGAAAATGATATAATATGCCAGCACTACTGCCAGCAAGCCGAACTGAATACCGAAGTTGAACAGGTAACCGCTTAGGCGCGCAAAGGGAATAATAAGACGCGGGAAATAGACCTTGCTGAATACCTGGGCGTTGTCGCGGAAAGTGGATGAGATGCTGGTAAATGTATCGTTGAACAGGTTCCAGAGGATAATGCCTGCTAGATAAAAAAGTACGGGCGGAGTACCTCCTGTTGAGATGCCAACTACTTTGCCGAAGACAATGACATACGTAATCAGGGTTAGGAGCGGCTGTAACAGCACCCACAGCGGTCCCAGAATAGTCTGCTGATAGACGAGCAGGAAGTCGCGGCGTACCAGCCCCGACGCTAAATGGCGGTAGGCCCAGAGGTCGGGTAGGCTAGTACCCCACCAGCTGGTTTTGGATCCGATTTCCCAATCCCATTTATTATCAGTGCGAATAGACATGTGTTGTGTGTGATACTGGCCCTAAGACCAGGCAGAAATTCTGAAACTAGAGCAGTGCTCGGGATAAGCTAGCTCGTGTAGCTTAGGTGATAAAGAAAGGTAAGGCTGATTCGTGTTCGGACCAAACTACAGAAAAGCCCCCCGCACGCAGCAAATGTAGCGGTAGCTTTCACGGAATGACGCACAAGGGTTTCAATTAAATCCTTGATTCTCACAACTATTTCAGGAATGCATACGATGTGCTTTGCTTGCTAACGAGCCCAAACTGAACCGGCCGTGAACTGCGTACATAGCGCACTATGCGCTACTGGCTGAGCACTTTGCTGCTGATTTTTATCCTTATCGAAACCGGGCGGGCCCAAAAAATGCCCCCCGACAGTAGCGTCGTCAGTTCTGACCACATCATTGCTTATTCATTCGCCAACGACGCCTTTTTTCGCACCGATTATTATTTTACCCAAGGCATGACCCTGAATGTAGTGCTGCCCGTGCTGGCTAAGTCGCCGGTAAATAAAATCCTGTTGGGGGGCAAAATGGCGGCGGTGCGCTATTATGGCGTGAAGGTATTTTATGATGGCTTTACGCCCCTGCGAATACAGGATGCTTTTATTCGGGTGGGCGACCGGCCGTATGCCTCCTATATCTATGCTTCGCTGTACCGCGTAGCCAATCAGCCCCAACAACGGCAGCGCCTTACTGCTGGTCTCGACATAGGATTTATGGGGCCGGCTGCCGGGGCCAAGGGTTTTCAAACCAAAGTGCATGAACTGCTGGATGCACCCACGCCGCGAGGTTGGGATTATCAAGTGCAAAACGATCTGGTGCTGGGCTATCAGCTAGGCTTCGAAAAACAGCTGCTGGGGGGCAAATTTGCGGAGCTAATTGGTACGGCGAGAACCTCGGTGGGTACACTGAATACCCTGGCAGCCACAGGTTTGCTATTGCGCATGGGCAAGATGAATCCGTATTTCCGTAACCTGGGCGTAAGCTCGGCGGCAGGGCGTGCTGGGGGGCAAAAATTTCAGCTTTATGCCCAAGGTCGCCTGGAAGGAAGAGCGGTGGGCTACAATGCTACGATGCAAGGCGGAATACTTAATCGGCAGAGTCCTTATACGCTGCGTGCTGAGCAGTTGAAGCGCACAGTAGTGCAGGGCAGCGGCGGAGTAGTGCTTGCCTACGGTGGCCTCCGCTTCGAGCCATCGGCTACTTGGGTGTCTCCGGAGTTTCGGGGCGGACGGGCGCACCGGTGGGTTCAGTTTGAGGTTTGGGTGGCTTTTTAGCCGCACATAAACCTGCCAGAATCCGTAGGCAGAGAGCTAAAATCCGGCAATACGACTTACTGCGTATGTTGTGCCATGCCCAAAACAGTGCGAAAAAGACGTTATAAACCGGCTAAGTGGCGTCGATTTATACAAGCTAATTGGCCCTGGAGCTTGGCATTGGCGGCCTTCACGGCGCTGGGCCTTTTAGTATGGCACCACGGCTGGTAAGTACCGGATAAATTCTGCCGACGACGGTAAGACGCAGGTGGCGGCGGGAGCTACTTTGCTTTGTTTACCATAAAAACGCCCCCCAGGATGATAATCATCCCCAGGCAATGCAGCAGGTTGATGGTTTCGCCATCCAACACGCCCCAGCCCAGCGCTACAATAGGCACCAGATAGGTATTGGAGCTGGCAAAAAGCGCCGTGGACTCCTGAATCAGCTTATTGAACAGTACCATCGCCACGGCTGTGCTCATAAAGGCCAGCAGCGCAATGTAGCCCAGGGCCGACCAGGCGCCGGGCACGGTGGAGAGCTTCGTGAGAAAATCGGTGAAGCCGAAAAGAAAAATCAGGGCGGGCCCACCGATCAGCAGCAGAATCAGGCTGGTGACGGCCAGCGACGGCAGGCCATGCAGCTGGTGCTTGATCACGTTTACACTCACCCCGTAGCCCATGGTGGCGAGCACAATATAGAGGCCGTACCAGGCATTGCCCAGGCCGGTAGGAGTGGCCGAGCCGCCGCTGCCGCCTAGGCCCATCAGAACCACCGTACCCACAAAGCCGAGCCCGATACCTAAAGCTCGCAGTGGCGTAATGGGCTGTCGGAAAAATAACGCACCCACCAGCAATGTGAATACGACCGTCAGGGCATTAAGAACGCCCGCCAGCCCCGAGGCCAGCTTGGTTTCGGCGTAGGCAAAAAGAAAAGCTGGAATAAACGTGCCCACCACGCCGCTCAGCAGCAAATACTTGAAGCGGCCACGCTCCACGCGCCGCACGTGGCGCAGCCCGAACGGCAACAGTACCAGCGCCGCAATGCTCACCCGCGCCGCCCCCAGTTCTAAGGCCGAAAACACCTCCAGCCCTTTCTTCATCAAAATAAACGAGGTGCCCCAGATGCAAGCCAGCACAACCAACAACACCCAGGCCGAGGCTGGAATGCGCTGAATAGGCGCGATAGTAACCGCCGGAGCGACCGTAGCAGATGAAGGCATTGTAGAGGAAACTGGGGGGCTTTTTTTAAGAAAAATACGAGAACACCCCACTGGCTAGGGCGGGCTTTTAGGCTAAAGCAGAGTGCTACCCTACCATTACCGGCTCGGCAGCGGCAATTTCTTCCAGAATTTCCAGAATGATTGCGGGCTGCTCAGCGTCTACAAGTCGGGTGCGCCACTGCTTGGCGCCTTCCAGGCCCCGGAAATACTGAGCATAGTGGCGGCGCATCTCAAACACGCCCACGCGCGGACCTTTCCACTCAATACTCTTCTCGAAATGCATGCGGCACATGGCTACGCGCTCCTCAATAGTGGGCGGCGCCAGCTTTTCGCCAGTAGCCAGGTAGTGCTTAATTTCGCGAAAAATCCAGGGGTAGCCAATGCTGGCCCGGCCCACCATAATACCATCGACGCCGTAGCGCTCTTTGTAAAGCGCCGCCTTTTCGGGCGAATCGATGTCGCCGTTGCCGAAGATGGGAATACGAATGCGCGGGTTGTTTTTGATCCGGTGAATAAGCGTCCAGTCGGCTTCGCCTTTGTAGAGCTGCACGCGGGTGCGGCCATGCACGGTAAGCGCCTCAATACCAATATCCTGCAAGCGCTCGGCTACTTCCTCCACGTTTTTGGTGTCATCGTCCCAGCCCAGGCGAGTTTTTACCGTCACGGGCAGGTGCGTATTCCGCACCACGGCAGAAGTCATTTCCACCATTTTTGGAATATCGCGCAGCAGGGCTGCTCCGGCTCCCCGGCAAGCCACTTGCTTCACGGGGCAGCCGTAGTTAATGTCAATCAGGTCGGGGCCAGCAGCGGTGCTGATGGCAGAGCACTCGCCCATGGTGGCCACATCGGAGCCAAACAGCTGAATGCCGATGGGCCGTTCATAGTCGAACACGTCGAGCTTTTTGCGGCTTTTGGCTGCGTCCCGAATCAGGCCTTCCGAGGAAATAAACTCAGTGTACATCAAATCAGCCCCATTGGCTTTGCATACGGCCCGGAACGGTGGATCGGAAACGTCCTCCATTGGAGCTAACAGCAAGGGGAAATCGGGTAGAGCGAGGTCGCGGATGTGTACCACAAGTAGGCAGTTAGAGGAATTTGCGCAAATTTACGACACTTCCAAGTTTCCCGTAACCACCTGTCTGCTATGAAAGGTTTCGTGTCCAGCCGATTGCACCCATTGCTGACCCTGGTCTTGCTCGTTGGCCTAATGGTGGGCGGCTTGTGCATAGCCACATTTTTAATTGCAGTCTTGGCTAGCAGCATCTACGGTATTGGCTTGCTGGAAATGGGCAACGTCACAAGCCGGCCCGACTCGCACCCCGATGGTTGGGCGTTACTTATGCTCAGCCAGGGCCTGACCTTGTTTATCGGCTTTGCCGGTTCGGCGTTGGTGCTGGCCTGGATGCAAGGCTACCGCTGGACTGAGTATTTTGCCCCCCGCCGCCCCACGCGCACCGAATGGCTGCTACTGGCCGGGCTGCTTGTCATCGTTAGCCTCCCCGCCATGTCGAGCCTGATAGAATGGAATGCTAAAATGCACTTCCCGCCGTTCATGCAGGGGTTCGAAACGTGGGCCCGCCAACTGGAGGATAAGGCAGAAGCCATGACCAAGTCGCTGACTCAATTTAATACAGTAACACGCCTGTTAGTAGCGCTGCTCGTCATTGCCATCGTGCCGGCCATTAGTGAGGAGTTGGTTTTCCGCGGGGTCGTCCAGCGCAACCTGGTGCAGTGGACGGGCAGTCACCACGTCGGTATCTGGCTGTCGGCCGCCATTTTCAGCGCCATCCACTTCCAGTTTTTTGGCTTCATTCCGCGCCTGGCTTTGGGCGTGATTTTTGGCTACCTCTACGCCTGGAGCGGCAATATTCTGGTGCCTATGGCTGCACACTTTACCCAGAATGCCTTTCAGCTTGTCCTGCTATACTTAGTGCAGCAGCGCGCTTTGACGACTGATGCCTTCAATCCTGACTCAACGGAAAGCCTTCCGTGGCCGCTGGTGCTGCTTTCGGCATTGCTTTCGGCTGGTATTCTATATTATCTGTACCAAAAAATGGCCCCCGCTACCGAGCCGACGGAGGCGCATACCATTGCTAGCACTGGTATAGCCGTGCGCACTGCCGATGCGCCCGTGCCACATGAGCGCCACACGCTCAGCGGCCGGGGCATTGAAGTCGATGATGACAAGTCGGCTTCCTAACTTTTATCTTCCATTAACCTCGCTATTTTGCCCCCCACGCCCGCCCCAGCCGAATCTACTCTGACCGACCAGCCGCCGGGCAAGAAGCCGATGTCCAACCTCACGCAGCGCATTATTTTTGGTGCTATTGGCGCTGCGCTACTATTCGGCTGCATCTGGTACAGCGCGTGGAGCTTCGCCGTATTTTTTGCCTTAGTACAGGCCAAGATGCTGCTTGAGTTTTACCGCATGATGCGCAAGACTGGCTACGCTCCGGTGGCAGCTATGGGGGTGGGGGTGAGTGTGTTGCTTTTTATGGGCGTGCACTTAATTGCCGGAGCTGGACATTACAATACGGAAGGCAACTCGGCCATTCAGATTTACAATGCGGATGCTGCACCGGGTAGCTCAGTGGCTTTTTATTCGTTTGGCTTTCTAATTCAGCGGGCCTTACTTTGCAGCCTGGTCCTCATACCCGTCCTGCTGATACTGCGGGAAATGATTCTGTGGCCACGTTCCAAAAACCCCTTCGGGAACATTGGGGTGAATCTGCTGGGCTTATTCTACGTGAGCATCCCGATGAGCTTGCTCAGCGTGCTGGCCTTCACCGAAACCGGCTACGACTTCCGCCGAGTTCTCGCCCTGCTTTTCCTCGTCTGGACCGCTGACATTGGTGCTTACGCCGCTGGCAAAACTATGGGCAAGCATAAATTGGCCCCCAACATCTCGCCCGGCAAAACGTGGGAAGGTTGGATTGGCGGCGCCCTGCTTACCCTGGTGATGGGCTGGGCCTTAGGCTATTTACTGCCCGATATGCCACTCTCGCACCGCCTAGTTGCTGCTGCCGTCGTCGCCGTATTTGGAGTGCTCGGCGACCTGGCCGAATCGATGCTGAAGCGCAGTGTAGGCGTGAAAGACTCCGGCCGTATTCTGCCGGGTCATGGTGGATTGCTTGACCGGTTTGACGCGTTGCTGCTGGTCCTGCCGGTGCTGGTGCTGCTACAGCTATTAGTGGAGTAAGCCTGACCATATCAGCGCACTGCTTGATTTGTGGAGTTTGCCGCCAGAAATCTTCTACTATATTCTTGATTTTCAGGGTTCTGCTAACTAGGCTCCGCGGCATTCAGCTGTGGAGCTTAAGCCTGTTTCCTTTCCCCGAACTGGGAAAAGCATATGGATTGGGGCAATTATTGCACAGCGAAGCACCAAGGCGGTTTATTCAGCGTATGCACAAACCTAGTACCTTTGACCACCCCAAACACAGGGGGCATTTTGGGCTCCACCCGGCCTTTATGCGTCCTGAATTATAGTCCCACCCTTTTTCAACTCTTCCTCTTCTATGGCTGTCACCACGGTGTACAAAGAGCCGGCTCCAATTGTGGACCGCGAAAATCCGCTTGAATCAATGATGTCGCGTTTTAATATCGCGGCGGAGATTCTGGGTCTGGATGAATCAACTTACAACGTTTTAAAAGCGCCTGATAAGCAGGTAATCGTCAATATTCCCGTGACCATGGACAATGGCCAAATTCGGGTGTTTGAAGGCTACCGCGTGGTTCACAACACGATTCTGGGTCCGTCGAAAGGCGGTATCCGCTACGACATGCACGTGCACCTCGATGAGGTAAAAGCTTTGGCTGCCTGGATGACCTGGAAGTGCGCCGTAGTTGATATTCCCTATGGCGGAGCCAAGGGCGGTATTATCTGCGACCCCACCACGATGAGTGCCGGCGAAATCGAGCGTATGACCCGTGGCTACACGCTGGCTCTGAAAGACGTGTTTGGCCCCGACCGCGACATCCCGGCTCCCGACATGGGTACTGGTCCGCGCGAAATGGCCTGGCTGATGGATGAATTCTCTAAAACCACAGGCGCTACGTCGCCCGCCGTTGTGACGGGCAAGCCCTTGGTAATGGGGGGCTCTTTGGGTCGGGTAGAAGCTACCGGTCGGGGCGTAATGGTATCTGCCATTGCGGCTATGAAAAAGCTCGGTATGGACCCCACCAAGTCATCGGCAGCGGTACAGGGATTTGGCAACGTAGGCTCGTGGGCGGCTAAGCTGCTCTGCGAGAAAGGTGTGAAAATCAAGGGCGTATCTGACATCAGCGGTGCTTACTGGAACGAGGAAGGCATCAACATCGATGAAGCTATTGCCTACAAAAACGCGCATAACGGCCGCTTAGAGGGCTACACTGGTGCCACTGCCATGGACCCCGACGACCTCCTAATCAGCGCTGTAGACGTACTGGTACCAGCTGCTGTTGAGGACGTAATAACGGAGCACAACGCTGAGCGAATTCAGGCGAAGCTGATCGTGGAAGGTGCCAACGGCCCAACCTCAGCCAGCGCCGACGACATTATCAACCGTAAGGGTATTATGGTAGTGCCCGACATTCTGGCTAACTCTGGCGGCGTTACCGTGTCCTACTTCGAGTGGGTGCAGAACCGCTTGGGCTATAAGTGGAGCGAGGGCATGGTGATTGAGCGCGCCGCGCGCATCATGAACGACGCCTTCGAGAAAGTGTACGCTACCAGCCAGAAATATAAAGTGCCTATGCGCATCGCGGCTTACGTAGTAGCAATTGATAAAGTAGCTCAGACGTACAAGTTCCGCGGCGGCTACTAGGCCTTTCGTGGTTACGCCACAGTCAGCTTCATGGGTTATTAGACCAAATAGCTGAATTGCGCGTATGTAAACAGAGTAGTCGTAAAACTGTCTAATTGATAGCCCGGACCCTTTAGTCCGGGCTATCTTTGTCAGGCTTTTGTACATTCGTGACTAAACCCGACAACAAACCCAGTTTTCTTATCTGTTTGATTAGCTGAAACCTTGTAGCCGCGCATTTTGTCGGTTGGGTTCAGCCTTAGGTCAGCGCAGCTAATCTGCGATTTATGAAGATTCACAAAGAAGGACGACGTATACTATTCTTTACGCTGCTGGCTCTGCTAGCTGTTAATTTGTTGCTGTTCCGATTTAATAGTCGCAACGAAACCTTCAATATCATTTTCGTCGTGGCATCGGCCGTGGCGTTTCTGCTGCTGTTGCAGTTTTTCCGCAGCCCTTACCGCAACCTGCTCACCCACGAGGATTTGCTAATTGCGCCTGCTGATGGAAAAGTGGTCGTGATTGAAGACGTACACGAACCGGAATACTTTGATGATGTGCGCAAGCAGATCAGCATCTTCATGTCGCCTATCAATGTGCACATCACCCGCAACCCGATTTCGGGTGTAGTGCGCTATTTCAAATATCACCCCGGCAATTACCTAGTGGCCTGGCACCCCAAAAGCAGCACCAAAAACGAGCGTACTACGGTAGTAGTACAATCGGAAGCCGGGCCGATGGTCCTTTTTCGGCAGATTGCCGGCGCTATGGCCCGTCGCATTGTCTGGTACGTGAGCGAAGGCGACGAAGTAAGCCAGGGCGAAGAGTTCGGATTCATTAAGTTTGGCTCCCGTGTCGATATTTATGTGCCGCTGGATACAATACTGAAAGTGCAGCTTGGAGATAAAGTGAAAGGCGGCGAAACGGTTATTGCCCAACTAAAAACGGAAACGCCCAGTCTGTTCTAGTTCGTAGCTCGTTCATGCGAACGAGGATAAACAGCACAAAAAAGCCCCCCAGACTTGCTCTGGGGGCTTTTTTATTCGATGTTGGTGAGTTGGTAATGCAACAGTATCATCCCATTGGGCCAGGCATGATTGCGTAGCAGCTTAATCGGCTGTGCAGATTTTGGAGCTTCCCACAGCGGAATACCTTCGCCTAGTAGCCTCGGAACCACAAATAGCATCAGCTCATCCACCAGCGCTGCCGCCAGCAACGGGGCTGCCAGCTTGCTGCCGCCAATAAGCCAGATTGTGCCGCCTTCCTGCTGCCGCAATTGCCCGACAAACTCAACTGCCTCCGCCGTTACAAACCTGACGGATGAGTGTGCCGCCTCAGCGGGAGGGTTGCTGGTAAAAACGTAGTTGACAAGCTCTGGGTACGACCACTCACCAAAGGTGAGTATCTGTTCATAAGTAATGCGACCCATCAATGTAGCATCGACGGAAGCTAAAAAATCAGCGTAGCCATAATCTGATTCTGGTAGAATAGGCGGCAGCCAGTCAACAGAGCCATCGGACGAGGCAATATACCCGTCAAGGCTCGCGGCAATATATAGGACCACTTTGCGCATAAGCCAAGATACAGGTTTGGGATAATCCGGCCATAGAATACAGTGGCTTGTCTAAGTTAAAGCCAAGGAATACTGGAGGGTATCCACCTAGCTGAACAGTTATAATAATCTGTTCTATCAGATGGCACTAGGATTTCCTGATACTGCGGTGAAGTCACCGAAGTACGTGCTAGTTGTTGAGCAAGTAGGAGAATTCTAAAGTACGTGTAGTAGGCTTTTCCACAATGATTTAGCAGTTGTATCCTAAATCAAGCCTTAAACAATCCTAAAGTCACGTTAATAAATCAAATTATAGATTCTTAGAAATGTTCAAGTAGAAAACACGGACACTTTATCTATGATAGGGTGCAGTTTTAAATCGCGTATTAGTTTGCAAATGAGTATTGCTGATAGTAGATATGCTGATATAAATATAATTATTATAAGTGTAAGTCCTTTTTAGTACAGGATATAATAATGGTCTAAAGAAAGCTATTTATTATATAAAAAGCTTGTATTCAGGCTAGTATGTGAATTTTATAACTTTAGGACGCAATATCTTTTGCAAGCTCGGCAATTGTTACACCTCATTATATAGATAGTTCAAAATATATGATGTGCAAATGTATTAGTCTACTAAAAAACGCTGCTTAACGAACAAAACCGACTCTTTACGGATAAGCCATAAAAAATGTTGTAAAAATTCTGAAAAAATTAGAAGGGTCCCATTTTTTATTAGATATTCACATAGATATTGGTCAATATGCTCCAATTACAATCATCCGATGCATCCTGAGTTATTAATCTCTTGAGCGATTGGGCGCTTGCCAAAATATTTGCACTTAAATAATAAACGTTAGTATAGTCTCCACCCTTAATGCCAAATTTATGAGTAGATTTTTTCCCACCCTCCCAAGGCCTCATAGCCTACAAGACAAATGTGGATTCAATGGTCCCACTGATTTTGCTGGCAACGTCACACGCAGTTGAAAAGTGTATCTGTCTTCTTAAGAAGATCATACTAATAATTTTTTTATCACAAATAAACCGTTCTGCCTAATGCACAACTCTACTCATTTCTTGCCTCCGCTGAGGCTTGTGATGGTTGCCGGATTTATGTCACTTGCAGGTGTGGGCTTTGCCCAGACAGGCATTGGCACGCGCAACCCCGATCCTTCAGCTGCGCTCGACATCTCGAGCAGTAACCGTGGCCTTCTGATCCCGCGTGTTGCTCTTACCTCAAGCACCGATAACACGACGGTGCCGAACCCGGCTACCGGGCTGATGCTTTTCAATATTAATGCATCCCTTCCAGGTGGAGTAGGCCTATATTATAACGCTGGAGGCCCAACAGGAACTAATGGTGCTACTCCTACTAACTGGGTGCGAGTAGCCACGAGCAGCGCACAAATAGGAGTAGAAAGCTGGCATACGATCAGTACTCCTAACGGTAATACTGGTGGGACCAAAGCAAGTAGTTCACCATACATTGAGAACCAGAGCGCGGCTATTCAAAGTGCCAACTTCCGCATCAATGGTACTGGTGCGATAGGTGGTACGCTGACGGTAGGTGGAAATACCACTTTATCCACACTAGCAGGCGGCGGAAACCGAATGGTTACTACCGATAACACGGGTAAGCTGATAGCTAAACCATTAGATTTTCTTACAATCAATGGTAACGAACTGCGGCTAAATGCTACTAATGCTGTAACCCTGCCGACTATTGCCGGACCACAAGGTCCAGTCGGCCCAACCGGGGCAATGGGAGCAACTGGTCCTGCTGGTGCTAAAGGTGATACAGGTGCAGCTGGGCCTATCGGGCCGGTTGGTCCTCAAGGTGTAGCTGGCGCTACGGGTGCCACTGGTGCTAACGGTTTAAATGGCGCCAAAGGCGACAAGGGTGACACCGGCGCGCAAGGTCCACAAGGCATCGCTGGTACGAACGGTACGAATGGTGTTAACGGCCAAGACGGCGCTACGGGTCCTCAAGGTGCGGCTGGTCCAGTTGGTGCTACCGGTCCTCAGGGTACTGCTGGTATTAAAGGAGATAAAGGCGATACCGGTGCGACCGGGCCTGCTGGCATTCAAGGTTTAAAAGGTGACACCGGTGCACAGGGCACGGCGGGCACCAACGGCACCAATGGTGTAGATGGTGCGAAAGGCGACAAAGGTGATACGGGCGCTAAGGGCGACCAAGGAATTGCTGGACCAGTTGGTCCGACTGGTCCGCAGGGCCTGAAAGGCGACAGCGGCGAGAAAGGTGCTACTGGCGACAGTGGTGCTAAAGGAGATACCGGTGCCAAAGGCGACCAAGGTATCCAAGGCATTGCCGGGCAAATTGGTGCAACTGGCCCTCAAGGCTTAAAAGGCGATAGTGGCGAAAAAGGTGCTACCGGTGACACAGGCGCTAAAGGTGATCAGGGAGCTAAAGGCGAGACCGGTGCTACTGGTGCGCAAGGTATCCAAGGCATTCAAGGCCTAGCTGGCACTAACGGTACGAATGGTGTCGATGGTGCCAAAGGTGACAAAGGGGATATCGGTGCGACCGGACCTGCTGGCGCTCAAGGCATTCAAGGTATTCAGGGTGAAACCGGTGCTAAAGGTGATACTGGTTTTAAAGGAGACAAGGGTGATACTGGGGCACAAGGTATTGCGGGCATCAATGGCACCAATGGCACCAATGGTGTAGATGGCAAAGACGGGGCAACCGGCGCCAAAGGCGATAAAGGTGATACCGGCGCTACTGGTGCTCAGGGTGTAGCTGGTAATAACGGCCTTAATGGTGCAAACGGCATTAATGGTACCAACGGCACGAACGGAGTTGATGGCGCTAAAGGCGACAAAGGTGACAAAGGGGATACCGGTGCAACCGGACCTGCTGGCGCTCAAGGCATCCAAGGCGTAGCAGGATCAAACGGTCTTGATGGCAGAGATGGCAGAGATGGCAGAGACGGAGCTACTGGTGCTACGGGTCCTCAAGGTGTAGCTGGCGCAACTGGCGCCACTGGTCTGACTGGTCCGCAGGGGGAGAAAGGAGCTATCGGTGCAACTGGTGCTCAAGGTATCCAGGGGGAAAAAGGCGAGACCGGAGCAAAAGGCGACACTGGCTTCAAAGGCGATAAAGGTGATACCGGCGCAGCTGGCGCTGACGGCGTAGTCGGAGCTAAAGGCGACAAAGGTGAGCAGGGTATCCAAGGCATTCAAGGTGTAGCTGGTCCAGTAGGTCCAGCTGGCACGAACGGTGTTGACGGTGCTAAAGGTGACAAAGGAGATACCGGTGCAACTGGCACACAAGGTGCAGTTGGTCCAATCGGCCCACAAGGAGAGAGGGGAATAGCTGGCACCGATGGTGCTAAGGGCGAAACTGGTGCTAAAGGTGACCAAGGCATCCAAGGCGCTCAAGGTGAAACCGGCGCTAAAGGGATAAAGGTGACAAAGGTGATCAAGGCCTAGCAGGCACGAACGGTACGAATGGTGTCGATGGTGCTAAAGGTGATAAAGGAGAGCAGGGCATCCAAGGTATTCAGGGTGAAACCGGTGCTAAAGGTGACACCGGTTTCAAAGGAGACAAAGGTGATACTGGGGCACAAGGTATTGCGGGCACCAATGGTGTGGACGGTGCTAAAGGAGATACCGGCGCACAAGGCCCAATCGGCCCACAAGGTGAGCAGGGCGTAGCCGGTGCTAAGGGTGACCAAGGCATTGCTGGTGCTCAGGGCCTACAAGGTGAAGTAGGTCCACAGGGTACTAAAGGCGACACTGGTGCAACTGGCGCTGACGGCGTAGCCGGAGCAAAAGGAGACAAAGGGGACACCGGCGCTACTGGTGCAGTTGGTCCAATGGGCCCGCAAGGTGAGGTTGGTGCGACCGGTTCTGCCGGCGCTCAGGGCCTAAAGGGTGACAAAGGGGATACCGGTGAGCAAGGTATCGCTGGAGTCAAAGGTGACAAAGGAGACACTGGCGCAGCTGGCACGAACGGTACCAACGGGGTTGACGGCGCCAAAGGCGAGCAAGGCATCCAGGGTGTAGCTGGTGCCAAAGGTGATAAAGGTGATACCGGCGCAGCCGGTGCTGATGGCGCTACGGGTGCTCAGGGTCCAATCGGCCCACAAGGCTTAGCTGGTGCTAAAGGTGAGACTGGTGCGAAAGGCGATACCGGATTCCAAGGTGACAAAGGCGACAAAGGTGATACTGGTGCTGATGGCGCTACTGGTGCAACCGGTGCTAAAGGTGATCAGGGCATTCAGGGTCCAAAAGGTGATCAAGGCACAGCAGGTACTAATGGCACCAACGGCACAAATGGTGAGCGTGGCATTCAAGGTGAGCAAGGTGTAGCCGGTCCAGTTGGTCCACAAGGTCCAATCGGTTCGAATGGTGCTAAAGGTGACCAAGGTGAGAAAGGTGAAACTGGTGCTGTGGGTCCAATCGGCCCACAGGGTACTACGGGTGCACAAGGTGTAGCTGGCACTAAAGGTGACACGGGCGAGACCGGACCAAAAGGTGACACAGGTGCTACTGGTGCTCAGGGCATTCAAGGTGTGAAAGGTGATACCGGTGCAGCCGGAGCTGACGGCGTGGCCGGAGCTAAAGGTGACAAAGGTGATACGGGTGCGACCGGTGCACAAGGCACGGCTGGTACCAACGGCACTGACGGCGCCAAGGGTGATACCGGTGCTACTGGTCCAGCTGGCCCACAAGGCTTAACTGGTGCGAAAGGTGACAAAGGAGAGCAGGGCATCCAAGGTGTTCAAGGCGAGAATGGGGCTAAAGGCGAAACTGGTGCACAGGGCACTCAGGGTATCCAAGGCATAGCTGGTACGGATGGTGCGAAAGGTGATATCGGTCCTGCTGGTGCTAAAGGAGATACGGGCGCTCAGGGCTCACAAGGCATCGCTGGTCCAGCTGGCGCTGATGGTGAAGATGGTGCTAAGGGCGAGACAGGTGCAACTGGACCAATCGGCCCCCAGGGCCCGCAAGGTGTAGCTGGTGCAAAAGGTGACACAGGTACTCAAGGTATCCAAGGTGAAACTGGTCTTACTGGACCACAAGGTCCTCAGGGTCTCCAAGGCACAGCGGGTACAAACGGCACTAATGGTATTGATGGCGCCAAAGGTGACAAAGGCGATACGGGTGCAACTGGCGCACAAGGTGTAGCTGGTCCTGCCGGGCCAACTGGCCCTCAGGGATTGAAAGGGGATACTGGTGCGCAAGGTGAAATAGGTGCTACTGGCCCAATTGGTCCACAAGGTCCAATCGGTCCGAATGGTGAGCGTGGTCTGCAAGGTGAGCAAGGTATAGCCGGCGCTAAAGGCGACAAAGGGGACACTGGCACTGCAGGCACCAATGGTACCAACGGTGTTGATGGAGCTAAAGGTGACACGGGTGCTCAAGGTCCACAAGGCCTAGCTGGCCCGACTGGTGCTAAAGGTGACAAAGGTGATACGGGCGCAGTTGGTGCTACTGGCCCACAAGGTCCAATCGGTCCAAAAGGCGAGACTGGCGCAGCTAGCACAGTAGCTGGTCCTCAAGGTGAAACGGGTCCTGCCGGTCCTGCTGGATCGACTGGTGCTAAGGGAGACCAAGGTATTCAGGGTGTAGCTGGTCCAGTAGGCCCTGCTGGTGAGACTGGTCCTGCTGGTCCAAAAGGTGACACCGGTGCGGCAAGCACAGTGGCTGGCCCTGCTGGTGCCACCGGTCCTGCTGGTGCGAAAGGTGACACAGGTGCACAAGGTATTCAAGGCATTCAAGGTGTCGCTGGTCCTACTGGTCCTGCTGCAACTGTAAACATTGGTACCGTAACTGCAACTGGCACGACTACGACCGTGACTAACAGTGTTGACCCCACGACCAAGGCGAATACTCTGAGCTTTAATATTCCCTCAGGACCTACAGGCGCTAAAGGTGACAAAGGTGACACTGGTCCTGCGGGTCCAGCTACTGCAACCTTGAGCGCTAATAATACTGGTACTAGCGGCAGTATCACTTTTGCAACAGGCGAGAACTTCACTACTTTGACTTCCGCTTCTGCTGGTTCCTTCACTTTGGCTGCCACTACAGCTGGCCGTATAGTTTACCTCCGCAATGCGAACACTGGCAACGTTAACATGACAATTTCTAATGCAAGTTCTATGGTCATGGCAGGTGCTAGTGGTAATAACATCACATTCTCTTCCAGCACTTCGACTATAATATATCCTGGTCAAACGCGGATGTTCGTTTACACTGGCTCTGCATGGGTTGCACTATAATTAGCATGGCCATGAACAGATATCTGAAACGTTTCGAACCTCCTAGGGTCGCGTTGGCTTTGCTGCTGGTGTGTGGTGCTGCGGCACCGCACACCAGCGAGGCCCAGACCCTGTACAATGGTCTGGGGGGCATTTTCGCCGTCACCGACTCAATGCGCTACGTGCGCGGCGATGTCGAGAATGCCGGCGAGCTCAATCTGACCTCGGTGCCCGGCGGCTCAGCCACCCGACTCTTCATTGATGAAGGCAACCTGATTAATACGGGTACCGGAACCTGGGTAGCAGGCCAAAGCACGGTCTTGTTGCTCGGAGTGGGCACCACGTCGCACACACTCAGCATGAACGGCGCTTCTCTCTACAATGTGCGGCTCGACAACCCAGCGGGCACTTCGCTGGGCTCGAACGCCACTGTGACAAGTGCCCTCAAGCTGGCCAATGGCAACCTGCTCACAACGGAGGCCTTCAGCCTGACGCTTGGCCCAAATGGCGCCGTGTTTGGCCCGGCTGCCGGTAACCAGGAAGATGGCACGCACTACGTAAAGGGCAGTCTGCTTCAACAGAAAGCGGTAACCGGCACCAACGACGTGAACTTCGGCAATATGGGCTTTACCCTGAATCCGCAGGGTCAGAGCTTAACATTGGCCGTTGACCGCCGCACCGGCCTGAAGCAGCAGAACTACTCCTACGGACGCAGCCGTAATTTCGCGGGCCGGGAAAGCATCGACCGCATCTGGCGGCTCAGCACGCCCGGTGCCAAGGATCCGGCCAAGCCCGTGAATATTTCGCTGGCATGGCTCGCCGACAACGACAATGACCAGAACTTTGATACTGCTCTCGCTCAGGTGTGGCGCTCTACCAACCAAGGCGCAACCTGGGTACGGGAAGGTGTGCCGCAAAAAGGCAAATCGCGCCAGGTTACGGTAGCTACCACACACCTCAATGCCTGGTACACGGTAAGCAGCACGAAGGCCCCGATGCTCACGCCAGAACAGCTAATCTTCTCGGCAGCGCCCCGGCAGCTTGACGCGGTGCTAAGCTGGAGCACTACCTCGAAGCCCGAAAATGGCTGGTTCGTTATCGACCGGTCGAAGGATGGACAGCAGTGGCAGGAAATCAGCCGCCAGCCGGTGGCTGGTCAAAGCTGGTCGCCGGCTGCTTCCACAGCTGTGGATAAGGGAGCCGGTAGCTTAGGGCAAATTGTTCACTATCGGCTGCGCCAGCTTGGTACCGATGGGATGATGCGCTCCAGCAGTACATTGCAGGTTCGCTTCGATGCGCCACTGGCGTTCAATCTCGACGCTTATCCGGTGCCTATGCAGGATTACCTGACCCTCGATCTGAGAACGCCTACGGAGGGCTCGATGTACCTGCAACTGTACGACAGCAACGGACGCCTGGTAATTAACCGGCAGGAAAAAGCGCCAGCTGGCTCCAGCCGCTATCAGCTACAGGTGCGCGACCTGCCCTTGGGCATGTACACCCTGCGCATCCGCCAAGGCAGTAACACAGTAACACGGACGATACCTCGCTACTAGCGTTGCCTCGGCCAGCTGCGTAAGCGGCTTTCACAAAACAGCCCCGTTTCCAGAATTGGAGACGGGGCTGTTTTGTGAAGCAGGAAATAAAGGGTGGCTAAGGATCTACTTAAAACCAGCTTCCCATCAGTTGCGCCATCTGCTCAAGCGCCTGCTGGTCATCTTGGTCAAAGTCGTTGAGCTGGTCGCTATCCACATCGAGGACCATAACCACATGCCCATTTTTCAACACCGGCACCACAATTTCAGATTTTGATTCGCTGCTGCAGGCGATATGCCCCGGAAACTGCTCCACGTCGGGTACGAGCAGGGTCTGTGCCTGGGCCCAGCTGGCACCGCACACGCCCTTGCCATGCCGGATACGGGTGCAGGCAATTGGTCCCTGAAAGGGACCGAGCACTAGCTCATCACCTTTTACCAAGTAAGCGCCCACCCAGAAAAAGCCGAAGGCTTGCTTCAAAGCGCCCATCGTATTGGCCAGGTTGGCAATCAGGTCGGGCTCGCCTGAGGTGAGGGCCTCAATCTGAGGCAGGAGCTGACGGTATTTTTCAGCTTTGGTGAGCGTAAGATCGAGAATGAGTTCTTCAGCCATGAGAAAAGCAGGGTAAGCGGCGGCTTATACAATTAGTTGTGTAGTACGAAAATAAGACCTTATAAGGCTAATACAGAGGTGATGCCTACGCGCGGTAGTGATGATATACAAACAGCGTATCCTCGCCCAGAGTTACCTGCTCGTGCAAATGCTTGATACCGAGTTGGGGGGCAGCAATGCCACTACCCAGGGTTTTAGGATTGCGCAGTATCCGCGCTTCATCCCACAATCCGTGTTGCAGCAAAGAGGTTAGCACTGTAGGGCCGCCCTCCACCAATACCGATTGTATCTGCCGCTCGAACAGGTTGGCCAGAATACGAGGAAACAAGTCTTCCGCTTCAGGCAGTTTGATGTATTCAATATTAGTGCTGGCCGCCCGTTCGCGGTAGGTATAAACCAGCGTAGGCTGCTTGCCATCCAATAAATGGTGACTGGGGGGCAAACTTAGGTTCTTGTCGATGACAACGCGCACCGGATTTTGGCCGGGCCATTCGCGCACGTTCAGGTTAGGGTTGTCATGCAGGGCCGTGCGAGTGCCGACTAGGATGGCCTGCTCCTCGGCGCGCCACTGATGCACCGCCACGCGGGCCAACGCACCACTTATTTGAATGGGCTGATAAAACCGTCCGGCCAATAGTCCGTCAGCCGTTTCGGCCCATTTTAAGACCACGTAAGGGCGTTTTTTCTCCTGAAAAGTGAAGAAGCGCCGATTCAGCCACCGCCCTTCTGCCTCCAGCACGCCCGTTTCTACATGCACCCCAGCGGCCCGCAGCTTATCGATGCCCCGGCCGGCTACTAGGGGGTTGGGGTCGAGGTTGCAGATGACTACGTCGCGTACGCCGTTGTCAATCAATAAGTCGGCGCAGGGCGGCGTTTTGCCAAAGTGAGCACACGGCTCCAGGGTCACATACACACGACTTTTGGGCAACAGGCTTTTGTCGGTTACGGCAGCCAGCGCATTTACCTCGGCATGCGGCCCGCCGTAGCGCTCGTGCCAGCCTTCGCCAATGATACGGCCTTGGTGGGTTACTACACAGCCAACAACGGGGTTGGGCCGCGCGTAGCCCAGGCCCAGCCGAGCCAGATCGAGGGCGCGGCGCATTATCAGTTCATCAAAATCACGCATACGGGGTGGGAGGAACGTAGCTTTATGGCCGAAGGTACAAACCTCGCCTCGTATGACCATCCTGGAGCTAACGCGCCGCCTCACCACCGCTTTGGGGGGCATTTATCCTGAGCCTGAAGCCGCTGCCATTGCGGGTCAGGTGATTGAGTATTATCTGGAACTGACTCCCTTGAAGCGCCGCATGCAAGCCGCTGAGTTGGTGCCAGCAGAGAAAGAGCAATTGCTAGAAGCCGCTCAGGTCCGGCTGCTACGCCACGAGCCGCTACAATATGTACTAGGCACGGCTCACTTTGCCGGCCTGGAGCTGGACGTGACGCCGGCTACCCTTATTCCCCGGCCCGAAACGGAGGAGCTGGTAGCGCTTATTATAAAAGAGCAAAAAAAAGCCCCCCAGCTTACTGTTCTAGACATCGGAACGGGCTCCGGTTGCATTCCTATTGCTCTCAGTCAGGCGCTGCCCGAAGCGCGGGTGATAGGAGTAGATATTTCGGCAGAGGCGCTGGCCGTGGCTCAGCGCAATGCGGCCCGCTATGCGCCAAACGTAGAGTTTCAGCAAGTAGATATTCTGCGGGCCACGCCAGCCGGAATTGTCCCCCACAGCGTGGCGGTACTAGTGAGCAATCCACCGTATGTGCTGGCAAGTGAGCGGGCGCAAATGCGGCCCAACGTGCTGGAGTACGAGCCCGCCACCGCGCTGTTTGTGCCGGATAATGACCCGCTGCTTTTTTATCGGCGCATCGCGGAGCTGGGGCTGCAATTGTTGCGACCGGGGGGCAAATTATACTTCGAGATAAACGAGCAATACGCCACGGCCGTGCTCGACTTACTCGCCGAGCTAGGGTACGCTGGGGGGCAAATTCACCAGGATATGTTTGGCAAAGACCGCATAGTGAGTGGGAGTATTGGCGCCTAAATACGCTCGTGCTTCCAAACCCAAAACTTTTCGACGTTGCGCGCCCCAAATTTCTCAAACTTAAAAAGTCCTACCTTTGCCGGCTCAAAATCGGCAGCCTGCCGAGCTAGTTATCTGCTTTCGTGACTGATACGGTTGCCTATTTTGCTCACCCCACCGCTGTGCTCGACGACGGCTGCCGTATTGGCACCGGGTGTCGCATCTGGCACTTTGCTCACCTGATGGCGGGCTGCGAATTGGGCGAAAACTGCACCATTGGGCAGAACGTGATGATAGCCGATGGCGTCCGCCTAGGCCGCAACGTGAAAGTGCAAAACAACGTGAGCCTGTATACGGGCGTGGAGTGCGCCGATGATGTTTTTCTGGGGCCGTCCGTCGTGTTTACCAATGTACGCAACCCGCGCAGTGCCTTTCCACGCCGCCACGAATACCAACCTACCGTGTTGGAGCGCGGCGTGAGCGTGGGGGCCAATTCTACTATTATATGCGGGGTGCGGCTGGGAGAATACGCCTTTGTTGGGGCCGGTTCCGTAGTAACGCATGATGTCGCACCGTATGCCTTGGTGTATGGCAATCCGGCTCGTCTGCAAGGCTGGATGAGCCGCGCCGGGCACCGCCTCACTTTCGATGCCAGCCAGCGGGCCACCTGCCCTGAAAGCGGCATGCAATACGAGTTAATTACTGATAATCAGGTGCTACCTGTTATTTCGATCCAAAATTCATAAGTCAAAATTCAGCATTTCTTCTTCCTGTGTACGAGCAATTACTTCAGAAAAAAGCCAAGCTAGCCGTCATCGGTCTTGGGTACGTGGGCTTACCTATCGCCCTTGAGTTTGCCCGCAAACTCAGCGTTATCGGCTTCGATATAAACGCCGCCCGTGTCGACTTGATGCGTAACGGTATCGACCCCAGCGGTGAGCTGGAAGCCAAAGACTTCGAGGGCTGCGACATTACGTTCACCGACTCTCTGGAGGTGTTGCGTGAGGCCACCTTCTTCATCGTTGCCGTGCCCACGCCCATCGACGAGCACGCCATGCCCGATTTGAAGCCCCTATTGGGCGCCTCAACCAGCGTGGGCAAGGTGCTCAAAAAAGGCGATTACGTAGTGTTTGAAAGCACGGTATATCCCGGTTGCACTGAGGAAGACTGCATTCCAGTGATGGAGAAACTGTCGGGGCTGTCATTTCCTCAGGATTTCAAGGTGGGCTACTCCCCGAGCGCATCAATCCAGGCGATAAAGAGCATACGTTGACCAGCATCATCAAGGTAGTGGCTGGCTGCGATGATGAATCGCTGGATATTATTGCTAAGCTCTATGAACTGGTGGTAAAAGCTGGCGTGCACCGGGCCAGCAGCATTAAAGTAGCCGAGGCAGCCAAGATTATCGAGAACACGCAGCGCGACGTCAACATTGCGCTGATGAATGAGTTGTCGTTGATTTTTGACCGCATGAACATCAATACCTACGAGGTGTTGGAGGCTGCTGGTACAAAGTGGAATTTCCTCAAATTCTCGCCCGGCCTGGTAGGTGGTCACTGCATTGGCGTTGATCCTTACTACCTGACCTACAAAGCGAAGGAGCTAGGCTTCGACGCCAAAGTTATCCTTTCGGGTCGCAGCACCAACGACAATATGGGCGCTTACATCGCCCGCAAAACGGTGCAGATGATGATTAAGCAGGGCAAGGACGTTGCTAAAAGCCGGGTGCTGGTGATGGGGGCTACCTTTAAGGAGAACGTAGAGGATATTCGCAATTCCAAAGTGGCCGACGTAATTCAGGAGCTGAAAAACTTCTCTGTAAACGTGGATATCGTAGATCCGCACGCCGACTCTGACGAACTACACCATGAGTATGGCTTTCGCCTCACATCCGCTGAAGAGACCAGAACTGACTATGACGCCGTTATTGTAGCCGTAGGGCATAAACCCTACCTCGACAAGAACGAAGCGTATTTCAAGTCGATTACGGCTGACAACGCCGTTTTGGTTGATATTAAAGGTCTGTACCGCAGCAAGATGCAGGATTTGCACTACTGGAGCCTATAGAACACATGCTAGATATGGAAAGGACGAAAATATTAGTAACCGGCGGCGCAGGCTACATTGGCTCACACGCGGTGGTGGAGCTATACGAAGCTGGATATCAGCCTGTAATCGTTGATAACTTCAGCAATTCTTCTGAGTCTGTGATGCACGGCCTGAAAGAGATTCTGGGGACCAATATAGCGTGCTATGCCATCGACTGCGCTGATGAAATAGCCCTACGGGAGGTTTTTGCGCACGAAAAGGACGTGCGTGGCGCCATCCACTTTGCTGCCTACAAGGCGGTAGGGGAGTCAGTGCAGAAGCCACTAGCCTACTACCATAACAATATCGCTTCCTTGCTGACGCTTTTGAAAGTGATGCAGGAGTTTGAGGTGGCGAACGTGGTATTTTCTTCTTCCTGTACCGTGTACGGCATCCCTGATCAGTTGCCTGTTACGGAGGAAACGCCTACCAAGCCAGCTACCTCGCCCTACGGCAACACCAAAAAGATTTGCGAAGACATCCTGCGTGACGTAGTAGCTGCGCCAAATAGCAGCGTGCGCACAATACTACTGCGCTACTTCAATCCTATTGGTGCCCATCCTTCGGCTCTTATTGGTGAACTGCCGCTGGGCATACCTAACAACCTGGTGCCATTCGTGACCCAGACGGCGGCGGGTATTCGGGAGAAGCTTACCATCTTCGGCAATACCTACGACACCCCCGACGGCACCAACGTTCGCGACTACATCCATGTAGTAGACTTGGCTAAGGCACACGTAGTGGCCGTGGAACGCCTCTTAAAAGGGGAAAGCGAGCCAGTTGAAACGTTCAATGTGGGCACCGGCCGCGGCAACAGTGTGCTGGAGGTAGTACAGACGTTTGAGAAGGCAACCGGTCAGAAACTCAACTACGTTATCGGTCCTCCTCGCCCCGGCGACGTACCGGCCATCTATGCCGATGTAACCAAAGCTAATCAGGTACTAGGGTTTCAAACCACTACTTCCTTAGAAGAGAGCTTGGCGAGTTCCTGGAAGTGGCAGCAGAAATTAATGGCGGATAACGCAGGTTAAACAGCCGAAATACCGCTGTCTAGTCGTTAAACGGTTCAACTGTAAGCAGATGAAAATCATTATCACCGGCGGGGCTGGATTTATTGGGTCGCACGTGGTGCGCCTGTTTGTAACTAAGTACCCGGAATATCAGATAGTTAATCTGGATGCGCTGACGTACGCAGGTAATCTTGAAAACCTGCGTGATATCGAGGATGCGCCTAATTATCGCTTCATAAAAGGCGACATTGCTGATCAAGCATTCATCGATGAGCTATTTGCGCGAGAAGAACCCGACGCTGTAATTCATCTGGCGGCCGAGTCGCACGTTGACCGCTCCATCACTGATCCGCTGGCTTTCGTGAAAACCAATGTGCTCGGAACAGTGCATTTGTTGAACGCGGCCAAAAACCTATGGAAGCCGCTGGGGTATGAGGGCAAAACATTCTACCACGTAAGCACCGATGAAGTATACGGCTCCCTTGAAATGGGCCCCGAGATGTTCACGGAAGAAACGGCGTATGATCCTCGCTCCCCCTACTCCGCTTCTAAGGCTAGCTCCGACCATTTTGTGCGCGCATGGCACCATACATATGGTCTGCCGGTGAAGTTGAGCAACTGCTCCAATAACTACGGCCCCAACCATTTCCCGGAAAAGCTGATTCCGCTAGCTATTCACCGCATCCGCACCCAGCAGCCGGTGCCGGTATATGGAAAGGGCGAAAATGTGCGCGATTGGCTTTTTGTGAAAGATCATGCGACGGCCATTGACGCGGTGTTCCACAAAGGCAAAGTGGGCGACACCTACAATATTGGCGGCGTAAATGAGTGGCAGAACCTGGCGCTGATTCATCTGCTGTGTGACGTGGTAGACGAGAAAACCGGCCAGGCTCCTGGCACTTCGCGCAAGCTTATCACCTTCGTGAAAGACCGGGCCGGGCACGACTTGCGCTACGCCATCGACTCGAGCAAAATCATGAACGAGCTAGGCTGGAAGCCCTCCGTCACGTTCGAGCAAGGCCTCGCCCAAACGGTAGACTGGTACTTAGCAAATACCGAATGGCTAGAGCGCGTGACGACGGGTGCCTACCAAGATTATTACCATCAGCAATACAGTAACTAGGGCTGGAAGAGCCATAATTTTCACTCAAATAAGTAACGGCTCCTCTTTCCTTCCTCATTCCCCGACAACGTGTACGAAACCCCCTTTCACGACCAGCCACTCGATAATCTGACCTTTCTGGTTACGGGTGGTGCCGGCTTCATTGGCTCCAATCTGGTTGAATACCTACTTAAATACGGCGCCGGGCGCGTGCGCGTGCTGGATAATTACTCCAACGGGTTCCGCAAAAACGTGCGCTTGTTCGAAGGGCATCCGGCCTTGGAGGTTATTGAAGGCGATATCCGCGATCCGCAAGTGTGCCGCGATGCTTGCCGGGGGGCAAATGTGGTGCTGCATCAAGCTGCATTAGGCTCCGTACCGCGTTCGATCAATGACCCTATTACGAGCAACGATGTGAACGTGGGGGGCTTTGTGAATATGCTGGTGGCTGCGAAAGAAGCTAACGTGCAGCGCTTTGTGTACGCAGCTTCTTCGTCAACTTATGGCGATTCGCCTCACTTGCCCAAAGTAGAAGACCGCATTGGGAAGCCTCTGTCACCGTATGCCGTGACCAAGTATGCGAACGAGCTGTACGCCGACGTATTTGGCAAAACTTACGGCATGCCCATTATTGGCCTGCGCTACTTCAATATTTTTGGTCCTCGCCAAGACCCAAATGGCGCTTACGCAGCCGTAATTCCGTTGTTTATTGACGCTGTGTTGCAAGGAAAAGCCCCCCGCATGAACGGGGACGGTGGTCAGACCCGCGACTTTACCTTCGTCGAAAACTGCGTACAGGCGAATATTAGAGCAGCTTTGACTACAAATCCGGCGGCGCTGAATGAGGTATATAATATTGCCGTAGCCGACCGCACGTCGCTCAACGATCTGTTCAATATTCTGAAAGAAGAAGCCGGCTCCGACATCACGCCCGAATACGGCCCCGATCGGCCCGGCGACATTCGCGACTCACTAGCTGATATTTCCAAGGCCAAAAACCTACTGGGCTACGATCCTCAGATTCGTATTCGGGAAGGTTTGCAGCAAACGCTGGCGTGGTTTAAGGCCAACCAAACTTTCATTCGCGAGAGCAACTAAACGCCGAGCGACCATACAGGTCATTCATGTTCCAATTTATATAGCAGGTTCATCCGAACAAATGAAAGGTATTATTCTCGCCGGTGGATCTGGCACTCGCTTGCACCCGCTCACGCTGGCCGTTAGCAAGCAACTCATGCCGGTGTATGACAAGCCGATGATCTATTATCCGCTATCAATTTTGATGATGGCTGGTATCCGAGACATTCTCCTGATCACGACGCCTCATGATCAGGCCCAATTTCAGCGTCTGCTCGGCGATGGGAAAAGCTTAGGTTGCAACTTTCAATACGCCATTCAGGAAGTTCCCAACGGCTTGGCGCAGGCATTTGTCATTGGCGCCGACTTTATCGGAGATGATAAAGTTGCCTTGGTCTTGGGGGATAATATTTTTTACGGCGAAGGCTTGGAGCAACTGCTGCAAAGCAATAGCAACCCCGACGGGGGCGTGGTGTACGCCTACCACGTAAACGACCCTGAGCGTTACGGCGTAGTGGAGTTTGATACTGATAAGAAGGCTCTCAGCATTGAGGAAAAGCCCAAAATGCCTAAGAGCAACTACGCGGTGCCGGGGCTGTACTTCTATGATAATGAAGTAATTGAGATTGCCCGTAACCTTAAGCCCAGCCCACGGGGCGAATACGAAATTACGGATGTGAACCAAGAGTACCTGCGCCGTGGCAAGCTGAAAGTGGGTATTCTGGGCCGTGGCACGGCCTGGCTGGATACGGGAACATTTGAGAGCCTCATGCAGGCCTCCGAGTTCGTGCGGGTAATCGAGCATCGCCAAGGCCTAAAGGTGGGTTCCATTGAGGAAGCTGCTTACCGTCAGGGATTTATCACGGCTGATGAGCTGCGCAAGATAGCGGAGCCTCTGCGTAAAAGCGGCTATGGTGACTACCTGATGAACCTGCCCGAAACGCAAATGCTGGAACAGTAACCGAGTGGAGACACCAATAAAAAAGCCCCCAAGCTAGCTTGGGGCTTTTTTATTGGTGTCAGAGGTTTTAAAACAACAGGCCAGCTACCAATCCGGCCCCGATGATAACGTAGGACGGAACCTTATTCCACAGCAGCAGCAAGAACGTAGAAGCTACCAGTATCAGATTGATAGGCGTATCGGGCAGCGGATGATAGAGCAGGAAGGTAGCGGCCCACACCAAGCCCGCACTCACCGCATTAATACCTTCCAACGACGCTTTCACCACGCGATACTGCTTTAGCTGGTCCCAGAAGCGGATGAGGAAGAAGATTAGAAAGGTGCCCGGCAGAAAAATGCCCGCCGCCGCTACCAGCGCCCCTAATAACTGGCCACTTACCCCAACCTCATCCCGCCGCATCGCCAGCGCCCCGATATAGGAAGCAAAGGAAAAATTGGGCCCTGGCATGGCTTGTACTAGTCCCAAACCGGATAGAAACTCCGGGGCCGTGAGGTAGCGCTTAAACTCCACGAACTCAGCGAATAGGAGAGGTGCCAGTACTTGCCCACCCCCAAACACGAGGCTACCGTTGCGATAGAAGTTCTCGAAAAGTCGCACGGGCAGCCAGCGAGTGTAGTGGCCGAGTACGGCCGCCGCAATAAGCACCCCCAGCCAGAGAATAAAGTTGGCCCACTCAACACGCAAAGGCTGCTTTTGCTCTACCTGCGGCAGCTTGCTGTAGCGAAAGGCTGTAATTAGCCCCCCAGCCAATAATAATAGAGGCAATACGGCCGGCAACTGGAAGGAATAGGCCAGCATGGCTCCCGATACCATCAGGGCAACTGAAGTCTTCGTGTGAATTACCTTTTCCGCAATTTTGTACGCCGAATAAGCCACAAAGCCAATGGCGATGGGCTGCACAAATTGCACTAGCCGAGCTACAAGGCTAGAATCTAAGTAGCTAATACTGAGTGCGAAGACGGTCATGAACGTCACGGCGGGCGTCATCCAAACCAGCAGCGTGAGATAGGCCAGATTGGGGCCGCCCAGCCGAAAGCCAATAGCAGTAATCGTTTGGGTAGAGGAGGGGCCGGGCACGATCTGGCATAAGGCCGTCAACTCGACCAACTCCGCCGACGTGAGATAACGTCGTTTATCAACCAGCAAGCGGAACATCATGGCCAGGTGCGCCTGCGGTCCACCGAAGCTGGTGAGGGCCAGCACGGCCACATCCTTCAGGAAAATGATGCCGCGTACGCGCTTGGTACGCGTGCCACTTCGGCGGGGTGGGGGAACCAAGCTAACCTCTTCCGTTTCCACTTTTTAGTGCTTGGTGCTTTTAACTGCCCAATAGCAAGGCGTTCATTGTTGGAAGATAAGATACGGTATTATCAGAAAAAAGCCCCCAGAAAAATGCCGGGGGCTTTATACCTCAAGTATCGGGTGTCAGAAGATAGCTGACAACCACGATTACTTTTTCTTCAAGCCAAGCTCAATCAAACGCTCATTCAGGAATTCGCCGGCGGTGATGTCTGCTTCCTGCTTGGGATTGTCAGGTGTAACGCAGCTTTCCAAGGCAGCTAAACTCATTTCGGAGCGAGGGTGCATGAAAAAGGGAACGGAGAAACGCGACGAGTTCATCTTCTCGCGGGGTGGGTTTACCACGCGGTGAATGGTGCTCTTGAGTACGCCATTGGTCAGGCGCTGGAGCATATCGCCCACGTTTACCACAATCTGATCGGGCAGAGCCGTGATGGGAATCCACTTGCCATCACGACGCAACACCTGCAGACCATCGGCCGAAGCCCCCATGAGCAGCGTAATCAGGTTGATGTCGCCGTGTTCGGCGGCCCGCACTGCATCAGCCGGTACCGCATCAGGGTTCTCAATGGGGAAGTAATGGATGGGGCGCAGAATGCTGTTGCCGTTGCGCACCTTATCATCGAAATAGTTTTCGGGCAGATTCAGGTACAACGCAATAGCACGCAGCACATCCTTACCCGCCGCTTCCAGCGTTTTGTACGTGGTTAGCGTGGTCTGGTGAAAGCTGGGTACTTCCTTCGGCCAAATGTTATCAGGATACTCGTTCTTGATAGGATCATTTGGGTCATCTACCTCTTGGCCTACGTGATAGAACTCCTTAAGGTCGCCGGTGTTACGGCCCTTCGCGTGCTCTTTGCCTTTGCCAATGTAGCCGCGCTGACCCGCCAAAGCCGGGTTCTCATAGCTTTGTTTTACCTCATCAGGCAGCGAAAAAAAGGATTTTACGTCGGCGTAGAGCTGGGTGGTTTGCTCTTCGGTTAGGCCGTGATTACGTAGTGCCACGAAGCCGATGCTTTGGTAAGCATCACCGAGTTGTTGAACGAAGCGCTGCTTGCGCTCCGGGTCGCCTGACCGAAAGTCGGCTAGATCGAGGGATGGAATTTCTTCCAGCAATGTTGGGTCCATAGCGGAAAATCAAGATACTTTTGAGCAATCATTTCGTATTCTGCAAGGTACTCAAAAATCAAATGTCATCTTTGTAGCTCAACGATACCGGATTTCTGGGTCTTTTAGTATAATTCCACTTTTTATTATGAAAGCATCAACTTTACTCTTAAGCGGCGCCATATTTTTAGGCCTTGTAGCCTGTGACACAGCCCGTCAGCAAACCGAAACTGCCAGTCAGACCATTGCTGAGAATACGGCACCGGGCGGTTTGTCAAGTATGGAAAAAAATGGAATCCGCCTCACTCCTTTCAACGACTCGCCTAAATACCCTGAGTCGCAGATGCGGCTGAAGTCACCGATTTCCGGCAACACGCTCGCATCTGGGGCAGTAGCTTTCGACTACGACTTAACCAACTTTCAGCTAACCAAAATGACCGGCGGCGTACATGCTGAGCACATGGCTAATTCTCAGCAGGGCCAGCACATTCATAATATCGTTGACAATGAGCCCTACACGGCGCATTACACCACTGAGTTCACTAAGAATATTCCGGATGGCCAGCACGTAGTGTTGTCGTTCTTGTCGCGCTCTTACCACGAAAGCCTCAAGCACCGTGGCGCTTACGATCTGCGCCTGATCAATGTAGGGTCTGCGCCCGTTACCCCATTAGGGGCCGATCTGGCCGCTCCACACATGTTCTATAGCCGCCCCAAGGATACTTATTCGGGTAATGATACCAAGAAGGTGATGCTAGATTTCTACCTAGTTAACACTACCCTGGCTCCTGAAGGCAACAAGGTGCGCGCCACTATCAACGGCACTGAGTTTGTGCTGGATCAGTGGTTGCCGTACATGATGGAAGGCTTGCCCGCCGGCCAAAATACCGTGAAACTGGAGCTAGTTGACACGAATGGCACCGTTATTCCGGGGCCGTTCAACTCCGTTACCCGTACGTTCACCCTGCAGCCCTAGGCATCTACTGCTGATTGCTTGATTTTCAACAAAAAAGCCTGTTCATGCTTAGCGTGAACAGGCTTTTTTTAATGTTGTAGCTTATATAGTTTCTTTTTAATAAGGAAAAAGTTCTATTTTTAGAAAAAATATGTCCATATAATCATCATGAGTAATTTTGGCTTGGCTTTCGCAGATCGGAGCCGCCCCCGAAACTACTTTGAATGTGATTGGGCAAGAAACGAAGTCAAAGATGAGCTTGTTAGGCTCTCTTCCTAATATCTTTTTGGTGTTAACTATGCGTTTTTACAAGTCGTTTTTTACGTTGGCGGTCGTGCTGGCCTTGAGCTTAAACGCTCAGGCTCAACATGCTGTCTGGGCCAGCAAAGTAGTAGAGGTATCGTCGCAGAAGGCGGAAGGAAAAGAGGCATTCTCGCCCGACAAAGTACTAGGTGAGCCGAACGCCAAGCCGCTTGGGCAAGTAAGCAACGATGCCTGGATTCCGAAAAAAGAAGGGAAAGAGGAATTTGTGGAAGTTCGCTTCAGTAAGTCGCTGATTGCGCGCCAGGTAACGGTCGTGGAAAATTTTAATCCAGGGTCAGTTATTAAAATTGAATTGGTCGATACGCGAGGCGGAAAGCACCAAGTGTACGAAAACAAGAACCCGGGCCCCATCCCGGAGCTGTTTCGCTCTCTGCAAGTAACCTTTGAACCAGGTACTTACCGGACGATAGGCGTGATAGTAACCATGAACACGCTGAAAGTAAATGGCGTGAATCAGATTGACGCTATCGGTATTGCCGACGTGGTGGCTACCATGGTGAAGGAAGAATTCAAAACGGCCCCCGCAGATGACAATGGGGTATCGGCCGACTCGTCGATGGTGAACTTGGGACCTGCCGTCAATTCGAAGTACGTTGATACGCACCCAGTTATATCGCCTGATGGCAAGACGCTATTCTTCGCCCGTCAGGAAAGTCCGCAGAACGTGGGGGCAAAGATGATGTGCAGGATGTGTGGTACAGCAATCTGCGTGACACGGCCACTAAGTCGTGGAACCCTGCCAAGAATATCGGAGGGCCCATTAATACGCCCGGCCCCAATGGCTTAGCCTCAGTTTCGTCGGATGGTAATGCCGTAGTGTTGATTAACGTGTATAACCCCGATGGGTCATTGGACCCTAAAGGCTTGAGTATGGCCCGGCGTACGCCCACCGGCTGGACAAAGCCAACGAAGATAGAAGTAGAGGATTTCTACAACGACGACCCCGAAAACGTTGATTTCTACCTCGCTACATCCGGTAAAGAGCTCCTAATGGCAGTAGAGCGCAAAGATGGGCAGGGCCAGCAGGATTTATATGTCAGCTTGCTCAAGAGCGATGGCAAAACCTGGGGTAAGCCGCGTAATCTGGGTACCTCGGTGAATACTAAGAAGGCTGAATTTGCTCCCTTTCTGGCGGCTGATGGCAAAACACTGTACTTCGCCTCGGAAGGGCACGGTGGCTACGGGCAGAGCGATATTTTCTACAGCAAGCGTCTTGATGATACTTGGACAAGCTGGACTAAGCCGCGCAATCTGGGTTCCAACATCAATTCTTCTGACTTCGATGCGTACTACACCGTATCGGCGGCGGGGGAAGATGCCTATCTGGTGTCGTCGCGCAACGGTACGGAGGGCTCACGCGATATTTTTCGTATCGGCCTCACGCCGCAGTTTAAGCCGGAAGTTGTAACGCTGGTGCGTGGACGCGTACTCGATGCCAGCACCAAAAAGCCAGTTGCCGCCAAAATCCGCTACGAAAACCTGCTGACCGGCGAAGAGTTGGGCGTGGCAGAAACCAGTCCGGTAGATGGCTCATACACTATTGTGTTGCCTTCGGGAGCGCACTATGGCTACCGCGCCGAGGCTGCCGATTATATCTCGGAAAGCGACAATATTGATGTAACCGATCGACAGAAGTATACTGAGCTGACGCAGGATTTGTACCTGATTCCGTTCACGGTAGGGCAAACTATCAAGCTGACCAATATCTTCTTTGCGCAGAGCAAGTTCTTTCTGCGTGAGAACTCTTACCCCGAACTGCAACGCCTGATCGGGATTATGAAGGAGTATCCGAACATGGAAATTAAGCTGGAAGGCCACACCGATAATCAGGGCGACCCGACCTTGAACGTGAAGCTGAGCCTTGACCGCGTAAATGAGGTGAAGAAGTATTTAGTGGCGCGAGGCATTTCAGCCGCTCGTATTACCACGGAAGGCTTTGGAGGCAGTAAGCCCGTAGGCAGCAACGACCAAGAGGAAACGCGCCGCCTCAACCGGCGGGTTGAATTCCGAATCACGAAGAAGTAACAGCTTCTGTAAGCCTGTATTTTCCTGAATCACAAAAAAGCCCCCAGTAATTAGTCTGGGGGGCTTTTTTGTGATTTAAGGCCTTCGTGACGGCTAGACACAGCGTAAGGATAGGTGGCAGGTATGGAATATTACAAATGGGAAGATCTGTACCGACTATGTGCGCAACTAAACCATCAGCTTGCTTTTATCGTCTAGTTAAATGACTAGCCGTACTTCTAAGCGAAAACGAACAGCCAGCATACGACTCCATAGGTACTGGTCTTGCATAATAGGCAGGCCACACTCCTTCTTCCATTGAACGCCCCGACACTGCATCTGCCCGTGGATAAGATTTCCTGCACCCTCCTAGTAGACGACGACCGCATCAATAACTTTCTCAATCAAAGGCTATTGGAAGGACTTAATATGACGGATAAGTTGCTCACGGCCCTGAATGGGAAGGAGGCGCTGTCTTTGTTTGAAAAGGAGTGCCGCGAGTCTGCTTGTCCGGCGCTGATCTTGTTGGACGTAAACATGCCCGTCATGAACGGTTTCGAGTTTTTGGAGGCCTACGACCAGCTCCAGATAACGCCCAAAGAGCCCGTTATTATCATTATGCTCACCACTTCATTGCACCCGCGCGACGTAGAGCGCGTGCAGCAACTGGGCATTGCTGGCTTCCTGAATAAGCCGCTGACTAAAGAGAAAGTGAATGATATTCTGAAGGACCATTTTAACCGGGAACTGCCGCAGGAATAAGCCCATACACGGGGTTGTTCAAGTTAAGTAGCCCAATTGCCCAGCAAAAAGCCCCCGAACGCAGTGGTTCGGGGGGCTTTTTGCTGGGCATGAGAACCTGTAAATGCGCTGGCTTTTGCCTCTGCTAATCAGGTCTGGCGGGTCTCGTCGCGGCCGGGCTTGATGCTGCTACTTTGCCCTCCAGGATTCGCAATGGAGTCGCGCATGTCGGTGTCTGACTGAATGTTGCGCATTTTGTAGTAATCCATAATACCTAGGTTGCCACTGCGGAATGCTTCGGCCATAGCCTTCGGAATTTCGGCCTCGGCCTCCACCACGCGGGCTTTGGCTTCCTGCGTCTTGGCGCGGTTCTCCTGCTCCACGGCGACGGCCATAGCGCGACGCTCTTCGGCTTTGGCTTCGGCCACTTTCAGGTCGGCCGTGGCCTGGTCGATTTGCAGCTTGGCCCCAATGTTTTCGCCGATGTCGATGTCGGCAATATCAATGGACAGAATCTCGAAGGCAGTACCCGCGTCCAAGCCTTTGCTCAGCACCAGTTTCGATATCTTATCCGGATTTTCGAGCACTTCCTTATGGGAGCGCGACGAGCCGATACTGGTTACAATGCCCTCACCCACACGGGCCAAGATGGTTTCTTCGCCGGCGCCGCCCACTAGCTGCGTGATATTGGCGCGCACCGTGATGCGGGCCTTGGCAATGAGTTGAATCCCATCCTGCGCCACGGCCGCCACGTTAGGCGTGTTGATGACTTTGGGATTTACAGAAGTCGTGACGGCCTCAAATACGTCGCGACCGGCTAGGTCAATAGCAGTAGCTTGCTTAAAGGTGAGCGGAATATTGGCCTTGTCAGCGGAAATAAGGGCTTTGATAACGCTCGGAATATTACCGCCAGCCAAGTAGTGCGTTTCCAGATCATTCGCGGTTAGCTCCAAGCCTGCCTTAGTGCTCGTAATCAGAGAGTTGACGATAAGCGTGGGTGAAACCTTACGCACCCGCATCAGCACTAGCTGAAATAGGCTGACCCGCACCCCCGAGAAAATAGCCGTAATCCAGAGCCCGATGGGAAAAAAGTACAGGAAGACCAGCAGAGCTACGGCCGCGATAGCAAGCGGAATAAAGGGAAACTCCATTAAGTAGGGGTGTAGGCTTTAGTAGAGAGAAGAGAAAAGGCTATCTGGGGAGCTTTTGGGGAGCCTACCAGCACTGCTTTAAGGGTTAAGCTTGTTCTACAATAATGCGATTCTGCTCGATGCGCAGAACGCGCACGGCGGTGCCCGCATCCAGAAATTCTCCCCGCGTGGCAGCTTCGCGGCGGTCCTCGCCAAACAGAACAGTACCGGCGGGCCGTAGTGCCGATAGTGCCCGGCCGGTAGTACCGGGCTGCATATCGGGGCGGCGCACATCGCGTACGCGACTGTCGTTTACGTCGGTGAGGGCAAACCTATGCAGATTTTTTGGTCGGAGACCTACATATAACATCACCCCCGCGGCCACCACCGAAAACAGCAGCGCATAATGGCCAGCAGTGCTTCCCAAATCCCGATAGCCTAGCCATACGCCTACTACCAGCAACCCAAATCCGATCAGGCCAACCAAGGTAGTGCCCGGAATAAACAGCACTTCCACGACGAGAAAAAGCAGTCCGAAAAGCAGAAGTAAAATAACGGTAAGCCAGTCCATAGAACGGAAAGTAGGATGTGTTCTTAAATATACACAAAAACAACCGCCGCTGCCAGCCCTCACTCCGATCTTCCTGAACTCAAATTTTCTACCCTTTTTCTGCGGTGAAACGGCGAGAAAACATATTCAGTAGCTAAAATAGATAGAAGCGCACCTCTGGTTTGCCCGGTAAGCACGTAGTTATAGCATGATGAAACAACGTGAAATAACGGACCAGTCGAACACAGCCTGGACTTGTGTGCAGGCCTACGCCGGCCTTGATAGTGAAACCGCCGAGCAGGCTACCAAGCTAGCTGAAGCGGAAGACGGAACCGTGACCGTAGTCTGCACGCCCAGCGGCGGTGCCCAAACCGTGCGGCTGGAGTTGGATAAAGGGTGGCTAGACGATCTTTCGGATGAGGAATTAACGTCCGCTATCAGTTCGGCCGGTACGGGTAACTAGCTGAGTTAGGAAGCAAAAAAGCCCCCGACAGTAGTAGCGGGGGGCTTTTTTTGAGGGAGGATAATTTACTAATATGCTCGCGCAAAGTGAGCCCGCCGCGTGCTGGGCTTGCCCGTCACGATGCAGATACCATCCTCATCCGGCTCGGCCAGCGCCAGGCAGCGAATAGTGGCTTTCGTCTCGTCCTTAATGCGCTCCTCCGTTTCGGGAGTGCCATCGTAGTGCGCTACCACGAAGCCGCCGGGGCCGTCGAGCACCTGCTTGAACTCCTCGTAGCTCTCCACGCGAGTAGTATGGGTTTCGCGGAAGGTATGAGCGCGCTGGTAGATATTCTTTTGGATATCCTGAAGCAGCTGATCGATGTTGTTCACGATGTCGGTGAGCGGCAGGTGCAACTTCTCCTTGGTGTCGCGGCGAGCTACTTCCACTGTGCCGTTTTCCAAGTCGCGCATACCGATGGCCAGCCGCACGGGCACGCCTTTCAGCTCCCACTCAGCAAACTTAAAGCCCGGCCGCTCGGTGTCGCGGTCGTCGAGCTTTACGCTGATGCCGCGCTCCAGCAAACCCATTTGAATGGGCCGGATGCGCTCCTTCAATTCATCAAGCTGGCCAGTTTTGTAGATGGGCACGATAACTACCTGAATAGGAGCCAGCTTGGGGGGCAAAATTAGTCCATCGTCGTCGGAGTGCGCCATAACTAGAGCACCCATCAGGCGCGTACTCACGCCCCAGCTGGTTCCCCACACGTGCTCCAAACCACCTTCTTTGGTGGCAAACTGCACGTCGAAGGCCTTCGCAAAATTCTGCCCCAGAAAATGGGAAGTGCCGGCTTGCAACGCTTTGCCATCCTGCATCAGACCCTCGATGCAGTAGGTTTCGAGCGCACCAGCGAAGCGCTCATTCTCGGTCTTTACTCCTTTTACCACCGGCAGCGCCATCCATTCCTCCGCAAACTCGGCGTACACATCCAGCATCTGGCGAGTTTCGGCCAGGGCTTCTTCGGCCGTAGCGTGGGCCGTGTGGCCTTCCTGCCACAAGAACTCGGCGGTACGCAGGAACAAGCGCGTGCGCATCTCCCAGCGCACCACGTTAGCCCACTGATTAATGAGCAGAGGTAAGTCGCGGTAGCTCTGAATCCAATTTTTGTAGGTGCTCCAGATAATCGCCTCCGACGTGGGCCGCACAATCAGCTCTTCCTCCAGCTTGGCATTCGGATCGACGCGCAGCTTCCCCGGATTATCGGGGTCCGTCTGCAACCGATAGTGCGTTACTACGGCGCATTCCTTGGCGAAACCTTCCGCGTTTTTTTCTTCGGCTTCAAATAAACTTTTGGGTACAAACAGCGGAAAGTAGGCGTTTTCATGGCCCGTGCGTTTGAACATATCGTCGAGCTGGCGCTGCATCTTTTCCCAGATGGCATACCCGTATGGCTTAATAACCATACAGCCCCGTACTGCCGAGTTCTCGGCCAGGCCGGCGCGCTTCACTAACTCATTGTACCACAGGGAATAATCTTCGCTCCGCTTCGGCAAACTTTTACTCATCTTTGGAGTATCTTTAAATAAGCAAATCCGTTCGTACTCTGGTACAACATTTGACACTACAAAAGGGCACCGTTTCGGGGCAAATTACGTTATTAAAACCCAAGCAGTCCGCTACATTAGCGGAGAAGAGCGTGGGTCCCGTTAGGTTACCCGTATTCTCTACTTTCTTGGTTCACACTTTCGCGCCAGCAGACATGAAAAATTTCCTCCCAGCCTTATTGCCCACTTTGGCCCTACTTACGCTCGGGGGCTGCGTTGGCACGTCGGCGCTCACCTCTACGGAGAGCGACGGTGTTTACTATACGTCTAAGGATAAGACAACTCTTGTAGCCTCGGCTGCCCCTGCCTCATATGAGGAAGGTAGCTACGAAGCTACCACCGATGAGGCGGCTAATCCTGACTACAATGAGGATGCTGCATCATCTAACGCGCGTAGTGGCTCATCCGAATATTATGATGAAGACTACGGTTATTCGACGCGCATTCGTCGCTTTCATCAGCCATACCGCGGTACTGGCCTTGGCTACTACGATCTGGCCTATACCGACCCTTTCTGGTATGGCTCTAATGCCTATTATGGTGGTTACTCGCCCTACGGTGGTTTCTACGATCCTTTCTACAATCCCTACGCTTTTGGAGGTGGCTCCTTCATTAACATTGGTTTAGGCTTCGGCAATCCTTGGTCGCGCCCATGGCGCTATGGCTACGGTGGCGGTTATGGTCTCGGCTATTACGATGGTTTCAACAATGGCTATTACAGCCGTCTGGGTGGCTACGGCTATGGTGGCTTAGGCTACGGCGGTCTGGGCTATGGCAACGTGTATAACCGCAACTACACTGATAACCGTCGGAACGTAAATGTGGCCCCGCGCCGCGACCGTAGCAGCCAAGCTTACACCCTCGACCGTCCGTCCAACAATGGTCCGGTAATGTCTACCCGTAGCCGCGGTGGTAATGTGGTTGATGGCTCTGGTGCTACTGCCGCTCCTGCACCTACGACCGCTGGTCGGGGCCGTGGGCGTGTGCTAAACGCATCAGGCGCAGATTCGCCGCAGCCTACTGCCCAGCCTTCTCAGCCTGGCGTGGTTACGGAATCGGGCGCTGGTGCCAGCCAGCCGCGGCGGTGGCGCACGGTAGATCCAGCTGCTAGCACTGGAACTGCTTCCCCCAATCAGCCTGCTCGTGCCTTCCCCTCACGTCGGGAGATGCGCAACGCGCCTAGCCAGCAGGTATCACGTCCACAGCGCTCGGAGTCTTCCAATTCAGAACGGTCTACTCGGACATATTCACAGCCCTCGCGCTCTGAGTCATATTCGCAGCCTTCGCGTTCGGAGTCGTACTCACAGCCTTCGCCTTCGTCGAGCCCCAGCAATAGCGGTGATAGCAACAGCGGCGGCAGTCGTGGACGTATTCGTTAAGCCAACGGCGTAAGCTCAATAATAATCTGCGCACGTTCGTTTTAGGCGAACTGTCTATTTCTCCTTCATGAAAAACCTGAAATACTGGCTTGGTTTGACCCTTATGGGTTGGGCCAGCCACGCCTTTGCCCAAAGCGAAACGGATGCGCTACGCTATTCGCAGCTGCAATTTGGGGGCACATCCCGGACACTAGGCATCGGGGGAGCCAACGTAGCGGTGGGCGCTGACCTCGGAAACCTCGTGAGCAACCCTGCTGGTCTGGGGCTTTTCCAGCAGTCGGAAGTGAGCTTCACGCCTGGCCTGAACATCGGCAATACCACTACCTCGGGCATCGGGGCCCAGTTATCAGATTCGCGCAACGGCTTGCAGATAGGAAGTCTGGGGGCCGTTTTTGTAAACCGTCGCCCCGACGATGACAATACGTCGGACTGGCGGGCCGGGGCGTTTGCTGTGGGCCTGAACCGCATCAATGATTTTAACACGAGTTTCCGCTATTCAGGCACGGTTCAGGATAACCAATCATTCTTTCAGCGCCTTCGCGAGCCGCGACTGTTAAATGGCTCTTTGCCTCAAACGCTGGATGATATTATCAACCAGGATAATACGGGCAACTATCTGGATCTGGAAGGCTTGGCCTACGGTGCTTATCTAACTAATATTCAGGATAACGGCCCAGGCACGGCGGAGCAGATCGTGACTGTACCACGCAGTGGCCCCATCACGCAGCAGGAAACGGTGGTAAATGAGGGCTCGCAGACGCAGTTTGATTTCGGGTATGGCGCCAGCTACCGGGATAAGATTTACATCGGTGGGGCTATTGGTATTGTGAGTACACGCTTCATCCAAACCCGTGAATTCATTGAGTTAGGTACCGACCCGAGTAGCGGGGTGAGCCTAACGTTGCGCGATAATCTCGAAACGCGGGGCAATGGCTTCAATGCGCGGCTGGGGGGCATTTATCGGCCCAACGACCAGGTGCGGGTGGGACTTTCCGTCCAGACGCCTACGTTCATGCAACTCGATGATACCTATAGCACCTCCCTCACGACGCAGTTCACGCCGCCCGTTGAGTTTGTTAATGAGAACGGGCAGGTTATCGACCGGATTTCTGATGGGTCTGCATCTACTAGTGGCGAGTTTAGCTACCGCCTGACAACGCCTTTCCGGGCATCTGGAGGCGTGGCAGTATTGATTGGCAAGTATGGTTTTTTGAGCGGTGACCTGGAATATGTAAACTACCCCAGCGCCCGGCTGAGAGACGATTCAGATACCGGACTCTCCGGCTCTTTTAGCTCGCAAAACGACGCCATTACGGCGCTCTACCGCTCCACCGTAAATGTGCGGATTGGTGGGGAAGCCCGCTATAATGCTTTCCGCTTTCGGCTGGGATACGCCCGTTACGGCAGCCCGTATGAAGGTAGCGGCCAGGATGGTTCCCAGAACTATTTCACTGGTGGCCTCGGCATTCGCCAGAATCGGTTTTTCCTTGACTTAGCTGGTGTTTATAATACTGGTAATCAATACTATCGGGCTTACACGCTGAATTCTGGCAACGAGCCTGTGATTACCGTAGATGCGAACCGCTTCACTACTTCTATAACCGCTGGTATTACTTTCTAGGTAGCCGTGGTTACCGCGAAAAAAGGCTGCTTCCTTGCAAGGAAGCAGCCTTTTTTCTTGACGAGCCAACAATTTTTGCCCCCCAGTTCCTGCCTAGGGCTGCTTGGTGACGCGCACGCGCAAATCGACGGTAGGGCGGTCGGAGGTTGGTAGCTTTTCCACCAGTATGAGTCCAGTTTGCCCCCCAGTTGTCTGGAAGGCATATACTTGGTTGAGGGCCAGCGCCCCGGTGCGCGTGATCGTTGTGTTCTGAGAATTTGCGAAAGCTGTGGTAATGGCCTGGGGGTTGATAGCGCCGGCAAAGCCGGTAGCAAGTAGTGGGGTTTGCTTGAGCACTGTCAGGTTTCTGGCTGGCCATGCCCTGATACCTAAGATTGGATTCGTGGTGAACAGCGGATCGGAGGGAGTTACGAGAATAGGCGCGTTGCCAAAGGAAGGAAAGTACAGTACATCAATACGTTGCTGAATAATAGGATTGGTGCGAACGGCGGTATTGGGAAATAATAAGCCGGCGTCCAGATCCAGAAAGCTCAGTGTACGTTGGGATGTAGGCGCTTGCAGGCGGGCAACGTATTCGTGGTAGGGGACAGTCAGCGAGTCGGTTTTGCGGGTGGTAAGCTCGAAACGACGACTGGCTTTGTTCCCATCCGCATCGGTTACCTCGAAGCGCCAGCTTTCACGGCCCGAAGTGGTGCGAGTGCCAAAGGTGAACTGGTAGGCCAGCTTGCGAACCGTAAGTAGGGAGTCCAGATATACCACGCTATCCTTAGGGGCGTTTTCTGGGTCGTAGGGGCTAGGGTAGATGAAGGGGCTCGACTGGGGCTCGTACTTCACCGTGATGACTAGGCGCTGGAGCAGCGGCCCGTTGGCCGAGTCGCGGTTGTCGGCAAAGATGCGGGTGGAAAAGGTGTCGCCGGGAGCCGTTACGAGGCGGTTATTGCTTACAAAGCGACTGGTACCAACAAAGTCAATTCGTGGGCCGGAGCCGGGGTCAGGAGTGCAGGCTGCCAGCAAGCTCAGCAGCGACAGAAGAAACAAAGACAGACGCATAGACAACAAAGGTCGGGGATGGAAAGCGAATGCTAACGCCTCCATCGCAGATGCTAGTACGCAGCAGGTGAGGCAGTGGCAGCTACTTTAATCCAAATTGCCCCCCAGGGTCCAAATCTTGCGGCCTCTTTGATTTATTGAATACCTTTAACCCACATAATTCCGCCGTCATTTTATTTCACTCTATGAAGTTTCGCTCTTTCGGGCTGGCCTTGTTGCTCACTACGGCTAGTCCTGCTTTAGTACCCCAAATTGCCCCCCAGGCTTTTGCCCAGCAAAAACAAGCCATAACTCTCGAAGATATTTGGTCGAAGCCCACGTTCCGGGCCCGCTCTGTACCGGGCTTCAACTGGATGCGCGACGGCCGCTACTACTCCGCTCTCGATGGCGGCAACTTGGTACAGTCGGATGTGACGACCGGCAAACCCGTTAGCACGCTTGTAGCCGCTCAAGATTTGCGCGTAACTGGCAGCAACGAACCATTAGCCGTGGATGGCTACAGCTTCAATGCCGACGAGCAGAAAATTCTATTCTGGACCGCTGAAGAGCCTATTTACCGTCGTAGCTCCAAGGCTAATTACTTCGTGTTTGATCGGGCTACGAAGAAACTAGCTCCCCTAAGTGCTGGTGGCAAGCAAAGCTACGCCACCTTCTCGCCCGACGGCAAGCGGGTCGCCTTTGCCCGCGACAACAACCTGTTTGTGGTCGATTTGGCCACGATGCAGGAAAAAGCGGTGACCACCGACGGCGTGGTCAACAAAATCATTAACGGCTCGGCTGATTGGGTGTACGAGGAGGAGTTTTCGTTCGCTCAAGGCTTTTTCTGGTCACCAGACAGCCGCCATGTGGCTTTTTATACTTTCGATGAAAGCCAGGTGCCCGAATATAACATGCAAGAGTGGGGTGCGCTCTACCCCAAAGACTACCGCTACAAGTATCCCAAAGCAGGCGAGAAGAACTCGGTAGTAAGCGTGTCGGTGCACGATGTAGCCGCCGCTCGCACCACCAAAATGGACGTGGGCAGCGTAGCCGATCAGTACATCCCGCGGGTGCTTTGGACCAAAACGCCCAATCTGCTCAGCATTCAGCGCATGAACCGCTTGCAGAATAAGCTGGAGCTATTGCACGCTGACGCTGCCACGGGCAAAACCCAAGTAGTCCTCACCGATACCGACCCAGCTTATGTGGACATTGCCGACGACCTGCGCTACCTGAACGATGGAAAACAGTTCATTTTCAGTAGTGAGAAAGACGGCTACCGCCACTTGTACCTGTATGATATGAAGGGCAAGTTGGTGCGTCAGCTAACCAAAGGCAACTGGGAGATTGGTGCTATTGAGGGCCTCGACGAGAAAAGCGGGCAAGTGTATTTTACTAGCACCGAAGCCTCGCCCTTGCAGCGCCACCTCTATCGCGTGAGCTTGAAAGGCAAAGGTAAAAGTCGCCTAGGAGAAGCTGGTACTGGCACTGATGTCGTGAATATTAGCCCCGATACCCGCTATTACCTCAACTATCACTCTGCCGCCGGCGAGCCGACCACTGTGAGTCTGCGCAACGGTCAAGATGGCAAGCTGGTGAAAGTGCTGGAAGACAACGCCGCGCTCCGCCAAACCCTGAGCCAGTATAACCTCGGCAAGGTGGAGTTCTTCGACTTCAAAACCACGGAAGGCACTACGCTCAACGGCTGGATGATTAAGCCTGCCAACTTCGACCCAAGCAAGAAATATCCCGTGTTGATGCACGTTTACGGTGGTCCTGGCTCCCAAACCGTGCTCGATAATACGGGCGGTGGTGTGGCCCTAACCAACTACCTCTGGCACCAGATGCTAGCTCAGAATGGCTACATCGTGGTATCGGTGGATGGGCGCGGAACAGGGGCTCGGGGGGCAAAATTCAAGAAAAGCACCTACGCCAACCTTGGCAAACTCGAAACCATCGACCAGGGCGAGGGCGCCAAGTATTTGGGCACGCTGCCCTACGTGGATAAAGGCCGCATCGGTATCTGGGGTTGGAGCTTTGGCGGTTACATGACCGCCCTGGCCATGACCAAGGAAACTGATTTATTTAAAGCAGGTATTTCGGTGGCGCCCGTTACCAACTGGCGTTACTACGACACCGTGTACACCGAGCGTTTTCTGAAGACACCCCAGGAAAACCCCGGCGGCTACGACGACAACTCACCTGTGCAGTTTGCGGAGCAGCTAAAGGGTAAGTACCTGCTCGTGCACGGCACCGGCGACGACAATGTGCATTTCCAGAACTCTGTGGCCTGGACTGATGCGCTTGTGAAAGCCAATAAAGACTACCAGACGCTGTATTACCCCAACCGCAACCACGGTATTTCGGGCGGCAACACGCGCCTGCACCTCTACCGCCAGATGACCGATTTTATCCTGAAAAATCTGTAATAGGTTGTCTGGGGGCTGTTTTGCAGAATGAACCAGTCATTCATTTTGCGCCTTTCTCGTTGTTTATAAGCTGTTCTTTCCAATGGTCCGCATACCAAAAATCCTCGGCTTAGCTGGCTTTCTATTGATAGCAAGTGGATGTCAGCGCGATAAGCCGGCAACTACCGAAGCATCAGAACCGGAGCTGGCGCAAGCCGAGGATTTTTTGGATACCATTCCGGCAGCTACCCCACTGGATACTACGTCTGGAACATGGCACCGCCTGGCTAGGCGTACCAACCCAAATGCGCCGCTCTTAAGCCGGCGGAGCTTGCGCGGGCCGTAAAATTGCCCCCCGGCGTGCCGCCCCGCCCGAGGCAGAGCTACATGATATTACCCTGAAAGCCAGCGAGTACTTTCGCATTGATCCTACCCAAGCAAGTGAAGTAATTGGGCGGGAAGGTACCATCGTACGAATTCCGGCCGGCTCCTTAGTGACGGAGACGCAAGCCCCGGCCCGCGGTCCCGTGTGGGTAGAGCTGAAGGAGTGTTACTCCATGGCTGATATTCTGCTCTCTAACCTGTCCACCGTTTCCGACAACAATGACCTGCTCGAAACGGGCGGTATTGTACTGATACAAGCCTCAGCTCAGGGGCAGCCGCTGCGCGTGGCCGAAGGACAAACAATCCAGATTGATATGCCTGCGCCGCGCCGCCAGTCGGGCATGCGCCTTTCCTTTGGGCGGGGCGACCGGCGTAAGCACTTGCGCTGGGTGGCGCTTACTCCGGATGCTGAGCCTGCCGAAGAGAAATTCTATACCGAACCTGAGAAAATGCCCGCGTACGGCAAAGGTCCGGCGGATATCAATAAGCTGATCCGATACCCCAAGCAAGCGATTGCTAAGCAAACGCAAGGATTGGTTTTTGCATCCTTCGTGGTCGATGAAGCCGGTCGGGTAGTGAACCCCAAGATTGTGCGGGGCATCGGCGACGGCTGCGACGAGGAGTTGTTGCGGGTGCTACGTCAGACTTCGGGCAGCTGGAAACCAGGTTTGCAAGCTGGTAAAGCCGTGAAAGTAAAAATGGTGCTGCCCGTGCGATTTGCTTTCCACGCGGGGTTGGCCTCGGCTCTCGATAGCGCGGCCACAATCGAAACTACTTCCGACTCCACACAGGAGTTAGCAACAGAAGAAATGCCCCCCGCTGAGCCCAGCTTCAAAGCAGAACCCACCGACCGCTACTTGTTCAGTAGCGGTAAGTTGGGTTGGCTCAACTGCGACCGGGTGTGGCATGCTACCGGCAACCCCGCCACCGACCTGATGGCCACTGCCGATACCGACCCAGGTACCAGCGTGTACCTCGTATTCAAGGAAGCAAAAACATTAGTAACTGGCCAGCCGGAAGAAGGCGGGTATGCTTTCCGAAACGTGCCGGCCAACAAGCGCGCCGTTCTCATTGGCATTCGATACCAAAACGATGTGCCATTCGTGGCCCTGCACGAAACCATGACCGGTCGCCACGCCACCGAAACCCTTGCTTTCCGTGAAACAACCTTGGATGAGCTAGAGCGAATGCTGGCGAAGCTCAAGTAGCCCTGCGCTTTACTAGCTACTTGCTGATGGTGTACGGCTGCTGATAGCTACCGGCGGCATGTACGGGCCCCGGCGTTGGGTTTTGAGATTGGGCCGTTGGAATATTGGTATCAGAAATAATGTAGAGCGGCCGGTGCCGGACGTTGGCGCCAATGCGCGAAATGTATTCGCCGATAATACCAATAGCAATTAGCTGAACACCCCCAGAAACAAGATGCTCACCATCAGCGAAGTCCAGCCGGGTAAGTAGTCATTGTAGAAAAATCGCGTCCAGAACGCGTAGATCATTACAAGGAAGGAGATTCCCGACACGAAGAATCCGCTCACAGTAGCCACTTTCAACGGTACTTCAGAGTATGCCGTCAGGCAGTCGATGGCCAGGCGCAGCATCATGCGGTAGGTCCAGGCAGTTTGCCCCCCAGCGCGCTCAGCCCGGTCAAATTCGATTGCCGTTTGCCGGTAGCCTATCCACGAAATCTGTCCCCGCAGAAAGCGGTTGTGCTCTGGCATCTGCCGTAGCGCGTCTACTACTTTGTATGAGATAATGCGGAAGTCGCCGGTATCCAGCGGAATAGAAATGTTGGTGAGCTTAGCCATCGTCCGGTAAAACAACTTGGACGTGATGCGCTTAAAAATGCTTTCGCCCGCTCGGCGGCGGCGCTTGGCATACACCACTTCGTAGCCTTCCTGCATTTTGCGGTGCAGCTCTGGAATTAGCTCCGGCGGGTCCTGCAAATCGGCATCGATAATAACGGCGGCCCGACCGGAAGAAAGGTTCAGGCCGGCGGCTACCGCGTTTTGCTGGCCAAAGTTGCGGCTGAAGTCGATGTAGCGCACTCGCTTATCCTGTTCTGCCAACTCCCTGATCAACAGCAGCGACCGATCGCGCGAGCCATCGTTTACAAAAATGAGTTCCGTTTGTCCACTCATCGAGTCAATAACACTCCGTAGGCGCTTATACAGGGCCGGAATGTTTGCCTCTTCGTTGTAAATCGGAATAACAATAGAGAGATCCATAAGCAAGTGAACAGGGAACGAGGCGCTTACGCTGATGAGGGAGTTAGGCAGGGCGAAGGTTAAGGGAAGAGTAGTAGCTTAACGAGTTGACAAAACTACTACAACTTCTGGTCAGGCTGGAAACGCTTGTTACGGCGCTCAAGGTTCTAGCGAATAGCCGTTTAGTATCAGGCGGCCTCGCTCATCAACCCAGTATACATCCGTGTCGAGGGGGCGAATCAGGAAGTCATCAACCAGCAGCTCACTGTTGTCATATAATACTTCCAAGCGATCTACGCCTGACTGCACCCGTATCGGAACGGCCACGCGCACCCAGTCGCCATCTATTTCGGTGCTATGCCGCGCATCGGCTACTTGGTGGTCAACGAGCGCACCATTGGCGTACTGCTTTACCTGCATATTACCGTAGCCTTCGGGCATTTTGCCATTCATCCACACGCTCACCTCATAGCGGCCTGTGTCGGCTGGGGCTGGCACGGGGCCATCGTATAAGATAGAAAACTTCCAGTCGGGCTCATAAAAGCCCCCCGCGCCAAGCCTGCCCCGCCGCTCCGGGCTGTTATCATACGACTGCAACAGTACCCCCTTGGAAGTAGTGGCGCGCAGACCGCCCGTCCGCACTGGCAGCGTGGGTAGCAGAGCGGCCGCTTTTGCTCGCTCCTGAGCCCGGGTAGTAGCGGCCAATGCAGCCAGGGGTAACTCATAAAGTTTCACCTCTGCCGACGCGACGAGGGGGCGGGCCAAGCTTACTAGGCGCTGCTCCGCCGGCGATAAAATGCCGGGCGCTACCAGCAGCAAAATAGGCTTATCGGAAGGAAACTGCTTTAGTAGAGGCTTACTTAGTAGCGGGCTGCTGAGCAGCTGCACGTGCCGCAATACCTGGTCTACGGATGGGCGCGAGACGTAGCTTGAGAGCTGAGGCAAGCCTGTAGCAATAGACATGCGGTGGGTTTCGGCGATGGACGCTTCGGAGCCGGGTAAGGCAATTTTGTCGCTGCCGTTATTAAAATAAGGAAGCGGTAGAATTGCCTGAAAATTGCTTGGCTTCTTGCCGGCCCAACTTAGATAGTTGACCAGAAGGTTATTGTCCCGATCCATGAAAGCGCGGGCTCCAGCGCCCAGCGCTACTTCACGCGCTTTAGTCGAGACATTTATCCACGCTTCGCTGGCCCAGATGATCAGAAGGAGTGGTAGCCACGGCAACGCTAAGAGCGACACGCCATGCTGGCGCTGATAGCGCCATAGACGGTACAAATAGTAGGCAGCGTAGGCGGTGAAAACGTAATAGAAAGGCCAGGCAAAGCGCCCCAACGCCCGCAGCTGCTTGATCGGACCCAGGTACTTTACGAAATCGGAGAACCAGGGAAAGATGAAAGGCACGCCAAACGAGAACAGCAGCAACAGGCCGCCCGCCCATAAGCTCGTATACAACGGCGTGGGCATGGCCCGGCGAAGGTGGAGCTTGTGGCCTCGGCGCTTCCACACATGCCGTATCACCCGGAAACCCGAAACCAGAGCTATGCCAGTAGCCACCAGTCCCACGTACGACATGGCCTCGAAGCTGATATCGCCGGCGGGTAGAAGTGCGGCCCATAGTTCGCGCAGGGGCGAAAGGGCTGGGGTAAATACTCCGCTTGGCGTGGCCATGTACACTAGAAAACCATATGGGTTTGGCGGCCGGTCGGTGGTCGGATCAGTCAGCCATAGCCAGCCCCTAAATAGCAGTAAGGGTAGTAGAGCGGCCAAGGTCATGCGCCAAAGCATGGCCATCGGGCGCGGCCGTTGGAAGAAGAGTACCAGTACATGCCCCAACAGAAAAAAGCAGCCGCAGGCCAGAAAGTACACCATCACTAGCCCCATAAGCAGGCTGCTAACGACAAAAACAACGTACCAACGGAGTTTAGTTGGCGCCTCCTGCATGCGCAGAATGCAGTACCACAATATCGGTACGAAGCAGGGGTAGCTCAGCGACATATGTCCCCCAAGACGCTGAATCTGAGGTGATAAAAAACCGATAAGCAAAGCCATCAGGCCGGCGTACACAACTGGCATGCGCAAACGCCGCAGGATAGTATACATCACTAAGGGCGTTACCCAGACGGCCAGCAAGGCCAGCAGATTGGTGATGGCAACCGTATGTTCCGCCGCGGGGATGCCCAGGCGCTGTAGAAGATTGATGCCTACCGCTATCAGCGGCTGCAGATTGGGGTAAGTAAAGTTTTCCCCAAACGGGTAATTCATCCCACTGAAGTGGTGGCCAGTATCATAGAAGGCGTAGTACGCGGTAGCATAGTAGCTTTGCAGACCGTCGCCGGCGGGCAGGAAAAAATAGTCGTTTGGGTTAGCCAGTACAAAAGAGAAAAGCGCAACCAGAAGCGCTGTCGTGGCTAGTCCAACGCCAGCCATCCCCAGCCAGTGCGCGTTTCGACGAGGTATAATCATACGTAAAAGCAGTGCGCTATCAGTAGTTTGGGCAAGCGAGCCAGATGCGTGATAGAGCGAATGAAGAACAGCATGCGGGGGGCAAAACTACGCTATTGCGGCCATAGCCGCCCGCAGTAGTTGTAGTGCTTCCGGCTATATTTGCCGCCGATTACATCTGCTCTCACTATTCCCTTTTTATGCGCCATTTGGCTATTGGGCTCGCCCTAGTACTGCTGACAACAGCTTGTTCGCAGAACGGCAGCGAGAAAAATCCGGCCGGAGCGGCTGGCCGAGTATTGGTTAGCACAAGCTTTGAAGAACTGGAGGGCTGGATACCCGAGAACCCGTCGTTGACCCAAGAAAAAGCTCATACCGGACGGTATTCTGTCAAAATAGATCCCGGCACGGAGTTCAGCCTTACTTACATCAACCAACTGTATCGGCTTTCACCCAAGCGCTTCGACAAAGTGCGCCTGACGGCTTGGGGCCAACTTACGGCCCCGGGCTCAGCGGCCGTCGTCTTTCAGATCACGCACGCCGACCAGACAACTGCTTTTTACGAGAAGATTGACATTACCGAAGTCAACAGTTGGGGCCGGATAGATAAGGTACTGACGATGCCACCAGTGCTAGACCCAGCAGATCAGGTGAAAATCTATCTGTGGCGCGCCACGGCCACGGCTCCCGCTTATCTGGATGATCTCACGCTGAGCGTGGAGCCCTAAAAAAGCCCCCCAGCCAATAGGGAGTTGCTATTCTGTAAAGCTATTTGGCTTGGTTCATCGGCTGCTTTGATTAAAACAACTAGAAACCCTCTGTTCGCAAGCTGGTGTGAAAATTAGCTTGGAGAGTAATATAAACCTTAAATGCGCCCTATCACTGCCTTAGTATCGCTGCTGCTACCCGCCACGCTTTTGTTCGGCTGCACCGGTAGCAGTTCAAGCAAAGGTGCCTCGGCCAACGACAAAACATTGGTAAGCACTGATTTTGACGAGTTTCGTGGCTGGGTTAGCAACGCCGACAGCTCGTTGAGCAACCGGCAGGCGTATAGTGGCCGCTATTCCCTAACCATCGGGGCGGGCCGCGAGTACGGCATGACGTTCAAATACCCACTGGGCGAGCTGAGCGCCACCAAGCCGCGCACCCTGAATGTGCAGGCGTGGGTACGAACTGAGGAAACGACTACGCCCGCCCAACTCGTGGTGGAGGTTCTCAAGCCTGGCACCAATGAGCGCGTCTTCTGGAAAGGGATACACTTATTTGGCGGTAGCAAACCCGGCAAATGGACCAAGTTGAATACCGACCTCGTGATGCCGGATAACATCGCTTTTGACCATATTCTGGGAGTGTACATGTGGGGCAATGGCGCACAGAAACCGGTGTATCTGGATGATTTGCAAATAACTAGCGCCGATTAAACCCTTTGTGTACCTGTAGTCGCAGATTAGGATAGGCTGACGACATTAAATTATCAGTCGGTAAAATATGCTGCGAGATATACACCACATGCTGCGCGCCCATTTAGCAAGCCGTTACAGTGCGTGGATATGGTTTTGTATCACATTCCTGATTTTCTTAACTCATCTCCTAACCTCACGCTACCATGATTTTTATTATGATTCGTCGGGTTATTGGTTTTTAGCCAACACTTTCGATCAGAAGGGCGCCAGCCGATTTTCTTTTTACAATTTTAATAGTGCACTGCGCGGATATTTGCTGCCGCTGCTCCATTATCCGGCGGCAGTAGTAGTGCGCGAGTGGTTTCCGGATGCCATATCGGAAGCAGCCAAAACTATGGGTGCCTTGTGGGCCGGAGCTGTGTTTGGAGTAGCTGGGCCCGCGTTATGGGAAAAAGCATCGGGCAAAGCCGTGAACAACTTGCGCCGGTTATTATTTGTCGGGGTGGGCTTCGTGCTGTGGCGGGATTATTTCAACTTTCCTCTATCTGATTTTCCAAGCGTACTGGCGGTGGTGCTGGCGTTGCTGGTTGCACACCGCGCCCGCAACTATTGGTCGGCGCTGGCGGCGGGAGCATTGGTAGCGGCCGCCGTGTACATTCGGCCGCTAAGCTTATTGGTAACGCCTTTTGTACTAGTGCTTCTCCTTCTCGGGCCAAGTGCACAGACCGACACAGCAGGAAGTAATGTTTCGTGGCTGAAACAGGCCGCACGTTTAGGATTATTTGCACTGGCCTTTTTGCTGTTAGCTATTCCTCAGTATTTGATAAATGTGAATAATTATCAATCGCCTAACCTGTTGATTTTAGGATTGGGGGATGGTGATTTCAGAGTAAACGACGTCGACAATGTTTATTTATTTAAGATAAACGAGGGACTAGATAAGCAGCGTTACGAAACTAATATTGGTACAGATTACCCCATTCCGCAGGCTATTTTTCTGGATCCGGCGGGCCGGGCACTACTGGAGCGCAATGGTAATCCGTTGTTCGATTCTTACTTTAAATACTTTGTGTTTGTCGTAAGCCACCCGGCAGATATGACGGCGCTATATACCCGGCATTTTTTCAATGGCTTGGACGTGCTCTACCCGGGACCCTACGTGAGTAGGATATACGGTTCTACGCTCTCCCTTTCGCTCGTAAATTATACCGTCCTGTTCGCCGCTTTCCTGGTGATTTTGCTTCGCGTGCAGCAGCTGCGTTTAAGGCATTGGCTAATGGTGGGGGGCTTATTTATCACCTGCCTGGCCTCTATGCCGCTGATGATTGAAACCAGGTATTTCCTGCCCTTAGATCTGCTGCTTTACGCCGTCGCCTGCTTCGGTTGGCCTGCTGACTGGCGCTGGACGACGGTGCCCAAACAGCATATTGTCTCGGTGGTTTTAGCTTATTGCTTTTTCGTGGCAATCTGCCTGACATTGTCGAGCAATACGCAGGCTTCCTTATCCTTAAAGCCTAAAACGCTACAGCGGTAGCCAATTTTGCCCCCCAAGGCTACCGGCCTAGGCCGTACCGCAGAATGCACCATAGTGCCCACAGCCCGTCGCGCCAATTGATTTTTTTGCCCTCGGCGTAGGTTCGGCCGTAGTAGCTGATGCCTACCTCGTAGATGCGAATACCGGGAACACGCGCCATTTTGGCGGTCACCTCGGGCTCGAAGCCAAAGCGCTTTTCTCGCAGCACGAGCCCCTGAAGAATATCGCGCCGGAAGAGCTTGTAGCCGGTTTCCATGTCTGTCAGGTTCAGGTCGGTGAACATGTTGGAGAGGAAGGTAAGGACTGCATTGCCGATGCTATGCCAGAAGAACAGCACCCGATGCGGTTTGCCCCCCACGAAGCGGGAGCCGTACACTACATCGGCAAAGCCGCGCACTACCGGTTTGAGTAGAGCGTTATAGTCGGCGGGGTCGTATTCGAGGTCGGCGTCCTGAATGATGATGTAGTCGCCGGTGGCTGCCCGAATGCCGGTATGCAGCGCGGCGCCCTTGCCTTGGTTGGTGGAATGCTGAAGAAGACGCAGCCCCAAGGCGGGGTGCCGGACTGCGTACGTGGTAATCAGGCTGACTGAGGAATCGGTGGAGCAGTCATCAATCAGAATGATTTCCTTCTGAATATTCCCGGCCAACTCTACCTCGCGCAACTGGTCGAGCACCTGTGTGATGGTGCGGTCCTCGTTGTAAACGGGAATGAGAATAGTGAGCGTTTGGAACTTGATCAAAGCAGGGAAGCTAACACAACGGCCCCACGAAAGTAGAAGGTTATGGCCGGAGTACGGGTTTGGCGGCCGCGCGACTTAATAAATTCAATAACGTATTAGGGCTATGTCGGAGCTGTAGCCTTCTCGCTTCACCCAAACCCAAGAGGTAAGGCCACGCATGACATAGTTGCTTACTTTTGCCCCCTATTACTTACCTACGATAGTTTCAGAACCCTTTCATGAAGGAGTTGGCCAAAAAGATTTTAAAACGTATTCCTATTGCTTTTACTAAAAACCAGCAATATGACCGCGACACGGAGCGGGTGCTGCGGGCGGTATGCCACCCGAGGGCAAACTGCGTGGATGTGGGCTGTCACAAGGGCGAAGTGCTGGAGCTTATGCTTAAATATGCCCCCAGGGCCAACATTATGGTTTTGAGCCGATACCGGATTTATATGAAAAGCTGACGGCCCATTTTGCAGATTACGCCAACTGTCACTTCTACCAGCTGGGCCTCAGCAACGTAACCGGCGAAACGTCCTTCAACTACGTGCTCACCAATCCGGCTTATAGCGGCTTTGTGAAGCGTAAGTATGATAAGGCCGACGAAGTAGACACGCTGATTACTGTACGCAAGCAGCCGCTTGATCAAATTTTGCCCCCCGGCACGCGCATCGACCTAATAAAAATTGATGTGGAAGGAGCGGAGCTGGAGGTGTTGCAGGGCGCGGTAAAAACCATTCAGCAGAGCCGGCCCGTTATTATTTTTGAGCACGGCCTAGGCGCTTCCGATTACTATGGCACACGGCCCGAGCACATATATGAGCTACTCACGGGCGCGGCCAACTTGCAGGTGTCTACGATGGCGCGGTGGCTGGCCGGACATCCCGCCTTTACCCATGCCGAGTTTGTGGAGCAGTTCGAAAAGTCGCTGAATTATTACTTCATGGCTTATCCGTTGGAGAAGGCCCAGCTAGGGCAGTCGGCGTAGTAGCGTGGCTGCGTACCCGTTGCTTACGTAAAACGGTAATTATTCCTTACCAGATACCTCGCTCCACCTTCACCAAGTACCAACCTTTATGGCCCTCGCCCGTCCCTTCAACTTTCAGCAGTGGATTGATGAACACCGTCACCTGTTGAAGCCACCCGTTGGCAATCAGCAGGTCTTTACGGATAATAAAGACTTTATCGTGATGGTGGTAGGTGGCCCCAATGCTCGCAAAGACTACCATTATGACGAAGGTGAAGAGCTTTTTCTGCAACTGGAAGGCGACATTGTGCTCAAAGTAATCGAGGATGGTAAGCCAGTGGATATTCCGGTGCGGGCCGGCGAGATGTTTCTGCTGCCGGGCGGCGTACCCCACTCGCCCCGGCGCCCGGCTGGTTCCATAGGGCTGGTGCTGGAACGCTACCGCACCGCTGGCGAGCTGGATGGGTTCCTGTGGTACTGCGAGAACTGCGGCACCAAGCTGCACGAAGAGTACGCCGAAATAACGGACATCGTACAACAATTGCCCCCCATCATGAACCGGTTTTGGGAATCGGAGGAACTACGCACCTGCCGCAACTGCGGAACGGTGATGGCGAAGCCTGCGCCAGTACCCGCCTAGCGGGGGGCTAATTGGTGTGAGTAAGCCAATCCATTGTGGCTATCTTTGCTTCCGATGACCACTTTCCAAGCCACCCCCGAGTTCGCCGCCACCCTCGACGCCCAAGATCCGCTCCGCCGCTTCCGTGAGCAGTTTCATATTCCGCCCGCGCCCGATGGGGGCGAGAGCATCTATTTCTGCGGTAATTCGCTGGGTTTGCAGCCGCGCACCGTGCGGGCCGCCATTGAGGAGGAGCTGGAATCGTGGGAACGGCAGGCCGTAGAAGGACACTTTCGCGGTAAATCGCCGTGGATGCCCTACCATGAAACGCTGGCCGACTCGACGGCCCGCCTAGTAGGTGCTAAGCGGCTGGAGGTCATTGTGATGAATAACCTGACCACCAATCTCCACTTACTGCTTATTTCCTTTTACCGCCCCACGGCCACGCGCTACAAAGTGCTGATGGAAGGGGGCGCATTTCCCTCCGACCAGTATGCGGTGGAATCACAGGTGAAGCTGCACGGCTATGCGCCCGATGATGCCATTGTGGAACTGGTGCCCCGCCCTGGTGAGCGCACCCTGCGCACCGAGGATATTGAAGCTAAAATCCGGGAAGTAGGCGAGGAGCTGGCCCTAGTGCTATTGGGGGGCATTAACTACTATACCGGCCAGGCTTTCGACATGCAAGCCATTACCAAAGCTGGGCACGCCGTGGGCGCCACCGTTGGCTTCGATTTGGCGCATGCAGCGGGCAATTTAGTGATGCACCTGCATGACTGGGATGTAGACTTTGCCTGCTGGTGTTCTTATAAGTATCTCAACTCGGGTCCCGGTGGCGTGAGCGGAGCATTTGTGCACGAGCGCTTCGCCAATCGGCCCGATCTGCCGCGCCTCGCGGGCTGGTGGGGCCACGATGCCTCCGAGCGCTTCCAAATGAAAAAAGGGTTCAAGCCCATGGCTGGAGCCGCAGGCTGGCAACTGGCGAATGGGCAGATTATCGCTTTGGCCATGCACCGCGCAGCCCTGAACATCGTGGATGAAGCCGGGGGCATTGCGGAGCTCCGGCGCAAGAGCGAGCAGCTTACGGCCTACCTGGAGTTTGTGCTGCGTAGCCTGAATTTGCCCCCCAGCATCCTTGAAATCATTACGCCCTCCGAGCCGCAGGCCCGTGGTTGCCAGCTCTCCCTGTTGGTGCACAAAGACGGCCGCGGCCTGTTCGACTACTTCTCGGAGGCCGGCGTAATTGGCGATTGGCGCGAGCCGAACGTGATTCGGCTGGCTCCGGTGCCGCTATACAACACCTTTGGCGAAGTGCAGCGCGTGGGGCAGCTACTCAGCAAATGGGCAGAACGGGTACGTTAGCTGTTCGTTTTGGAGTGAATTTACGTAGAGGAATTTGTGGCTGTCCTTTTTTCAGCCTCCTCGCCCTTCATACCTAAGATGACTGAAGATTACGTGGCCAAAATGGGCCGCAAAACCCTCGCTGAACTTCACCAGTATGTGAGCGGCCGCAGCCAGTACCGCGAAGATGCCGTGCTGGCCGCGCTCGATGAGCTGGCCCGGCGCGGTGAGCCCCACCCCGACGACGCCCAACTGCGCCCCGAGTTGGAGGCGGAAGTGCAAAAGCAGGTAGCTCAAGTAGCCGAAGATCAGCAGCGGGCCATAGATGCTACTGCCGCGGAAGAGGCTGCTGAAGCAGGACCAACACTTTACTCGCCCAGCACTATTACTTTGTTTTCGGTGGTATTCTCGATGCTGGCTGGCGGGGCTTTGTTGGCGCTTAATTTCCGCGCTCTTAAGCGGACCGGCGCTACAGTGCGGCTGGTTTTGTTTATAGTGGCTTACTTGGTTATTGGGGGGCTAATTCTGAATTGGGTGGTGCAGCGCTATGGTTTGAATCCCTGGTTTGGTGCCTTCTTCGATCTGCCGGCTATTGTGGTGTATATCTTCTGGTTTTGGCCGCGCTACGTGGGCGCTACGCCCTACCAGAGTCGCAGTTGGCTTTTGCCATTTATCATTTGCGCAGCCATAAAAATTGGCCTTACTCTATGGGTAGCTAGTTTTCTGACTAAGTTTATCGGTACGCTGCCGGGCCGATAATTCATTGTGAGGCATCTCAATCAACGTCATAGATAATCGGCTGTGTCGCTCACGTTATTGCCCCTGCCCGATGCCGAAGTGCTGCTCGATCCGCACTTTTTGCCCCCCATAGAGGCAGAGGCTCTTTTTCAGGAGTTGCTCAATACCATTCCGTGGCGGCATGAGCCTATCAAGCTGTTTGGCAAAGAGGTAATGCAGCCCCGCCTGACCTCCTGGCACGGCGACCCTGCCGCTCGCTACCGTTACTCGGGGCTTATTCTGGAGCCGCAGCCCTGGACGCCCGCCTTGCAGCGTTTGCGAAAGCAGGTAAGCGAGGCCACAGGTGCCGAATTTAACAGCGTGCTACTCAACCTTTACCGCACCGGTCAGGATAGTATGGGCTGGCACGCCGACAATGAGCCAGAGCTAGGGCCCCATCCTGTTATTGCCTCCGTGAGCTTGGGTGCAACCCGGCGCTTTCGGCTCCGACCCGGTTCCGGCACCCCACCGTATGCGCCCTTGGGGCTGGATTTGCCCCCCGGTAGCCTGTTGGTAATGCGCGGGCCCACCCAACAACGCTGGCAACATGCCCTGCCCAAAACGGCCCGCCCCATAGAAGCGCGCTTGAATCTGACCTTCAGGCGTATTGTTGAGGCCAGAAATTAACTTTAGGAGTAAGATAATTGCCCCCCCAGCCATCGTCTGGGCGTATTCATTTGGCTGGCGGGCCAAATAGGTCGTAAACGAGTACTTTTGCCGCCCGTCGCTTTCCTCGTCGGCTTTCAGCTTCTTTGCTTATGGGTACGCCTTCTTCCGCCGCCGTGGCTGCTGCCACCGATCTCTCTCCTTGCACCATTATGGGGGCGGGGCTGGTAGGGTCGCTGCTAGCGCTCTACTTGGCTCGGCGCGGTCACCAAGTGGATGTGTATGAGCGCCGCGCTGATCCGCGCCTAAGCGGAGCCGTAGAGGGCCGGTCCATCAATCTGGCGTTGTCGGATAGAGGGTGGCGGGCTCTTGAGGGTGTCGGCATCAGCGAGCAGGTGCGCGAAGTGGCCATTCCCATGTACCGGCGCGTGATGCACGACCAGCAGGGCCGCCTCACCTATCAACCCTATGGCCGCGAAAACCAGGCTATTTACTCCGTATCGCGTGGGGGGCTAAATCGCACGCTGCTTAACCTCACGGAGGCCGATCCGCGCATTCGCATGCACTTTAACGAGCACTGCCAACACGTTGATTTGCGGGCGCGGCGGCTGGAAATGCATAACACGCTCACCGACCAGGAGCAGACGCTACCGTTTCGCCGCCTGTTTGGGGCCGATGGCGCTTACTCGGCAGTGCGGGGCGCTATGCAGAAAACCGACCGCTACGAGTTCTCGCAGAGCTATTTGGAGTACGGCTACAAAGAATTAACCATTGAAGCTGGTCCCGACGGCGAGTGGCAGCTGGAGAAAAATGCTCTTCATATCTGGCCGCGGGGGCAATACATGATGATTGCTTTGCCAAACCTCGACGGGTCATTCAATTGCACGCTATTCTTTCCCTACGAAGGCCAGGAATCTTTTACTACCCTGGAAACAACGGAGCAGGTGCAAGCCTTTTTCGAGGAGAAGTTTCCGGACGCGGTGCCTTTTATGCCGCAGTTGGCGGAGGAGTTTATTCAGAACCCAACCGGCTCCCTGATTACGGTGAAGTGTTTTCCGTGGACGCACAAGGATGAAATAGTGCTGCTTGGCGACGCCTCGCATGCTATTGTGCCCTTCTACGGCCAAGGCATGAATGCGGGCTTCGAGGATTGCAGCGTGCTGGATTCTTTGCTCAACCAGTATGGCGAGGACTGGAACATGGTATTCAGCGAGTTTCAGCGCCAGCGCAAACCCAACGCCGACGCGATGGCCGACTTGGCTATCTACAACTTCGAGGAAATGCGCGACCGGGTAGCCGACCCGCGCTTTCTGCTCCAAAAGAAGATCGAAAGCAAAATCTCGGCTCAGTACCCCGATCAATGGCTGCCGCTCTATTCGCAGGTTACGTTTTCGGATACGCCCTACGCCGATGCCTGGGCCAATGGCCAGCGACAGGAAAGTATTATGCAGCGCCTCATGCCGCATATCCAAACCGAAGCAGACTATGATTTGCCCGCCGTGCAGGAAATGGTGCGCCAGGAAATGGAGAAAAATGATGCCCTTTCCAGCTTAAAGTAGTGCCCCTTCATTCAAAAAAGCCCCCCGCAAGCACGGATAGAGCAAAGAAGCAAAGGCTCGGAATTATTCTAAAACAAGAGCCCTTGCTTTTCGCTTTGTTCAAGGTGTAATGGCTTGACACTTACCTGCGTACTCAAAATTACTGTGCCGATATTTTTCAATCAGTTTCATGGCTGATTGGATTATATCGACTGAGAAACGACTAATCCGATAACCTGGCCGGTAATTTGGTTGTTTCGAGGACCGCTTTTCAGGAGCGCTTTTTGATTGTTCATTCGCACACTCTCTTTTGTTGTCCTGTTCGTTTAGTTATGTTGCTTGAAGACATTGTCTCCCCCCGCATTCTAACCTGTGCTATTATTGACGACGACGAGATTAATCGCTTAACCCTGCAACATTGTATTAGCCTCACTCCCAGCCTACACCTGCTAGCATCCTTGAAAGGTGGGGTAGAAGGCTTGAACTTTTTCAGTCTAGGACGCCGAGTTGATGTGCTGTTTCTGGATGTAGAGATGCCCGACCTAAACGGCATCGAGATGATGCGCTTGCTGCCCGAGCCGCCGGAAGTAATTTTTACGACCGCTTATGAAAGCTTCGGCATGGAAGCTTATGAGCTGAACATAGCTGACTACTTAGTGAAGCCCTTCTCCTACGACCGCTTTCAGCTAGCCGTGCAGCGAGTAGCAGAGCGCCTGCAGCCTGCTATGCCAGCCGGTATAGCTCTACGCGACTAACTTCTACAAGCACCGCTTAACTAAATAAGCCCAGCGCTGCCCTACTATATGGAGGCAGCGTCGGGCTTGTTTGATTAGCAAGCTACTACTTACGCAAGCTTCTGTCGGCACTTCTCCAAAGCACGAAGCAACTGCGGCAGCAGCTGAATAAGCTGTTTGGTGGCCTTAGCGCTTTCTTCTGGCCGTAAATCAGGAGTTTCCAGGGTTCGAATAGGCGTCAGTAACTCGTGGGCATGAAGCAGCTTGAGTGAAGGCTTAATCTTATGAATTAAGGTGCCCACCTGAGCCCAATCCGAAGCGTCGGAAGCGGCGGTAAGTTGAGTTACCACCTCTGGCGTATTATCAAGAAACGAGTCAAGAATACTGCGCACAAAGTTCGTCTGGCCGTGCGCCATCTGGTAGATTTCACTTAAGTCGAACAACGGCCGCGTAGCCTTCTTCGACGCCAGGCGCAAGGCACTCATTTTTCCCAGCAGCTCGGCCTCCTCAAAAGGCTTCGTCAGGCAGTCGTCCATGCCAGCGGCCAGATACTTTTCATTAGCTTCATGGAAAGCATTGGCGGTGAGAGCAATAATGGGTGTGCGGGCCCTGGCAGCGTTAGTATGCCGACGAATTTGGGCCGTAACCTCCAAGCCACTCATGCCGGGCATCTGAATATCCATCAGAATCAAATCGTAGCGCTGCTCCTCGAACAGGCGCAGTGCGGCAGAGCCATTGGAGGCAGCATCAACCACCACCCCATAGTTGGCCAATACCAGTTGCGCTACCTGGCGGTTCACGTCATTATCTTCTACTAGCAGCACGCGCATGCCTTGCACTGCCGCCGTAGCGTACTCAAGCTCCGCCTCGGCTTTAGTTGCGATAATGGTGCCTTGGGGGGCTTTTTTGAAGGTGAGCGTGAAGCTAAATGTGCTGCCACGCCCCGGCTCACTGCACATCAGTAGGTGTCCGCCCAACTGCTCTACCAAGCTGCTGCTAATAGTGAGGCCCAAGCCTGTGCCCCCAAATCGGCGCGTCGTATCGGCGTAGGCCTGCGAGAAGCTGGCAAAGATGGCTTCCTGTTTGTGCGTGGGTACGCCCGACCCCGTATCACTTACCTGAAAACTAATGGTGACTTCCTTAGCTGTGTCATCTAGTAGCTGACACGTCAGGGTAACGCTGCCCTTATCAGTAAACTTGATGCTGTTGCTGAGTAAGTTAAGAAGTACTTGTTTGAGGCGGTATGGGTCGCTGAGTACTAGGGAATCGGGGAGGGGAGGGGGCGTTACGTCGAAGCTAATACCTTTCTCTGCGGCCTGAAAAGCGACGGTTTGGCCCGCCATTTTCAGTGCCTGACACAAATCGAAGGGGGTGCGCTCCAGTTCCAGATTTCCTGAAGTGATTTTGGCCACATCCAGCACGTCGTTCAGCACGCCCAGCAGGTGCTGCCCGGAGTTGCGAATAATATCGAGGTACTCGCGCTGTTGAGCGTTCAGATCGGTACGTGCCAGCAAACCGGCCATGCCCAGCACTCCATTCATAGGGGTACGGATTTCATGACTCATATTAGCCAGGAAATTCTCCCGGGAGCGAGCTGCTGATTCGGCTACTAGCTTTGCCCGCCGTAGCTCATCCTCGGCCAGTATGCGCTCCGTGATATCCTGCGCGTAGGCAATCACGTAGGGCAACTCGCCGGCCTCAGCCACTAAGCAATTGTGATACAGTAAGTAGCGTGGCCCAGCGTTGCCCAGGGGCTTTACGCTCACAATTCCCGATACCTCTCGTTGTTGGCGAAAGGCAGCCAGGTACGCTTCCAGATCGGTTCCTTGGTCTACGGCCAAGCCTTCAGCAAGCGGCCTTCCTACCATGCTATGAACCGGGACGTCCATAAGGCTTGCCATGGCTGGGTTGGCAGAAAGAACTATGCCGTCGAGGTCGTGGGTACAAATGAGGGCTTGCGTATAGTGCATCAGGTCGCGATACTGCTTGGCGTTGCGCTCCAGGGTATGACGAATGCGCTTTACCTCCGTGATGTCGGTGCTGACGGTGAGCACCTGAACCGTACCCTCGGGACGAACCAATGGCCGCTTTACTACCTGATAATGCCGTATCTCGCCGCTGGCCAGGGTAAACGGCAACTCGGCTGCATGTTCCCGTCGACTAGCTAATACGCGCCGGTTGAGTACATTAAGCTGCCGAACCTCTGCGTCTTCGGGTGATTCACCGCTCTTTCGCACCCGGGCATGGTTGCTCCGACTGACAAGGTCATCGAATGCGGTATTGGAAAACATAATGTCCCCCTCCTCGTCATTCACATAAAGCAGGTTAGGAACGGTATCGACTATCTGACGAATAAACTCCTGCTGCTCACGCACCACCAATTCGCTGCGACGGTGCAGTTCTTCGGCTTGATGGCGCTCCGTAATGTCGAGGCCGTAAGCCAGCATCAGATGCAGCGTGCCGTCTGGATTAAATACCGGCTGAAATCGGCGCAGGACGTAGCGTGGCTCATGGCTGCCAACGGTCAACTCTTCCCACGTAACCTGGCCCCGCTCGCGCACTGCTTGCTCAAACATGCGCTGCCGGTTCTCGGCTACATCAGTAGAGCGCTGGCGATGCGCGCAGTATTCCAGGTCAGTTTTGCCTATCATCCATTCCCGAATGTCCTGATCTTTGATACTTACTGGGTTTGCGAATATGTAACGACCGTGGGCATCCAGTACGGCTATGTCGGCGGGTAGCTGATTGAGAACCGTTTCGTAAAACTGCTGCTGTGCCGCAAGCTTCTCTTCGGCTTGGTGGCGGGCCGAGATGTCCAGGCCTGAACTGACCATCATGCGCAGCGAGCCATCGGAGTTAAATACGGGCTGGAAGCTGCGCAATACTTGGATTTGCCCCCCAGGTTCCAGAAAGTTTTCTTCCCAGCTTATCCCTTGACGCTTGTGTGTGGCTTGGGCAAAATACGCGTCGCGCAAATCAGCCAAGGCCTGGGGGCGCTGCCGATACAGACAAGCTTCCCGATTCGTCATACCCAGAATCTCGCTGCGAGTTACAGCGTTTGGGGCCGCCGTCGGGTTAGCAAACAGGTAGCGGTGCTCCGCATCTAGAGCGGCTACGCCAACAGGCAGCTGATTGAGGATGGTTTCGTAGAACTCGCGCTGTTGAGCCAGCTTCTGCTCGGCTTCCCGACGAGCCGTAATGTTGGTCAGGTATAAGCTAGCATAGTTCTCGCCGGGCACGGGAGTTACGATGAGCAGATAGTGCTCATTGGCTACGCTTATCTCGCGCTGATGATGAGCAGTAGTGCGGAGCGCTATTGTTACTAAGGCTACCAGCTGAGTGCGCAGCTCATTGGGGCCATCCTGCTTATAGAGTTGCGCAAGCTGGTAGGCCGCTGGGTTGGCGTACAATAGCTCGCCGCCGGGCGTAAGGCGCAAAATAGGATTCGGACTTTGCTGCGCCAACAGAGAAATAGTACTTGCGCGGGCATTGCGGCGAAAGCGAATGGTAATATCGCGGTAGCAAACCAGCCGGCCGGCCATCACATCATCGAGCACAATGTAGTCGCGCTCTAGCACCCGACCGTCGGCCAACATTACTTCCTCCCCCATTACCGTACGGCCGGCCGCTCTTACTTCTTTGGCCCGAGCCAGGTAAGCCGCCGGATCAGGGTAGTTATGCTGACTGCGAACTGCCACTTCCAAGCCTGAAATACCGTACAGGCTTTCCGGCTCGTCGGCAATGCCAAAAAGCTGACAATAGGGGCGGTTTACCAAGAGTACGCGGCCATCATTGTCCACGAGCATAATGCCCATTTTCAGGTTCTGAGCCAACGCAGTCAGCCGCGACTGATGGCGCTGTGCACTGGCCTGGGCTACCTCAAGCTCATACCGCATGGCGGCAAGTTCCTGCTCGGCTTCCGCCCGCCGGGCTCGCTCGTGGTGTAGTTGGGTGAGCAACGCTTCTGCAGAGTCGGAGGAAGGCGATAAAGTGGAAAGGGGCATGCGCGGTAAAGACGACAGTTGGGCGGTCGGTAAAGATACACCTCCCGAGGCAGCGGTCAAGAGCAAAGTTTAGTACTAAAACAAGGATTTAGACGAAGGAGGCGACTCCCAACACCAGCCCTATAACCACGCTAATTCCCAGGCCTAGCCCGGCCCAGGCTTGGGCCGGCGTGTGCGCATCAAGAGCCAGACGAGCGCTCAGTACGGCCAGCGCCAAAAGAGCAGCGGCTAGTAACCACCAAAAGCCAGCCATGCCCGCCGCATTTGTAAGGTGCAGTAGTAGAAACAGCCCAAAAGAGCCCCCACGCCTACGCCATGAGCGCTTATTTTCCAGCGCAGTGAGATGAAGAGGGTCAGCAGAACGGCCAAAGTCATGCCCAGCATCATGCGGCCGAGCAGAGGAGAGAAAGGTGGCTGGTGCAGCAGGAAGGCCGCGCCGGCAAAGCTGATAGCTGCCAGCAATAACGGTAACGGCCGCTGGGCGCGCTCGCGCAGGAGCAATGAGTCGAGGCGGCCAAACCAGTACAATGCGCCCGTACCCAAGGCGGGTAGTAAAAATGTGAAGCCAAACACGACGGCCAGCACTATCCAGCGGTCTGCTACGGTGGGCTGTGCTACCACGCCCGGCAACTGGTAACAGACCACGTAAAACAGATAAGAGGGCACTAGCAACGGATGAAACGCCAGCGAAAGGGCGGTTGCCAAGGATTTATTCAACAGCGTAGAAAAGAGGATTGCGGCCCTAAACTACCAAGTTGGTTTTGAATACAAGGAACTAGAAGTTGCCTATCTGTGCCAGTACGTAGCGCTCGGCCAAATCACCGGTTATCTCCTGCCCGTCCAGATCAAGCTGTTGTAAGGCGCGGGGGCGCATGCGGTAATCAGTGGGACCGGCGGCGGAGCGCCGCGTAAGTCGCACCAAATTGGCTGATACCTGCGCCCACCGGCCGGAGCTTACCTGATCGTTGTTGCCTTCCTTGGGCTGATCTAAGTAGGTCCGGCGCTCCATGTAGGTGCTATCGGGGTAGAGGTACAGCACGGTTTCAATTCCAGCGCAGTCGGCGCAGGGCAGCAACCCCTGATAAATGCCCCCCAGACCTTCGGTAGCCACTGCAATAGAAGGCGAACTTGTGCTAGGCGACGCGGCACGGCCTACCATACCATCTGCCGGGAGCGAGGCATCGGTGGAATCCACGGTAGACCCGGTTGGCCGCTCGCAAGCGGTGGCTAATAGAAGCAGGCAAGCAAGCAGAAGAAGTCGCATAAGCTGAGTAGGTTAAGCGTAAAAAAAGCCCCCCAGCTGCCCCAACTCTACAACTCTTTTCGAAGTCGGGCTACCGGAATATTGAGCTGCTCGCGGTACTTGGCCACCGTACGCCGGGCAATGTTGTAGCCCCGAGCGTTGAGCATTTTCTCCAGCTTATCATCAGAAAGCGGCTTGCCTTTGCTTTCCCCCTCAATGATTTCCTTCAGAATATGCTTCACCTCCCGCGAGCTAGCGTCCTCACCCGAATCGGTGGCGATACCTTCGGAGAAAAAGTACTTCAACGGATAGATGCCGAACTCGGTTTGCACCGACTTGCTATTTGCTACCCGGCTCACGGTCGAAATGTCCATGCTGATTTCCTGGGCTATGTCCTTCAGAATCATGGGGCGAAGCTTGCTTTCGTCGCCTTCCAGGAAGAACTCGCGCTGGTAGCGCACAATAGCATCCATGGTGCGCAACAGGGTTTGCTGCCGCTGTCGGATGGCGTCGATAAACCACCGGGCCGCGTCGAGTTTTTGCTTCACAAACGTTACGGCCTCCTTCATCTTCCGATCCTTTTTCGACGCCTTGTCATAGGCCTGAAACATTTCGGTATATGCCGGCGCCACCCGCAAATCGGGGGCATTGCGCGAGTTCAGCGTTAGGTTGAACTGGCCGTTGTCGTTGCTGAGAATAAAATCGGGGATGATGTACTGCACCTTACCCAAACCCGTCGGGCCGCTGCCGCCGGGCTTCGGGTTGAGCTTCAAAATCAAGGCAATAGCATCTTTCAGCTCGTCGTCTTCCAGATCGAGCCGTTGCTGAATGCGTGGGTAATGCTTCTTGGTAAACTCGTCGTAGCACTCGGAAAGAATGCGCTCTGCGGCCTCCACCGTATCATCTACGGGGCGGCGCTCTAGTTGCAGAAGCAGGCACTCACGTAGGTCGCGTGCCCCGATACCAGCCGGGTCGAAGGCCTGAATAATGTGCAGCACACGCTCAATCTCGGCCGGGGTAGCTTCGATATTTTGGGCAAATGCCAAGTCGTTGGCAATGGCCGACAGGTCGCGCCGGATATAGCCGTCGCCGTCGATGGAGCCCAGCAGTTGGCGACCAATGGCGAGTTGCTTGTCATCTAGGTTAGCAAAGCCCAGTTGATCAAAAAGCGAGTCAATCAGCGTAGAACCGGTATCGGCCAGAGGCATTTCGCGGTCGTCCTCGGCATCGCCGGGACCATCGCCTTGCATCTTATAACCAGCAATTTCGTCGTCGTTGAGGTAGTCGCTCAGGTCCAGATCCTGGTTGTCCGGCGCGTCGGCGATGTCATCTTTGGGTAGCTCTACTTCGGGCTGCTCCTCCGAGCGGTCGTCGAAGTCTTCATCGAGGGTATTGTCGTCGTTGTCGAACTCGGAGTCTGGGTCGTCGAAATCCTCGTCGCTATCGTCATCGTCGTCGCGTTCCAGTTCCTCTTCATTCTCGTCGCCTTCTTCCAAAGCGGGGTTTACTTCCAGCTCTTCCTTAATGCGCGTCTCTAATTCCGCCGTCGGAATTTGCAGCAGCTTAATGAATTGGATCTGTTGGGGAGACAGCTTCTGCGAGAGAAGCTGCTTCATATCAAGTCGTTGCATACACAGAAATCGCAATAAGCCCCAGCGACGGTGAAATGGGGCACTACTTCAAATGTAGCGTATTCTCTACTTGAGTTGAAGTAAAAAAGTTGAGGCCATCAGAAAGCATTAAAGAACAGCGCAAATTTCTGCGCTAGCGAAAACCTCTACCTTTGCCCCCCATAGATTATAAACCACAGAAATTCGAGTCCGATGTCCGTCAGAAGGTCGAGTGTACAGCAGCTGCTGCAAAGCCAGGAGCTGGAGCGCGAGGTAGTAGTAAAAGGTTGGGTGCGCACCCGCCGCGGAAATAAGTATGTGCAGTTTATCGCCCTGAACGACGGCTCCACTATTCATAATATTCAGGTGGTAGCCGATGCGGAGAAGTTTCCGGAGGAATCGTTGAAGGACGTAGCCACCGGCGCTTGCTTGTCGGTGCGCGGCCAGCTCGTAGCATCCCAGGGCAAAGGCCAGGCAGTAGAAATCCAAGCTATTGAGATAGAAGTTCTTGGTACTGCTGATCCGGAAGAATACCCGCTGCAAAAGAAAGGGCACTCTTTAGAGTTTCTACGCGAAATTGCCCACTTGCGGCCCCGCACCAACACCTTCGGCGCAGTACTGCGTGTGCGCCATGCCTTAGCGTTTGCGGTGCATCAGTACTTCAACGACCACGGCTTTTACTACGTGCACACGCCCGTCATCACCGGTTCCGACGCCGAGGGCGCCGGCCAGATGTTTCGGGTCACAACTTTGCCCCCGAGCACCCGCCCCGCACTGCCGACGGCTCCGTGGATTACAAGGAGGACTTCTTTGGCAAGCAAACCAACCTGACCGTGTCTGGCCAGCTAGAAGCCGAAGTAGCAGCCATGGCACTGGGCAAAGTGTACACGTTTGGGCCAACTTTCCGCGCCGAAAACTCCAACACGGCCCGCCACCTAGCGGAGTTTTGGATGATTGAGCCCGAAGTAGCATTCAACGATCTGCAGGACAACATGGACCTGGCGGAGGACTTCCTCAAAAGCTTAGTGCGCCAAGCCCTAGAGAAGTGCGCCGACGACCTACAGTTCCTCAACGACCAGTACGACAAGGAACTGCTTAACCGCCTGCGTTTTGTAATAGATAATGACTTCCAGCGCCTTACTTATACCGAGGCCGTTGAGATTCTGAAAGCGGCAAAGCAGAAGTTCGAGTTTCCCGTGGACTGGGGCACTGATCTGCAAAGTGAACACGAGCGTTATTTGGTGGAGAAGCACTTCAAAAAGCCCGTTATCCTGACCGATTATCCTAAGGATATTAAAGCTTTCTACATGAAGCTCAACGATGACGAGCGCACCGTGCGCGCCATGGATGTGCTGTTTCCCGGCATCGGCGAAATCATTGGCGGCTCTCAGCGCGAGGAAAGCCTAGAAAAGCTGCGCACCCGCATGGAGCAAATGCACGTGGAAGAACACGAACTGTGGTGGTACTTAGAGCTACGGAAGTTCGGAACTGCCCCCACGCCGGCTTCGGCTTGGGCTTTGAGCGTCTGGTGCTCTTCGTGACGGGCATGGCCAATATTCGGGATGTAATTCCCTTCCCACGCTTCCCGAAGAACGCGGAGTTTTAAGCTGTACCCCAAACCGCCTTTTAGTACAATGGCAGCCCCGCGAGAGGCTGCCATTGTATTTTATACTGCTAATCGATCAGCAGTAATTACGCAGTTCTTTATCATCTACAGCCACCAACGCATCCAACCGTAGCTCAAAGCCATCTTGCAGGCGCAGGTATTCTACTTTGTCCTTGATAAACAGATCGGTGATGACGCCTTGGTAGGTGCTGGGGGGCGTATCTGGTTCTAGGCGGTAGGTGAGGGTGCAGGGCTGGCGGGTGGTGGCGCGGGCTTCTAGCTCGTCATAGAAGGAGCAGCTGATGGGTTGGTAGGTTTTCATACGTACTAAAACGAAAAACACCCCGATTAGATAACCAATCGGGGTGAGTTAGTAGAAGGGTGAAAAGGGGAGCTAATGCTTGCCTTTTCCTTTTCCGTTGCCTTTTCCCTTGCCGGGGTGACCACCTGCTTGCTGCACCACGATTACGTTGCCAGTCGGGTAGGCGGCGCGCATCTTCTTGGCTTGGCCGGGGGGCATGCCGTGCGGGTGGCCCGCTTTCGGGTACTTCACCTTGTGCTCCCGGATCAGGACCCAGGGCTGGGCACCCACGTAGTTGATAACTACCGGGTGAAAGCTGCTGGGGTTGTAATTAGAAATAGTGGTTACGCGCTTCCATTTGCCTTCGCGCTGCACCACGTAATGCTTGTCGCGCAGGTCGTAGTAGCCACCTACTTCAGGTATATAGTAGTACTGCGTGCCGGCTGGGGCAGCAGGTCCCCAGGAGGGGGAATTAATATTGATATTTACCTGAGCCTGGGCTGGTTCGGTAGCGCTTAGCAGCAGTAGGGTAAATGCACCGGCAAGCGTGAGTTTGGGTAGGAATGACATGGAGATAGGATGTAGCGTGAAGGAATTGTCCTACTATAGGCAAGAACAGCGCCAAACGCGACTTTATGAGCTCTGCTCAAAGTACGCCGGCCGGACAACTGTTGCGCTGCGTATGGGTGGCTACATAGGAGTTAAATTTTAGTTCCCCTAAACCCACGGTATATTCTGCTAAACCCTCTGGCAAATAAGCTATTCTGGATAGCGAAAGGGTTAGGTTTTGCCTACCTTTGCGGACTTATTCGATTCGCGCTGCATGGCTAAGAAAACAACTGCTTCCGTACCCGCTCCTACTCCTGAAAAAGCCCCCCAGCTTCCAGTTGTACTCGCTACCAACGGCCACGCGGCCGACGTAGAGGCGCCTTTCATTGAAGTGTATGGGGCGCGTGAGCACAACCTGAAAAACGTTTCAGTTCAGATTCCGCGGGGCAAGCTGGTGGTGTTCACCGGCATTTCGGGCTCGGGCAAATCCAGTCTGGCTTTCGACACGATTTATGCCGAAGGGCAGCGTCGCTACATGGAGACGTTTTCGGCCTATGCCCGCTCCTTTATGGGTGGCCTGGAGCGACCCGACGTGGACAAGATTGAGGGCTTGTCGCCGGTAATCAGCATTGAGCAGAAAACCACTTCGCGCAATCCACGCTCCACGGTGGGCACCATCACCGAGATTTACGACTTCCTGCGTCTGCTCTACGCCCGCACGGCGGAGGCCTTCAGCTACGCTACCGGCGCCAAGATGATCCGGCAGAGCGACGAGCAGATTATCAACTACATTCTCAAGCACTTCAACGAGAAAAAGCTGGTGGTGTTGGCGCCCGTGGTGAAGGGTCGCAAAGGCCATTACCGGGAACTGTTCCAGCAGATTGCCAAGCTTGGCTTTGCCAAAGTGCGCGTGGATGGCGAGCTGCTTGACCTGACGCCCAAGATGCAGGTAGACCGCTACAAAATCCACGACATCGAAATTGTCATTGATCGGCTGGTGGTAAAAGCAGAGGATCGGTTCCGGTTGTCGGGCTCAGTGCAGAACGCGCTGACTCACGGCAAGGGCACCATGCTCGTGCTGGACCCGGACACCAAGAAAACGCAGTTTTTCTCGCGCTTTCTCATGGACCCCACTACGGGCATCGCCTATGATGACCCGGCGCCAAACACGTTCTCCTTCAACTCGCCCTATGGTGCTTGCCCCACCTGCAATGGCTTGGGTGAGGTGCAGCAGATTACGGAAGACTCGGTGCTGCCGGATAAGAAGCTGAGTATCAGCCGCGGTGGAATTGCCCCCTAGGTGAGTACCGCGACATTTGGATTTTTCAGCAGCTCCAGCTCATCCTCAAAAAGCAGAAGTTCAGCCTGTCCACACCCATCGACAAGCTACCCGAAGACTTGGTGGAGCGCCTGCTCTACGGCGTGCCCGAAGATGAAGACGCGGACCCTAAAAAGGCGAACTACACGGAGCCATTCGAAGGTATTATTCCCTTCCTGCGCCGGCAGATGGAGTCTGATTCGGAGAACATCCGCGCCTGGATTCAGGAGTACACCCAGGCCCAGGAGTGCCCCGAGTGCCGCGGCTACCGCCTGAAAAAAGAGTCGCTCCACTTTTTGATCGACGGCAAGAATATCGGTGAGCTATCGGTAATGGATATTGCCCAACTCAGCCAATGGTTTGTGGGCCTGGAAGAGCGCCTGAGCGAGCGTCAGAACGTGATTGGGCGGGAACTGCTCAAGGAACTGCGCAAGCGCATTGGCTTCCTGCTCGAAGTGGGTTTGGAATACCTGAGTTTGCACCGCTCGGTGCGTACCCTGTCGGGGGCGAATCCCAGCGGATTCGCTTGGCTACCCAGATTGGTACCCAACTCGTAGGTGTGCTCTACATCATGGACGAGCCGAGCATCGGGCTACACCAGCGGGATAATGAGCGCCTAATCAAAGCCTTGCAGCACCTGCGCGATATTGGCAACTCGGTGATTGTGGTGGAGCACGACAAGGATATGATTATGAATGCCGACCACGTGCTGGACATCGGGCCGGGCGCGGGCATTCATGGGGGCATATTGTGGCCGCCGGCTCACCTACTGAGATTTTTAAGTCGGGCAGTTTGACTTCGCAGTATCTGAGTGGAGAGCGCCACATTGAGCTGCGCAAGAAAAAGCGCAAGGGCGAAGGCAACATGCTTACGCTCAAGGGCGCTACAGGCCACAACCTGAAAAACGTGACCGTGAAATTTCCGCTGGGTAAACTAGTGGCCGTCACGGGCGTATCGGGCTCGGGCAAATCTTCGCTCATTCACGATACGCTGTATCCTATTCTAAATCAGTACTTTTTCAACTCCAAGAAAGATCCACTGCCGTACTCCGGAATTGAAGGCTTGGAGCTGATCGACAAAGTAATTGAGGTAGATCAGTCGCCGATTGGCCGCACACCGCGCTCCAATCCTGCCACGTATACGGGTGTGTTCACGGAAATTCGCAGCTTGTTTGCGTCGTTGCCGGAGGCCAAGATCCGGGGCTACGGACCGGGTCGTTTTTCCTTCAACGTGAAGGGCGGCCGCTGCGAAACCTGCGAAGGCGCGGGCCTGCGCACCATCGAGATGAACTTCCTCCCGGATGTGCACGTGCCCTGCGAAACCTGCAAAGGCCGCCGCTACAACCGCGAGACGCTGGAAGTACGTTTCAAAGGCAAGAGCATCACCGACGTGCTCGACCTGACGGTGGAAAAAGCCGTGGAGTACTTCGAAAATCAGCCGCGTATTATTCGTAAAATACAGGTGCTGAATGAAGTGGGCTTGGGCTATCTGACCTTGGGTCAGCAGGCCACCACGCTCTCGGGTGGTGAAGCGCAACGGGTGAAGCTAGCTACAGAACTCGGCAAAAAGGACACGGGCAAGACATTCTACATCCTCGACGAGCCTACTACCGGCTTGCACTTTGAGGACATCCGCCACCTTTCCGATGTGCTGCAAAAGCTGGTCGACAAAGGCAATACCGTCCTTATCATCGAGCACAACCTCGATTTGATTAAAGTAGCTGACCACGTCATTGATCTAGGTCCCGAAGGCGGCGGCGGCGGCGGCACCATCGTAGCTCAGGGCACGCCGGAGCAGGTGGCAAAAGCTGGCAAAGGCTACACGGGAAAGTTTCTGGCTGAAGAATTGAAGGTGAGCAAATACGCGGAAGAAAAAGCGACCCTGTAATAGGGCGAGTAGTCATTAGTAATTGAAAAAAGCCCCCACGCACTGCGTAGGGGGCTTTTTTGCGCTGCCTGTAAGAGAAAGAATTAATGCAAAACCTCGGATTGCGTAGTGACATAAAGCGGCGTGTTCTGCCCCGCAACGGTTGCATAGGTAGTAGTGCCCACCGACTTACCATCGATTAATAGCTCACATACCGCCTGATAGCCTATGCCAGAGCTAGAAGGCAAGGTCTGGTCTTCCCAAATGGTGACCGTTATTTTTGGTCTAATGACCTCGGCATACGTAGCGATAGGCGCCAGCTGCACCTCTTTGAGTGCAGCAGTTACCTCTTGCTCATGGTGCTGAGTAGTGGCATCCAGAAGCTTATAGGCGGCGTTGCCCTGTGGTACAACCTGCTCATAGTCCACGGTGATATTGGGGGAGATGGTGGGCAGCTGAAAAGTGCTGTCTAACGCTTTGAGATAATAGCGCACCGCCACTGTGTGCATTCTGAGTGGTATGGGCTTTACAAGCACGTCCTCCGTTGGCTGGGGGGCATTTTCTTCTTGGTCGCAGCTAGTGGCCAGCAAAGAGAGGGTGGCGAGCATAAGTACCCGCAGCGTAGAGGAGGATAGCATAAGCATAGAAGAGGAAAAAGAGTAGGGGATGAGATATAAGCTCACCGGTTTAGCGGCTGTAGGCGTGCAGTCAAGCAAATGGGCTTGAATTCTAAGCCGCTAGCTGGCATTATAGAGTGGCGGCAACCTGAAGAATGGTTGGTTGGGCCCAGATATTTTTTTGGCGCCGCTACACCATCTGTGTTCGATGCCCTCTGGTTTTATCTGTCTGCTAGGAGGTAGCGGATACTGGCCAATGAATAGGCCGGAAAATATATTTTGCCCCCCGACCAACCTTCTGAGCTCAGCTTTACACTTTAAGCCAAAGTTCAACTTAGCTACTGCCACTCCTTGCTTTTGCCCCCTGAAGAACAGCGCTTACTTACTGCCTGCTTGACTCAGGACCGGCAGGCGCAGTATGAGCTGTACCAACGCTACAAAACGGCCATGTTCTCCACGGCGCTGCGCATGCTAGGGCACAACCGGGAACTAGCGCAGGATGCCTTGCAGGAGGCTTTTGTAGAGGTATTTCAACACTTAATCAATTTTCGGCAGCAGTCGACATTAGGAGCCTGGATTAAAACCATCGTGGTGCGGCGGGCACTACTTATCCTGCGGCGCGAGCAGCGCATGGAGATCTACGACCAAGACCGCCACCCTGAGCCGCTGGTGGCCTGGCACGATAACCTGACCGGCGAGGCCCTGGACAAAGCCATCGGGGAGCTGCCGGCTGGCTACCGGGCCGTGTTCTGCCTGATAGAAGTGGAAGGCTATGCTCATCGCGAAGTAGCCGAGCTGCTCGACATCACGGAAGGGACCAGCAAGTCGCAGCTCTACCACGCCAAGCGCTTGCTCCAACGCAAACTACAGTATCTCTATTCATGAACCAGACCCCCGAAATACCTGAGGCCGGTGGTCCTAACCTCCACCGGGCCCTCGGCAACCTGCCAGCTCACGAGCCCGACCCAACCACCTGGCCTCGCATCGAAGCGCAACTCGCGGCCGATGAAGAGCTTATCCGCGTAGTGCCCACGCTTCCCAAACATGAGCCCGACGAGCTGGTATGGGACGCCATTGCCGCCCGTCTGGATAAAGTTGCTCCGGCTGTTGTGCCCCTGTTCTAGTAAAGCCAGCGAAAGTGCGGCCCTTGTGGTCATCTCCCGCTTTACGTCAGGTGATGGCTGTTGCGGCTAGCGTGCTGATTCTGCTGGGTGTATGGTGGCAGCAGCAGCGAACCGTGGAGCCTACCACTACGGGAATCCGCGAGACGCTGGGGATCAGTGAAGAAGTAGCCACGCCGATGCCCACGTCAATTGCCGTTTCGGTGGACCCTTTGGAACAAGAAGGCCGCTCCTTTATTGATGCGCACTGTACCTCACTGCCTACGGTGTGCCAATCGGGGAATTTAAATCCCTGCGCACCCAACTAACGGAGCTGGAAGAAGAGGAAAAGCAACTGCGCCAAGATGCTCGCCGCTTCGGGGAGTCGCCGGAGTTGCTGCGCCAACAAGCCCAACTCATCACCATGAAAGCCACCATCACGCGTGAGCTGGTTCAACTTCTTATCTCATGATGTTTCCCTCCATTTTGCCCCAACTCTGGCTGCGCTGTTGGCTGCTGGTTGCGCTGCTGGCGCTCCTATTGCCAGTGGCCCAGGCCCAGCAGAAAGTCAAAGTCGTGACGCGTACCCTGGAGCAGAGCTGGGGTTGCCCGCCAGGCATGCCAGTTACCATTCAGGCTGAAAAGGCTACGGTGCGGGTGCAAGGCTGGAATAAGCCTACCGTTCAAGTAGTGTTGCGCCTAAGCGCCCGGCACCCCGAGCAGGCGGTAGCCGAACAAGATCTGCCAGTGGCGCGGTATCGGCTGCAACAAAGCGGCAACGCTATTTACTTGGTCAACTTTTTTACCCTGCCCACGGGTGCCCCCGCCGTGCGCAGCGACTTGCGGGCCGAATACACCATCATGATGCCCACCGGCAACCCCATCAAGATAGTAAACGCCTACGGCCAAACGGAGCTAACTGACCTCACGGGCCAGCAAGAACTGGAGCAAAGCTTCGGCAAGATTGCTCTCCGCGACCTCCGCGGTACCATTAAGGTCACGGCCCGCTACACCGACCTGACGGCCAGTAATCTACAGGCCAACTTCACCTGCGAGGCTACCAAGTCGGCGGTGCAGGCGCAGGGGCTGGGGGGCAATTCTACGATGAATAACTACTTCGGAAGTGTTCGGCTACAACTCGCTGCTAATCTGAGCAAGCTGACGGTGGTGGCCGACCGCACAGAAGTTGTTATCAGCGCGCCACAGCCTGAGCTATTTGCTTATCAGTTGGCCGTGCAGCAAGGCACTCTTACGGTGCCAACGGCTTATGCCGCCAGCAAAAAAAGCTCGGCCAGTCGAGCAACATTAACAGCCTCAAAAGGCGCTTCGCGGCGAGTGGTGCGCGTGACCACATCTTATGCACCTCTGACTTTGCAAACGGAACCACTCTCCCCCAGCTCTAATCCATCTTGCTTTATACCTCTACCGCTATGTTCTGCTTACACTCCTTGCGCATCTATCGGCACCTGCTTTGGATAAGCCTAATAGCCAGTATCTGCTTACAAGCTTCGGCCCAAACTATTCCCGACACAACCCGTCTGAGCTACGGGGAAGAGGAAATTCTAACACCCGAAGCTGACGCACAACTCCGCGTACAAGCGGAGGACCGTAGCTTGTGGAAACTGGGGCTGAACAATTTCACAGTAAGCAATTCCTTACTCGGCCGAGGTCAATATTATACCCGCTATGGCTTTCACCTGGCGTACGAGCGGCGCCTCAAGAGTCCCGCCTGGACGGTGCTGGCCGAACTGAGTCCCGCCCTGACGCACTACCGCCCTACGCCCGGCGCTGACCTTGATCGGGGATTGAGTATGCGCGCTCAAGTAGCGGGCCGTTATTACTATAACACTGAGCGGCGCTTGCGCCTGGGGAAGAATACGACCAACTTTTCGGCTAATTATATTGCGTTGGCACTGGGTGCGGGTACGGGTTTAGATCGGCCGGCGCGGGATACACCCTTTTACTTTCTTACCAATAATACGCGCTCAATAGCTACCGATGTGGCAATAATATATGGGTTGCAGCGTCGGTTGGGCCGCTACGGATTTATTGATGCGAATATTGGCGTAAGTAACTTGCTTTCCTCGCCCTGGAGAACCATATCTATTACCAACAGCCTTCGCATAGGCTTGGCTATCGGGTCGCAGTCGGCCACCAACTACTCGCCCCGCGTTATTCCGGTAGATACCGACGAATCGTTGCAGCCCAAGGCGTATGCAGGCTTTCAGCTGGGAGCGTACCTGTACCGGGTGCGCTATTCGGATACCAACCCGTACCGGGGGACGAATTTGCCCCCCAAAGCCGGGGTTGGCACGTACAGCCAAGAGATATTGATGCCGTACGCTTATGTTGGCTACTACGTGCAGCCTCGCTTGGCCGTGCAAGTTGGGATGCAGCGTCAGCGGGAGGAGTTTCGAGTTACCCTAGCTAGGTTTCCGGGGCTTCTTTCCCGGGACAGCATTACCAATAAAAACGACTTGGCTTTGCCCGTCATGCTACGCTATTCGCTCACACGTTCCTTCCTGAAGCGGTGGCAATTCGACGTAGTAGGCGGATTGGTGCCTCACTGGTCGTCGGTGCGCTTTCAAGAGCAGGAGTTTGTTGATGAGCGGCTTACCAATGAGTACGGTTTTCGACGTAGCGCTTTCGGTGTACATGCCTCCGCGGGGCTAAATGCAAGCTATGGGTTTGGTCGCCGCCGCCGGCTTCAAGCCACTACGGAGTGGGTACTTACCAAAGATCTGCGCTCCAAATTTCAGAGTAGCGAACCGTTGCAGTGGGGCCTCAGCTTTATTGGCCTGCGCTACCGCTTTGGCTATCGCTAGACAGCAACGGTTATTAAAGCCAAAAAAGCCCCCAGATAGCTTCTGGGGGCTTTTTTATAGATGAAATAGCGCTGAGCACTTACATCTTCATGCTCGCATGCTGCTTAGATGTATCCAAGTGCTTCTGAATAACAGGGGTTGTTTTGGTAATAAAGCCTTGTAGTTCAGTGTCTTTGGTCATATTAGCGTGCGCTTGCATCGTATTTAGCGTCTTCTGGTGGTCGGTCACCATTTGCTGCAGGAAGCGCTGCTCCAACTCTTTGCCTGATAACTTGCGCATCTGATCAGCAATGGCTTTGTGCTCAGCATCCATATCGGTGGGCAGCGTCACGTTCTTCTTCTGGGCCAGCGCTTTCAAGTCAGCTGTCGACTTGGTATGATCCGTAATCATCATGTTGGCGTGGTCTTTTGCCATGCCGGTGACGCCTTTCTCCAGCACCAAGCGGCTCAATTGAATCTCATTCTGGTCGCTGTGTGCGGCCGATTTCATAAACTCCGGGTCGTCTTTGTGCGGAGCCGTGGGGCCGTTAGGATCTGCGCTGTTTGCATTCATTCCGGCGGGCGCGGTGCCAGCGGCAGCAGCCGAACCTCCGGCAGCGGTGTCAGAAGGCATAGTAGCCGTGGCGCTGTCGCCATCGGTAGCAGCATTCATGTAGTTGTCGCCGGCGTTGCCGCCAGCTTCTTCTGAATTGGTAGGAGTATCGGTCGTGGCGGTTTTTTCATTGCTGCAGGCACTGGTAGCCATTAGCAGACCTGCGCAAAACAGGCTCATGATTGTACGTTTCATAGCGGTTAGTAAAGGGTGGAATGGTTGAGCTTGTACTGTGAAAAAATAGGTCTGCCGCCAACCATCGACTTAGTAAGTCAGCGATTAGCGGCAGAAAACGGCTGAGCGGTTGCTCAGAGTCGTTAGTGTACGGATCAGAATATCCGAAGGTTAGTCCTTGTCGGCCGCTTCCAACGAGTCGGCATCGGCGGTGACGGTAGCTCCTTCTTCGTTGTCGATAACGGTAGCATCAGCCTGTACGCCACCTTGTGCGGCGGCTTCTTCTTGATCAACTACGGCCTCGCCGGCCGTGCCGTCGGTGCGCTTTTCAGCGTTGTCTCCGCAGCTTGCAAACGACAAAGCAGCGAATAGAGCCAGAACAGAAAATAAACGGTGTTTTGGGAATTGGAACATGGGTTAGAATTCAGGTTAACAATAAAAAAATTAAGGCAAGTTTTCGAGTTGGTCTTCCACGACGCCCACCTCATCTAGGTGTTTCTCGAGTGTGGGTAAAAATTTGGCGGCAAAGCCGCGAATGTCGCCGTCGTAAGCGTCCTTGCTCATATCCTCGAACGCATCTACGTCCTGTTTGTGAGCCTCCACCAGCATTTCCACATATCGCTTATCGAACGGTGTGCCGGTCAGGGCGCTTAATTCGGCGTACTGTTTTTGCTGATCGCTGCCAAGGCCGCTGGGCAGCATCAGGTTTTTCTGTTGCGCCAGGTTTCGGAGCGCCGTGCTCACTTGCCCATGCTGTTGCACCAGACTCTGGGCTAAGTTGCGAACCGCGGGAGTAGTAGATTTTTGCTGGGCCAGCTTGCTCATTTCCAGTTCCAGCAACCCACTGCTGGCTGCGTTTACCATAAAATCCGCGTCGCGTTCCTGGCGCTCCGTCACGGCAGCTTCCTTGATGCGCTTTTCGTTCTGAAACCTGGCTTCCGCTACCGGATCTTTTTGGCTGGCATCTGGTGAGCACGCACCAAAGGCAATGCAGCATCCTAAGAGCAGAAAACGGGCAGAAGCCATAGTACACAAACAGTTAGAGGAATGGAAAATAAGCTAGTGCCTATACGGGCACCTCAGCAGGTGGTTATCAGGGAGAACAGGATAGCGGCGAAATGCAGAGCTCAGAGCGCGTCTGGGGGCTTTTTGGCTGATAGAGTGTTGCGATATAAGCACGCAAACCATTCAACAAAAAGCGCCACCCTGTAGCAAGGTGGCGCTTTCAATAACCAAAAATTGCAGCTTGATTGCCTAGACTACGCTCCGCGAAACTGAGGCTTGCGCTTCTCCAGAAATGCCTGTACGCCCTCCCGATAATCATCCGACTCGCCTGCAATCTGCTGGCAATAGGCTTCGTAGTCCAACATTTCATCAAGTGTTGAGGCACTGGCCTTGTTCAGCATTTGCTTAATCAGGCCAATCGATTTGGTAGGCGCTGCGGCATATCGTGCTGCTAGAGCGTACGTAACCTCGTCGAGCTGTTCGGGCGCCACCACCTGGTTTACTAAGCCCAGCCGCAACGCTTCCTCCGCCGATACCTTAGAGCCCAGCGTACACAACTCAAACGCCTTCAGCGTGCCCACTAAGCGCGGCAAAAAGTACGACGAACCCGAGTCCGGCACCAGCCCAATGTTGATAAACACTTCAATCAGGGAGGCGTCGGTGGAGGCAATCAGCGCATCGCAGGCCAGCGCCAGCGAGCAGCCAGCCCCGGCGGCTACTCCATTCAGCCGCCCGATAATAGGCTTCGGTAAGCTTCGCATAGCCCGGATAATAGGGTTATAGCGCTTGTGCAAAGAGTCATAGAAAGACCTTTTTTCTTCTCCCTGCGCTGCCTTCAAATCCTGACCTGAGCAAAACGCCCGTCCGGCACCCGTAAGCACGACGGCCCGCACTGAGGCGTCGCGCGCTACCTGCTTCAGGGCATCCTGTAGCTCGTAGCTCTGTGGGTCGTTGAAGGCATTGAATACATCGGGCCGGTTAAGCGTGATAGTCGCAACACCGTCGCGCACATCGTAGAGCAAGCAGGTATACATGGGAATTAGTGAAAGGTAGAAAGCGGCTCCGAGTAGGTCATCTTCACGTCGCCTGGGGGGCAAATTACATGAGAAAGTTGGCGTTCTGACAAGACCTAAGGTCACAGCACCACAGTGTACTACCGACTACGCAGAATGGCTTCGGCCAGCAGCATATCTTCTGGCGTCGTGATTTTGAGGTTGCGATAGTCGCCTTCTACCAAGTGAATGGGGTGCAGGTCTTCCACCACACTCGCGTCATCGGTGAAAGTAGGTAACTCCGGCAACCGATACGCTCGCCGCAGGAGCTCCAGATCAAAGCACTGAGGGGTCTGAACTAATCGCAAGCGGGAGCGGTCCATCGCATAAGAACCTTCTTTGGAGAGGCCGCGCACCGAGTCTTTGGGTGCCACGGCGGCTATGGCCGCGCCGTGCTCAGCAGCGGCCGCATATGTATTCTCAATGACTGCCGCCGATACCAATGGCCGCACGCCATCGTGCACCGCTACGATGCCTTCTGTATACGTAGCCAGATGTTTCAGTCCATTCCGCACGGATGCCCACCGAGAATGCCCCCCGCCCACCACGGCGTGCGGAATCGAGACCTGATGCCGGGTACAGAGGTGGTGCCACGTGTCAAACTGGTCGGGGGGCAAAACCACCACAAATTGCTGCACTCCTAGGCTGGTTTCGGCGAAGCGGCGCAGCGTATGCAGCAGCACGGGCTCCCCAAGCAACTCCAGAAACTGCTTCGGCTGACCCGCGCCCATGCGCGTGCCGCTGCCGCCAGCCACAAGTATAGCAAACCGATTAGGAGACGACATGAGCAACAGCTACGAGAGTGAAAAAGGAATATGATGAGCAACAAAAAGCCCGGCCACCAAAGGTAACCGGGCTTTTCGGTGAAGACGAAGAAAGATAGTATCTAACTTCTGACTTCTAGTTTACAGAATCAACATCGCGTCGCCGTAGCTGAAGAAACGATACTTCTCCTTAATAGCTACTTTGTACGCTTCCGCCAACAGATCGTAGCCAGCAAAAGCGGCCGTCATCATCATCAGCGTGCTCTCCGGCGTATGGAAGTTGGTGAGCAGGGTATTAGCAATTTTGAACTCGTACGGCGGGAAAATAAACCGGTCGGTCCAGCCTTGGTTGGCTTTCAGACGGTTGTGGGCCGATACCGATGACTCCAGCGCCCGCATGGTGGTGGTACCCACGGAGCACACGCGCTTTTTGGCATCCAGCGCCTTATTTACAATAATGGCCGCCTCCGCAGGAACGATGAAGTTCTCAGAGTCCATCTTATGCTTGGTCAGGTCTTCCACATCCACCGGACGGAAAGTGCCCAAACCAACGTGTAGCGTAACGGCAGTAGTTTCTACTCCTTTGATTTCCAGGCGCTTCAGTACCTCGCGGGTAAAGTGCAGGCCCGCCGAAGGAGCGGCTACGGCACCAATGTGCTTAGCATAAATGGTCTGATAACGCTCTTTGTCGGCCGGCTCAGCATCGCGGGTGATAGCCTCGCGGGGCAGCGGCGTTTCGCCTAAATCGTGGAGGGCTTTATAAAATTCTTCATCAGGACCATCAAACAAAAACTTGATAGTACGGCCCCGAGATGTGGTGTTGTCGATAACCTCGGCCACCATGTCGCTTTCGCCGAAGTACAATTTATTGCCTACCCGGATTTTACGGGCCGGATCAACGAGTACGTCCCACAGATGGCTTTCTTTATTTAGCTCGCGCAGCAAAAACACTTCAATTTTTGCTCCTGTCTTTTCTTTATTGCCATATAGCCGCGCCGGAAACACCTTCGTGTCATTCATCACGAACACGTCGCCGTCATTGAAATACTCAATAATGTCTTTGAAAATACGGTGTTCGATTTTGCCAGTATCGCGGTGTACTACCATCAAGCGCGACTCGTCGCGGTTTTTGGCCGGGTGCTGCGCCAGCAGGTTCTCGGGCAGGTCAAATTTAAACTCGGACAGTTTCATGGTCGGATATGGGCAATAGGGGGGGAAGCTAACAAAAATTTCAGGGGGCAAAAGTACGTAGAATGGCCGGATTAATCGTTATTTTTCGCTCGGAATCAGCATAGAATGCTCAAATAGCTGAACAGCTAACTGATTGTAATAGTGGCAGGTTAAATACATATCTTGCTCCATTGCTACCCGCTGAACTACTGCCCAGTCGATAATGTAGTAGTTCAGCTAGCCAACCCTTTAGCTACTTAACCTCTCGCTCCATGCTCGCCCTGCGCCTGACACTGGAAAGCTTCCGCTTCGCGTGGCAAGCTCTCAAATCCAATTTGCTGCGCACCATTCTCTCATTGTTGGGCGTCACGGTGGGCATTTTTGCCATCATCGCTGTTTTTACCGTTGTAGATTCGCTAGAGTCCAACATCCGGCAGAGCATGGATTTTCTGGGCGAAAAGGTGATTTACGTTGGTAAGTGGCCCTGGAAATTTGAGCCTAATCAGCCTTGGTGGAAATACTTCAACCGCCCTGTGCCTACCCAGCGCGAGTTTCGCTCCATTGAGCGCACCCTCGACCCCAATAGTCATATGGGAATGGCTATTATGGCTAACACGGGCGGAAACACCCTGAAAGCGGGAAATAACAGCCTCACCGACTGTAATTTGCAAGGTGTGAGCTACGAATTCCAACAGGTTTCCAAGGTTCCTATTGGGGAGGGGCGCTATTTTACCCCCCAGGAAATTGATCTTTCTCGCAACGTCGCCATCATTGGGGCCGACATCGCCGAAAACCTGTTTGGCGGCAGTTCAGCCTTAGGTCGGGAATTCACGGCACGTGGGCGAAAGTTCACCGTGATTGGGGTGATGAAAAAAGAAGGAAAGAAACTGATTGACACGCCTAGCAACGACACTAATTGCCTGATTCCATTTGGCATGTTCAGTCAGATCTTTGCCATCAATAGCGGAAGCGGTGGAAGCGGCGTAACTCCCAGCATTATTGTGAAGGGCCGCGAAGACGATCAGAACCTCACCAACTTAGAGTCGGAGCTACAGGGAGCACTGCGGAATATTCGGGGGCTCAAGCCCCGCGAGGAAGACAACTTCGCCCTGAACCGACCCGAAATGTTTGGAGAGCTCATCTCCAAGCTGTTCTCTGTAATTGGGGTGGCGGGCGCCGTTATTGGCAGTTTTGCCATGCTGGTGGGCGGCTTCGGCATTGCCAACATCATGTTCGTGTCGGTGAAGGAGCGCACCAATATTATTGGTATTCAGAAATCACTGGGGGCCAAAAATTACTTTATACTGTTTCAGTTTCTGTTCGAAGCTATTTTTCTGTGCTTGATTGGCGGCGCAGCCGGCATCTTTCTGGTCTTTCTGATCACGCTGATTCCGCAGGAATCGCTGCCTCTGTTTCTCTCGGCTGGCAACGTGACGCTGGGCCTCACCGTATCGGTGGTCATCGGTATTCTAGCCGGTATTATTCCGGCGGTTCTGGCTTCCAACCTCGATCCGGTTATTGCCATCCGCTCGAAGTAAAACAGCGGGAGTAAGTAGGCTCCTCCTATTGGACAACAGAGCCAAACCCTTATCTTGCACGCCCCGGTTTTGGGTAGAGGGCAATTGCGCGTTTTGGTCGCTAGGCTTCTGATTATCTTTCATTTTCTTTAAAAACAGGCTCGCGGCACCCAAAAGTGCTTGCTAATTCCCGTAAGCGGGCTCAAAAGTGCAGTATCTATGACTAAGCTTAAAAAAACCAGTCGGACCAAAATCCACGACGAGACCCTGAATGCAGGGAGTGGGCAGACCATTAGTCAGCCCAATGTGAACGATAATAAGGTGACCTCCATCAGCGAAATTCGGGAGCAGACCAGCGGGCAGCGTACCCTACAGCTTGATGATGAGCAGCGCATCCGGCGCGCGTTCGTGGATAAGGACTGGAACGAGATTAAGATTGCCGACTCCTGGCAGATCTTCAAGGTGATGGCTGAGTTCGTAGAGGGCTTTGAGAAGATGAGCAAAATCGGCCCCTGCGTGTCCATTTTTGGTTCGGCACGTACCAAGCCCGATAACCCTTATTACCAGATGGCTGAGGAGATCGCGGCCAAACTCGTGCGGCACGGCTACGGCGTCATCACGGGTGGCGGGCCGGGTATTATGGAAGCCGGCAACAAAGGTGCGCGCTCCGAGGGTGGTCGGTCAGTAGGGCTCAATATTGAGTTACCCTTCGAGCAGTTTCATAATATCTACATCGACCCCGATAAGGTTATCAACTTCGACTACTTCTTCGTGCGGAAGGTGATGTTCGTGAAGTACGCTCAGGGCTTCATTGGCATGCCCGGCGGCTTCGGTACCTTGGACGAGCTGTTTGAAGCTATCACGCTGATTCAAACCAAGAAAATAGGGCGTTTCCCTATCGTGCTGGTTGGGTCGCGTTACTGGGAAGGCATGTTCAAATGGATTGAAGAAGTGATGCTGCACGAAGAGCACAATATCTCCGCCGAGGATATGCAACTGGTGCAAATTGTGGATGATGCAGCTTCGGCCGTCAAAATCATCGACGATTTCTACTCCAAGTACCTGCTCTCGCCAAACTTCTAATACGGAAACAAGCTCAGGTATTAAGCCGTTATTTGAACCGGCGACGGAAATGCTTCCGTCGCCGGTTTTTTTGTGTTTGTGCAAACTGATTTCGACTATTTGATAGTGGGTGGTGGGGCCGCTGGTCTGAGTCTGGCGTATGCGCTGGCCCAGGAGCCGCGCCTGCACGATAAGCGGGTACTGTTGTTGGAACCGGCAGCCAAAGACCAAAATGACCGCACATGGTCGTTCTGGGCAGATGCGCCATCGCCGTTTGATAGTATCGTCGCCCACGAATGGCAGCAGCTGGCCTTTCGTAGTCCGGGCTTCGAGCGAGTATTTCCGCTTCGTCGCCACCGCTATAAAATGATTCGGGGCCTGGATTTCTACCAGTTCGTACATGCCGCGCTGGCCGACAATCCACAGTTTACGCTGATGCGCGCTACTGTCGATAATCTCGAAAATTTGCCCCCCGCCGGCGTGGTAGCGAGTACCATTGAAGGAAATTTCACGGCCCGATACGCCTTCGATAGTCGCCCGCCAAGTATTGATAAGCGGCCCGATAAGCACCGCTACCTGCTCCAGCATTTTGTGGGCTGGGAGGTAGAAACTGACCAGGATGTGTTCGACCCGGAAACCGTGGAATTCATGGATTTTCGGGGGCCACAATACCAAGAGCCGCGCTTTATGTACGTGCTGCCTTTCAGTCGGCGCCGGGCGCTAATAGAGTACACGCTATTCTCGGGCGACCTACTGCCCAAAGCTGCCTACGAAGCGGCGATGCACGACTACCTAACTACCACGCTCGGGGTAAAAACCTACCGCATAGCGGCGGAAGAAGTCGGCGCTATTCCCATGACCGATCATCCGCTGGCCGCCCGTCGGGGGCAAATATTATCAATCTGGGGACGCGCGCCGGGCGGGCTAAGCCAAGTACGGGCTACGCATTCAAACGCATTCAGGCGCATACGGCCCGCTTAGTAGAAGCGCTGGCCACCACCGGCACGCCGCCGCCCGACCCAACCGGCGACCGGTGGCAATTTCGCCTTTTCGATACCTTACTGCTCGATATCATGCAGCGCAAGGGCGAAACCACTCGCGATATCTTTACCGAGTTATTTCAGCACAACCCGGTGGAGCGCATCTTCGACTTCCTAGATGAGCGGACTTCCTGGATTGAGAACTTTCAGGTGATGAACTCGGTGACGCCGTGGCCATTTATGCGTTCTATCGGGCAGGTAGTACGAGGCACACCAGGGAAACGAGACGAGTAGTTGCCTAAGAAATAGGCTCGATCCGCAGGCTGTCCTCGCTTTCCAGATATGCTTTTGCCCCCCGCACGCTCTCGGGCGTGAGCACTTCCAATACGGGCTCTGGAAGCGACAAATTCAGTAAGTAGCCCATCATGGGGGGCAAATTATCGAGGTCGTGGGTGATGCAGAGCACGGTTTTGCCAGCTTCCAGCACCCAGCTTTGTAGCAGGTCAAACACCCGGCGACGGTAATACACGTCGAGCTGTTGGGTGGGCTCATCGAGGAGGTAAAGCTGGGCGTCTTGCAGCGCCAGTTGCGCCAGCCACACTAGCTGTTGCTCGCCCCCGGATAGGAGCGTAAAGTCGCGGTGAGCAAGGTGAGCGGCACCCACGCGGGCCAACGCTTCATCGGCCAGGGTGTAATCGGTGGGGCCGTAGGCACTCAGGAAACGCTGGTGACGGAAGCGACCCATTACGACCAGTTCACGCACTTCAATGGGAAAGCTAACCGTATTGCGCTGGGGCAGATGGGCCAATAAACCACTGGCTGCCGGCTGGCGCTCAGTGCGCAGGTCGTGGCCAAATATGTGCGCGCTGCCCTGATAAGGAATTCGGCCCGTAAGGGCTTTGAAGAGTGTGCTTTTACCGCAGCCATTGTGCCCCACAATGGCTACAAAAGCCGGCGCCGGAACACACAAAAAAAGGTTGCGGAGCAGAACGCGATGTTCATACCCCGCAACCAGATTCTGTATTGCTAAAGGAGCTGAGAGTTGAGTGCTGGCGGTTGAAGCAGACTGACTGTCGGGTATACCACTCATCCAATCCGTTCTGACTTCGGCTGCTAACTCCTGACTTCTTTCTTAGTACTCGTCTTCATTAAACATGAAGTCTTCCTTGGTCGGGTAGTCCGGCCAAACTTCTTCAATGTTCTCGTACGGTTGGCCGTCATCCTCCAATGCCTGCAGGTTTTCCACCACTTCCATCGGGGCACCCGAGCGGATGGAGTAATCAATCAGTTCATCCTTGGTGGCGGGCCAGGGGGCATCTTCCAGGTAGGAAGCAAGTTCCAGAGTCCAATACATAATGGTGTGCTACAAAAAAAGTGGGCAAAATAAAGTTGTAAGTAGCCGGTGAGCAAAAACCCGGCCGGCCGAAAACGCCTGCCAAAGCGGCGCAACAGCGTTTGCTTCCCGACAACGTAAAAAGTGTTGTAAGGTTCAGCCTAAGCCGCTAGACGCTTGCGCAACAGTTCGATAAGATCGGTTTTTGTGCGGATTTTTCGCTCAAATCCGCGGATTTTTCCTTCCAACATATTGCGGAAAGTTTCGTTGCCGGGTGAGTCATTGAGTTTGCCCAAGTTCTCTTGTAGCACTTCCAACTCCTGCTTGTCGTACTTAATAAAATCGCGTAGAGCCTGCACACGGGTGTTTACCTGGTCTTCCGGCAAGCCTGTCTCCTGGGTATTCGGCTGGCGCTTCCGGATAAAGTGCTCCAAAGCGCTCATCTCAAATACCTTATCACAGGCCATGATGAACTGCTCCCACACGCGGTCAGATTCTTCACCGCGTACGGGACCCACCTTTTTCCAGGCGGCCTGCAACTCCTTTGCGCGTGCCACTGCCGCCGACATAGGCTGATTGAGCAACCCTTCGGCCTCGGCAACCAAGGCCCGCTTGCGGCTTAGGTTGTCGTCCATGTAGCCGTCTTTGGCATCTACCCGCTTGGTGCTGATGTGCTCTTTCAGACGGTCGAAGAAGTGGTTGTGGGCAGCCCGAAAGCGCGTCCACAACTCGTTGGCTTGTTTGCGAGGCAAAGAGCCCCCCACCTCTTTCCAGTCTTGTTGCAGCTGCTTGAGTTGGCGGGTGGTTTCTTCAAAGTCCTCCGAGTTTTGGATAGCCTCCGACTTGCGAATCAGGTCGCGGTACTTATCCACTACCCGATTAGACATAGCCTTTTTATCGGCTAGAAATTCTTTCTTGCGCACGAAAAACTGATCCACGGCTTCGCGGAAGCGGTTTTCCAGCTCTTCGGTGAGGTGCTTTTCTACGGGGCCAGTCTTTATCCAGGCTTGGCGCAACTCCTGAAGCTTCTCGCCGGCCGTTTGCCAGTCGATGCTGTCGCGCAGGGCTTCGGCCTCCTGAATAAGCGTAATCTTGGTATTTAGATTCTTCTCACGGTTGCGCGCCACGGTAAGCTTGATGCCTTCCTCGGCCTCGGTGAGGCGGCGGTGCAGGCTCGCAAAGTCGCCGAGGCCATCATAGCTGGCCATCTGCTCCTTTAGGTGCAGGGCCTTCATCAGGAAAGAGCCTTTGTTCTCCGATTCCTCAATCTTGGTCAGGAGCTCTTCTACTTTGGCCCGAAAGCTCTCGAAGCGCTGAGCAAAGTACTGAAGCGAAGCCTCCTCGGATTCTTTAACCTGCCCAACCTGACGGGCCGGCAAATCCATAAACGAGCGTAGCCACACTTGGTCGCCCTCGACGTAGCCGTAGCGCCGGGCTTCGGCCAGCAGGTGATCTTGTGGTTCCATACTATATGATAATAATAACGCGAAAGCGGCTAGGTGGTGGGATCGGAAGGGTAAAGAAACGGTATTAGCTGACTACAAGTTTACGGGATGAAAAGCACATTCGCTGCCTGTGAAACCCTGGGTTTAAACGGCGGAAACTTAGGGCAAGCTGCCTACCTTTGGCCGGCTCGCCGAGTTAGCCAAGGTTATCTGAACCGAACGTAAGCCAACGCCGCAAGGTTAGGCCGCGGGTGGGGAACCAAGTTGAAACAGGCGAATTGATCTAAGAGCTTCTCTAGCAGAACGTCATGCAGAGCGGCCGCGACGCATCTCGCGTGCTGATGTCTGATTAGCACTCCCGTCAAACACGCGAGATGCGTCGCGGCCGCTCTGCATGACCGCCTTTTTATGAGGAATCTGACTGTCCACGCAGCTTGGTTTGTTGTCTAAAAACTTTAAAAAAGCCCCCCAATCCCATTTCTATGAGCGAAACGATCATCTTCTCCATGGCCGGCGTGAGCAAAGTGTATCCGCCCCAGAAACAGGTTCTCAAAAATATTTACCTCTCCTTTTTTTACGGTGCCAAAATCGGCGTGCTTGGTCTGAACGGCTCGGGTAAGTCGTCGCTGCTGAAAGTAATTGCCGGCGTCGATAAGCAGATTCAGGGCGAAGTAGTGTGGTCGCCGGGCTACTCAGTGGGCTATCTGGAGCAGGAACCCCAGCTTGACCCCGCCAAAACGGTGATGGAAGTAGTGCAGGAAGGCGCCGCCGAAACGGTAGCCTTACTTAAGGAATTTGATGAAATCAACGAAGCTTTCGGAGCCGAAGATGCTGATTTCGACAAGTTGTTGGAACGCCAAGGCGCAGTGCAGGAGCGCCTCGACCAGCTCGACGCCTGGAACCTGGATAGCAAGCTGGAGCGCGCCATGGACGCCCTGCGCACGCCCGACGGCGACGCCATCGTAGGCAACCTGTCTGGGGGTGAAAAGCGCCGCGTAGCCCTCTGCCGCCTGCTTTTGCAAGAACCCGACGTACTTCTGCTCGACGAGCCCACCAACCACCTCGACGCTGAAAGCGTGCTGTGGCTGGAGCAGCACTTGCAGCAGTATAAGGGCACCGTGATTGCCGTAACCCACGACCGCTACTTCCTCGACAACGTGGCCGGCTGGATTCTGGAGCTGGACCGCGGCGAGGGCATTCCGTGGAAGGGCAATTATTCCTCATGGCTGGAGCAGAAGTCGAACCGCTTGGCGCAAGAGGAAAAAACCGAGAGCAAGCGCCAGAAAACCTTACAGCGTGAGCTGGAATGGGTACGCATGTCGCCCAAAGCCCGCCAAGCTAAGAGCAAGGCTCGCGTGGCTGGCTACGACAAGCTGGTGAGTGCTGATGTAAAAGAAAAGGAGCAGAAGCTGGAGCTATTTATTCCAGACGGTCCCCGTTTGGGTGGGCAAGTAATTGAGGCTCATCATATTTCCAAAGCTTTCGGCGACAAGCTCTTATTTGAAAACCTGAGCTTTGCCCTGCCCCAGGGTGGTATTGTCGGCATCATCGGACCGAACGGAGCGGGTAAATCCACACTGTTTCGTCTCATCACCAACCAGTTAGAGGCTGACGCGGGCACCTTCGAAGTCGGCCCCACGGTACAGACGGCCTATGTGGATCAGCAGCACGACACGCTCGACCCGAATAAGTCAGTGTTCGAGACTATCTCTGGTGGTACCGAAACGATGCTGCTGGCGGGTCGGCCAGTGAATGCTCGGGCGTACGTGAGCAACTTCAACTTCCGCGGCGGCGACCAGGAAAAGAAAGTAGGTATGCTGTCGGGTGGAGAGCGCAACCGCGTGCATTTGGCCACTACACTAAAGCAGGGGGCAAATTTGCTCCTGCTTGACGAGCCCACCAACGACTTGGACGTGAATGCCATCCGGGCACTGGAAGACGCGCTGGAGAACTTCGCCGGTTGCGCCGTCATCATCAGCCACGACCGTTGGTTCCTCGACCGTTTGGCCACGCACATTCTGGCCTTCGAGGGCAACTCGGAAGTAGTTTGGTTTGAGGGCAACTTCTCGGATTATGAAGAAGCTAAAAAGAAACGCTTGGGCGATGTAGAGCCCAAGCGCGTGCGGTATAAGAAGCTGGGATAATCGTCCGCTTTTTGTAGGTACTCAACATATTATCAGCAAAAGCCCCCAGCACTTACTATTTGTGTTGGGGGCTTTTTTGGTGAAAGTAGCTGGCACCATGCCACTTGCAGTAAGCCAGTGTAGCCGTAGCTAGCGGCTACGGGTTCTTGAGGCGGGCTGCATCAGCAATATCCCACCGAAGCCCGGCAAATAAAATAGCCGCTGATTTACCATCGTTTGGGGCTTTGCGCCCCAGGCTGGTGGCTATCCAGATACCTTCGGAAGCCCTGAACTCCAGGCCGCCCGCCCACTCAGCGCCCGAGCTGGCTACATTGGGCAGCGGGTTGCTATGGTTAGTGCCTGTCACCTCGACAAAGAAATTAACCGTACCTGACCCGAACAAGGCGCGTGCACCATACTGGAGCTGGTTGTCGGTTTGGGTGGGGCCATTCAGCTCCGGGGTTTGCTGTTGGCAAGTGTAGCGCACCTGGCCTACCAGCTGCCCCGATTTGCCCCCCAGTGGCAGCGCGCCCGTAGCCCACACGCTCCAGCCCAGCCAGCGACTATCAGTAGCTGGCAGTATACTCGATTCATTGAGCCGCCACCCGCTGGCAGCAGCCAATGCCAGACCCGCGCGGTTCCAATTGTCTTTGCGCCACTGTTTGCGGTAGGCTATTACCTTTTCTTTGGCGGCGGCAAAGGCGAGGTCAGCATCATCGGGGTCATCGGGCAGACCTGCTTCTAACAACTTACGCACTTGGCGTGTGTACACTGAGTCTAGCATGGGGTCGCTGTGGTCGATTAGGGTTAAGCGGAAGCCGAAGCCTAGGTCAGTAGCGTTGGCGTCGCCGCCCGTGCGCACGCTGCCCCCCGATACCTGGGCGTTGTAGAGAACATATTTGCGCCAGTTCGTCTGGTATTCTTTCACATCTACGCTGCCGCCCAGCAGCGCATAGGGCGCTACGGCTACGGCCAGCCCTTGCTTTACCCGACCCGCTGAGTCAACCCCGTTTGCCAGCTCCGTAGCCAGTGCGCGCGGCGTTACGGGGCGCGTCACGTTGTTGGCACTGCCCCCTACAAAGGTGAGGGCCGGCAGCTCGGGAATAGCATAAGGCGTCAGTTTTTCCTGACTGCCCTGCGCTACTAGCTGGACGGCCAGCTGTGGGGCCAGCACCAGCCAAAGCGTGAGGAGCCAAGTCGTGCGGAATGGCAGAAGGTTCAATTGGCTGTTCATACAGTTAGCTCCAAAGTGTTTTTTCGCTGATCGAAGCCATCCTCATCCGTGGTGCCTCGCAGGGAGAAGGCTCCGTCCTGCAGTGGCCGGCCGTTCTGCAGAACCTCTATCTCGATGCGGTACGCGGTGTGGCTGTTGCCGCTCAGCCACACTAAATATCTGATTTCGCTGCCCGGCGGTAGGGGGCCCACGGTATGCATGTGGGTAGAAGGGTTGCTGGTTTCATCATCCGTACCGGTGGCAAAGATGCTGGGCTTCTCGTCGCCCGGTCGTTTGTACCAAAGCCGATAAGCCACCACGTGGGGCGAGTGAAACGTGATGGCAAAAGTTATCGGCTGGGCGGGGTCAATTTTGATGGCTGGCATAGGAAGGAAAGTTGGCAGTGAATAAGTGAGTCGTTTCAGTACCTCTGCAGGCTGGCAAGCTTCCGTCCTGCTCTTGCGCCCTTTTTTAGATGGAAACGGGCAGCGGCCGCAGGCCGGGCTCAGGCGGCAGGGCCGGCGCATAGGCTCGCCTACAGATCGGCTGGCCTATCCGCTCCACGGGCACATAAAACTCAGAGTGCAGAAAGCAGGTCGGATTATCGGTGGCCAGGCGTTGCCAGGAGGAGGGCGCATCGGCTTCGGGGGGCATTTTTAGCAAATACTGCATTAGCTCGCCAGCCAGCGTTTGCTCGGCTTGCAGGCGCGAAACCATGAAGAAGTCGGTGCCAAACAGCAGCCGGTCGCGGTAAGGTGACTGCTGACTCAGATCGGCGGCCAACGTTTGGAATAGCTCATTTTCCGCCCGCCCCCGAAACACGACTGGCCCTTCGGCCAGGGTAAAGGCTACATCGGTGTACACGTTGGGATACTTGCGCATGAGCCACCGCACGCCCGCGTACCAGTTGGCAGGAGCCTCTTCCGGTAGCTGGGCCGCGGCGGGCGACTGGGGGGCTTTTTCCTGGGCTTTGAGGTAGGCTAGAATTTCGTCGCCGCCGCCATAGTGCGCCAGACACAGTTTCAACTCGGGGTAGCGGGCCAGCACCAGGTCGTAGAGGCGAGGCTCCAGCAGCAGATCACTAAATACGTCGTTGCGGAAGCTGAAGCGCCCTTCCTCCACTGGGAGCGGAAATTCGTTGTCGCCCAGCTTAAAGGGCTTACCCGGTTCCGTAGCTTCCGCAATACGCTGGCGCAGCGCCGGCGGCAGGGGGGGCCAGCGCAAGTGGGGGGCTAATTCGCCCTGGTAATAAATGCCACCGCGCGAGCAGTGGGTGAGCACCGGCACCTGATGCTTTTGGGCAAACGCATACACCAGATCCAGGCGCTCATCGAAGGGAAAAAAGCCGAGCGAAGGATACAGCTTCAACCCAACGAAACCCCGCTTCAGCCACTTTTCCGCGAAAGCCAGATTTTGCGCCGCCGTACCCATGCGCGGGTCGAGGCACAGGAAGGGCAAGCACGTATTCGGGTGGCGCTTGCGTACTTCCAGCAGTTGCCAGAGCTGGGTGTCGTAGTTGAGCGTAGCGGCTCCCGCGCCCATATAATCCATATTCAAAGCCAGCAGTACAAAGCGGGTTCCGGCCGGATAGTGCGGCTGCAGCTGTTGCTCGAATACGCTCACTTGGGATATGCCGCTGCCAATTTCCAGAAAGGCCGCATAGCGTTGGAGCAAGGGCAGTCGGAATCTTTTGCCGAACAGGTTGGTCAGTTTCACGAGCAGCGTAGTGGCCCCCGGCACCTTCAGCACGGCGCGTAGCACCGAGCCCAGCCGCCGCCCCGTGTACATATCCAGAAACCTCAGCGGGGCGCAATCCAGGTTAAAGACGTGCGCGTGGCAGTTGTAGAGATTGCTCATAGCAAAAGCTGGTCAGCTAGGCTCTTTGGGAGAAGTAGCAGTGGCAGTGGGTGGGCGCAAACCCTGGTTGCGCATGTTCACGAGACGGTTGAGCAGCTCAAACCAGAAGGGCGCCCCAAAGGACAGCGCCGCCCCCGTCAGGAGCCAGCCCAGGCCGGTAAGCCACCACGGCTGTTGCAGGTTGGGGGCAGTAGTAGCCGGTGGCGCAGCCCGCAAAACGAGGCCGCCGCGCGTTGGCAGCTGGAGGAGTGTGTCGCGCTGCCACTGCACCACAGCGGCCGGCACTACTGATTGCAGGCTGTCAGCGGCTGGTGAGGGTAGTAGGTCCCGCTGGTGATGGACCCAGTAGGCGGGCCGCACTATGGTGCCCGTAGTGCGTTCACCTCTGATCCGGCGCCACATTCGCTGACTCCGGGTGGGTGCATGGGCCACTGCCGGTTGGTACGTGAAAAAGGAGTCGGGCAGCTTCGTACTGTCGACGGTGGGCGGTATCGTCCAGCCGATGGGATAGCCGTGGCGCTGCAGGCCCTTAGTCAGCGAGTCGGCCTGGTTGATGAACGCCCGCACCTGTTGTTTGGTGCTTAGAGAGTCGGGGGGCTTATTGCCAGTAGAAGGCAGTGCAGCAACTCTAGCTCGGGCCACCACTTCGGTTGCATAATCGGCTACGCGGCGGCGCTCCTCGGCGTGCTCCCAGAAGTAGCGGGCCACGTAGAGCGAATCGAGGTTGCACACTATTGCCAGCAGTAAGCCCAAGGCAAATAAATACGGCCTGATTTCGCGCTTATACCAGCCCGTAACCCGCTCCATGTAGTTATCATACCATACAGCCAGCCCGCGCACAAATTCAGCAAATACCTTTTCGTCGCCTACTGCTCCGGCAACGGTACAACCCTGGGCATTGAGCAACAGGCTTTGCAGCAGCCGTTTAAAATCGCCGGGCGAGACGTGTGCCAAGCCCGCTTCAAACTTCGCCAACGCCGTTGCCTGGCCCGCGCCCGGATCGGTAACTTGGTACTCGTATTCGCCGCTGGGCTGCTGCACAAACTCGTGGGTGCGGGCTTCGTCAATCACTAAATCGACAATGGCTTTTACGAATACACTGGACGGAACATAGGTTGGGGGCGTTTGGTGGTTTGCGCCAGCATATCCACGCTGGGGTGCCGATACATCAGCTCAGCCCAGTTTTTGTCGTTGCCGCTGTTGAGGGCCTTAGTAAGCTGGTAGCGCAGAAATCGCCCCCGCAAATTGATTTTGCTCGCAATCAACTCAAACCCCGACAGCACTACCTGGCTGAAAAACAAGTATAGCAAGGCCAGTGAGATAGCAACTTCCAGGATAGGGATAAGCGACATATCGATACCTCTTATTGGCCTGACAATCCGATTCCTGGCGCGCCACGGTACTTCCCGTCAATTATGAGATTTTACGCTGCCACCCAGCCCTCCCGCATGGCCTGTACTACCAGGCCAACCAGTGTTTTGGCTCCCGTTTTTTGCAGCAAGGCTCGGCGGTGGCTTTCTACGGTGCGCACACTCAGAAAAAGGCGGTCGGCTATTTCCTGGTTACAGTGGTCGGCAATTACAAGGCGTAATACTTCCAGCTCGCGGCGGCTGAAAGGTGTGGGCGGTGCGCTCCGCCGAGCCTTTCGGGCTGGGCAGCAAAATGCTTCAGTGGGATAAAGCAGATTACCAACGCACTTTATTACTTCCGTAGGCGTCGCGCGACGTGGAAGTAACGTGTAGCCCATTTGCGCCAATAGGTTGCAGGTAGCGGTGGGCAGGCGTCGTCTGGTGAGCACTACTAGCCGCTGCTGGTTGTGGGCGCCGTGCAGTTGCAGCAGTTGCGGCAACAAGCCGGAATCGGCCGCCATGGCATCGACAATAACCAAGGCGAAGCGCTGCTGCGCTAGCAGCTTCAGAAGCTGGTCGGGGTCGGGGAGGGTGCAGATGCGCAGAGCCGGCCATGTTTCGCGCAGCATAGCAATCAGGCCCAGGCGATACAGCGTGGGTGAGGCAGCAACTAGCACATCCCCTGCGGGTATAGTCATGTAATTTGCTAAGTCAATCCATGTATAAAAATGAAATGGGGTAGCAAAAGGTGATAGAGAGTGGCGCGGGTATTTGTATTATATAACGAGTTGAATATAGTAAACTCAGATAGGGAAGTCAATATTTGGTTCTTAAAAAAGGTAAATTTCATATAAGAATGATTAAATTATAGAGTGTTGCTGACAACTAGTCTCATACCTTCAACCCCCCACGGGTAGTAGTGAGCTAGCCTTACCCGATGCGACCTTTGCTTATCAGGTTAGGGTTGTATTTTTGACTACTTAGACCTTTTTCTCCTGATACCTTTACCCACCTCTGCCAAGTCCGACAACAACTAAAGACTTCGTCATCGTATAGTTTAGTCGTTCGTCCTCCTTCCGCTACATTTCCATGCTCAATCCGGTATCGTTTTTTCATGACTTCGTGGAGAATATCCACCAGGTTTTTTTTGTGTATGACCCGGCGACGAATCAAGTGACATTCGTAAATGCTGCTTACGAGCGGCTCCTGGGCGGAAATCGTGCGCGGGTAAATGAAGAGTTACCCCAGCTCATTGACCGCCTGCATCCCGACGACCGCCCTTACTTGGCTAATTGCTGGCGGCGCTGGCAGCGGGGTCGGCTGGAAGAAAAGGAAATCGAATTTCGCCTTCTCGCGCCCGATGGCACAGAGCAATGGCTGCAATTGAAGCCCCACCACCAGCAAACCGGAACCGAACAACAGTTGCTGGGGGCTTTTTAGACGTGATTACCGGCCAGAAAGAGTATATGGCTAACGTTGATAAGTTCAACGCCAAGAAAAACGCCACCCTCGAAATTCTCTCGCACGATCTGGCCGGCCCATTTATTATGCTGCAACAGCTAGCCGAATACATGGGCGAGCAGGTTGGATCATTGCGGAACGAGAACCTTAACGAGATGATCCGCATCATGCAGACCACTTGCAAGGAAAGCGTCGACCTTATCCGCGACTTCGTCGATCAGGAGTTTCTGGATTCGGCCAATGTGGAGCTCAAGCTGGAGCGGGTTGATATGGTGGAGCGCATGCAGCAGATGATGGAGAGCTATAAGCAGTCGGAGGCGGTAGTTGCCAAAAACTTCACCTTGCTTGCCCCCCAGGAGCCGGTTTACGTCACTCTGGACGTCAATAAGTTTATGCAGGTGCTCAACAACCTGGTGTCGAATGCCCTAAAGTTTACGCCCGACGGTGGCCACATCACCCTCACCATAGCGCAGGGGCCCAGTACCGTGCGCTTCACCGTAGCCGACGACGGCATCGGCATTCCGCAGGCCCAGCAAGCGGGCTTGTTCGATCGTTTTACCAAAGCTCGTCGGCCCGGCCTGCGCGGCGAAAAGACCACCGGCCTGGGTATGTCGATCATCAAAACCATTGTGGGGCTGCATCGGGGCCGTATCTGGTTTGAAAGCGAAGAAAACAAAGGCAGCACCTTTTACATTGACCTGCCGCTGAATATGGCTTCGCAGTCCAACGGGCAGCAGGCTTAAAGGACGTTGTTGCTTGCTCGCAGGAGGGCGTAAGCAACTCGTGTAGCGTAAGCGGTATATTATTTGAAGCCAAGACTACGTTCGGTATTCTTGCCACCTATTTATTTCTCTGATGCATACAGACTCTCAAAAGCAGACCCTTTTCCAGCAAACCGAGCAAAAGCTCAAGGACCAGGGGTTTTCAATCGACAAGCAAGACCAATCGCGCCCGTGGGGGGGCTTTTTTGTCATTAATGAAGACCAAGCCCAGGCCTTTGCCGATGCGTATTTTGATGGGAAGGCCGTAGAAGATCTGCGCATTTCGGGTAAGCTGAGCCCTAAAATTCTGATTGTAGCGCCGCAGAAGCGGTTGTCGTGGCAGTATCACCACCGTCGCGCCGAAGTTTGGAAAGTGCTGCAGGGCCCTGTAGGTGTAGTGACAAGCGCCACCGATGAGGAAGGCGAAGTGAAAACGTATGCCGTTGGTCAGCTGATTACCTTAAAACAAGGCGAGCGTCATCGACTAGTCGGCCTCGACGATTGGGGCGTGCTAGCCGAAATCTGGCAGCACACAGATGCCACCCAGCCCTCCGATGAGGACGACATCGTGCGCGTGCAGGACGATTTTGGGCGTTAGAATACCAGTTCAATAAAAGCTAAAAACGCGGCCGGAAGCTATTCCGGCCGCGTTTTTTGTGCAAAGTCCCGCGGGCAGCTCGCGCCTGCAGGAAGTACTAGCGTCAAGCCGTTAGCAGCTCAGCGCACTGCCGGGCAATGGCCAGCTCTTCGTTGGTGGGCACCACCAGAATCTTTACCTGCGCTTCGACCTTATTTATTTCGCGCAGCTTCTTGGCGCGCGTCTCATTGCGGGCGTCGTCGAGGTGCAGGCCCATAAACTCCAGGTTTCGGCAAACCAGGGCGCGGATACGGGCATCGTTTTCGCCCACGCCGGCCGTGAATACCACCGCGTCGAGGCCGTTGAGCACGGCCGCGTAGGCCCCGATATATTTCTGGATGCGGTAGGCATAGAGGTCGTAAGCCAGCGCGGCGGTGGGGTCGCCGGCCAGCAGGGCTTTGGTAATGTCGCGCATATCGCTGAAGCCGGTGAGGCCCAGCATACCGCTGCTTTTGTTGAGCAGGCTTTGCACCTGAGCCGGTTCATAGCCGCGCTCCTGTATCAGGTGAAAAATAACCGACGCATCAAGGTCGCCGGAGCGCGTGCCCATCACCAAGCCACTGAGCGGCCCAAAACCCATGCTGGTATCCAAGCATTTGCCCCCAGTACGGCTGCCATGCTACAGCCATTGCCTAGGTGAATGGTGATGATTTTGGCTGCCAGATTTCCTATATAAATAGCTGCCTGCGCGGCTACATACTGATGGCTGGTGCCGTGAAAACCATACGCCCGTATGCCGAACTCGGTGTAGAACGAAGTGGGCAGCGCGTAACGAAAGGCCTTGGGGGGCAAAGTTTGGTGAAAAGCCGTATCAAATACCGCTACCTGACGTGCCTGAGGAAACAGGTTTTCGGCCACCTCAATACCCAGATAATTAGCCGGATTATGTAAGGGAGCCAAAGAAAATAGCCGCTTGATTTCCGCTTTTACCGCCGGGGTAATGAGCGCTGTGGCGGCAAATGCTTCGCCCCCGTGCACCACCCGATGCCCTACCACTTCAATCTGCTGTGGGTCGCGGAGTACGCCTTGCGCCGGGTCGGTAAGCAGGCCCACTACTTCCCGCAGCCCAGCCTCATGGTCGGGGAGGGGCTGGCTGCGCTGGATAACGGGCTCGGCCTCGCTGGTGAATACGTTGTGGGTGATGGTAGCATCGGGCAGGCCAATCCGCTCCACCAGACCGCTGCATACGGGCTGTTCGGCGGGCCAGCGGAAGAGTTGATACTTAATAGAGCTGCTGCCGGAATTAATGACGAATAAGTACATAGAAGTCGCTTACGTACCGGCCCCTACTTCTAGTTTGCCGGAAGTGGTGTTGCTGGAGTTCACGCCCCCCATACTCACACTGTTAAAGTGTCTGCTCAACTCAAACCTGAGCTATTGACCAAAAAGAGCCTGAGGTGTCAATAGTTACCAATTGAAAATGCTAAAGCCTTGACAGTAAGGAATGTATTGCTAGTAAAAAATAAACACGCGTTTTTATTTGATAACTTTGAAAAACAAAGTACTTTTGATTCGCCCTTGGATATAAGCAAACAATCATAGACGATGCTCAGGGTAAGTACACCTATAGTTAGCCTGACCGGCACCAGCTGAAACGTACGTTGTCTGTCTACAAGACTACTGCGTGCCTGATGGCTCCGTCTGTCGAGCGAGAGTAAAAACGCAAGCATTGAATAGGAGAAAACATCACAGCCACAAACTCTGTGTTCGGCCAACTATCCAGAGGCAATAAAGCATGAGTATTTCTTCCACACTTGACCGAGTTCATGCTAGGGTAAGGCAAATAAAATGGCTCCGTGATTTTACTGTTTTCACCCGCATAGTTTTAGCCATGGGTTTTCTGCCTTCTGGCTACGTTAAAATTGTTGGGGAGCGGTTCACCGATTTGTCCGTTTGTCATCCAATGGGCCATTATTTAGAAGCTTTTCATCGGACAGGGTTCTACTACACTTTTGTGGGGGTGGTACAAGTAACTGCTGCCTGCTTGCTGCTAATTCCGCGCACGGCAACCCTTGGCGCTGTACTTTATTTTCCTATTATTTTAAACATCTGTATCCTAACATTCGCCGTGCGATTTGTTGGGTCATGGATTACGGCGCCCCTAATGGTACTAGCTAATTTATATTTGCTTTGCTGGGACTACGATAAATTAAAATATATTCTGCCATTCAACCAACGGTCTGATTTAATAAGTTGATAAGTAGAATATTAAATAGTAGTCAAAATAAAATAATGTAATGAAAATATTGTTTACACTATTTGTTCTTATCATGCTATTTACGACTGGCTGTGAAATTATGCCTAGCAATACTCTGAAAGATTGTAGGAGCCAATGCGAGGATAGTAAAAAATCTAAAGTATGTTATGAATTCTGTGATTGTATCCATCAAAATTGTCAACCACTAGATACTTGCCTAGCTGAATACAATAAGGCTCCACAGGAATCAATTTGAATACACAAAGGTGCCTTAAGCTTAGTATAAATAAGTAATTATTAATCGACATAACAGACTGTTTTTGGTTTTCACAAAATAAACTTTCACACTTTTTCAAACATTGTTATGGATAACACTTCAAACGCTTCGGCTCCTATTTCGAATTTAATCGGTTGGCTATTTGGGCTGCTTGCTTTGGCCATCGGTGTAGTGAACACTTTCTGGGGTAATGATGCCGGTTTTGGAATCTTTATTATTGCGATGTCATTTGCCTTTTTTCCTCCGGTAAATGCTTTTATCAAGGAAAAAACAGGATTCGCCATTCCTAGAATAGCAAAATGGCTTCTGGGCTTCTTTATTATCTGGGCATCCTTAGGCGTAGGCGAACTGTTCGATAAGATCGACCTTATGATGGCTTCTTTCTAGTCTTCTTATTGGCCTCCGCTGAAACATAGAGTTATGAAGACGACCTGTTCTGCTTTACTGTTTGCTTGATTTTCAAACTATACATAGGCGTCATGAAAGAAAATGCAGTGCAAGGGAAGGCCACTCTATCAAGTATAATTGGTTGGGGGTTTGGTATGGTCGTTTTTGCTGTTGGCGTAGCGAATCTGTTTTTGGTGCACCCCGTTCCGGGGATTGTTTACCTTTTTCTATCTTTGCTTTACTTACCTCCAGTAAATGTTCTTATCAAGGAAAGAACTGGTTTACATATCCCTGGAATAGCAAAAATAATTTTTGGCATAATCATTATTCAATTCACTTTGGGCGTGAGTGACTTGGGGGATATGATTGATGACTTTATGATTGAGTATGTATAGTTTTCGCAATATCATTATAAATCGAATACAGATCTCTCTAATATATAACTACTGGGCCTTTTACTATTTGTTTTTTAATAAATAGTAAAAGCATTATGTACGCATCATACGATTCTGTGAAATTATATACATTTTATGAAGTATTTATATCCGCTTGCTTGCATATTATTCTTTTCATCTTGTAATGATAATAATAATAACAAGCCAATCGATGAATGGGAGCTTAATAAAAACACAAGAATTTTGAATAATGAGAATTCTTCTTACCAGGAGGCGCGTCGGTTAGCTCAAGCTAATATAGGTTCATTCATTAAATCATTTGATAATAACAGGGATAGTCTTGAATTCTATATAAAAGCTGGATTCTCGGATGAAAGAGGCGCAGAGAATATGTGGGTTCGCGTTTATTCTGTTGGAGATTCTATGCTCGGTGTTTTAGACAACAATCCTATAACAATTCGAAAAAATCGTTTGGGTGATAGCGTGGTTGTTAACATTATAGAAATTGTTGATTTCTCTATTTACAAAGGTGATTCTGTTATTCAGGGTAATTATTTGAATCAAGTTTTAGAAAAATGAAGATGTACAAGACACGTTTTCTATATTAGTAGTCTAGCATTGTTAGATACTTATGAATCATCGTGGGATAGCTAACCCTAAAGATTGAAAGATACTTTTTAAATAATGCCACTTGCGAAAGCTGTTTTCTGCATTACCCCTGCGCTTGAATAGCTGTGATAATTACCGTATTCACTACGTCCTCCACGGTGCAACCGCGGCTTAAGTCGTTTACTGGCTTATTCAGGCCCTGCAATACTGGGCCGATGGCTAGGGCGCCAGTTTCGCGCTGTACGGCTTTATAAGTGTTGTTGCCGGTGTTCAGGTCGGGAAAGATGAGCACGCTGGCCTGGCCGGCTACCGTGGAGTCGGGGAGCTTCTGGCGGCCCACGATGGGGTCGACGGCGGCGTCGTACTGGATGGGGCCTTCCACTTGCAGATCGGGGCGGAGCTGGTGCACGAGCTGTGTGGCGCGCCGCACTTTCTCCACTTCCGCGCCCTCGCCGGAGGTGCCTGAAGAGTAAGACAACATAGCCACACGGGGCTCGATGCCGAAACGGAGGCTGCTTTCGGCCGAGGAAATGGCAATTTCAGCCAATTGCTCGGCCGTAGGGTTAGGGTTCACGGCGCAGTCGCCGAATACGGCTACACGGTCGGGGAGGCACATAAAGAACACCGACGACACAACTGATACTCCCGGCTTGGTTTTGATAAACTGCAAGGCCGGCCGGATGGTGTGCTGGGTGGTGTGTACCGCCCCCGATACCATGCCGTCGGCGTGGCCCTGATACACCATCATGGTACCGAAGTACGAGACGTCCGTCATCATGTCGCGGGCCATATCGAGGTTTACGTTTTTAGCTTTGCGCAACTCGTAGAGCGTTTCGGTGTACTCGGCGAAGCGAGGCGCGTGGGCGGGGTCGAGTAACTGAATGCGGCTGAGGTCGAGGCTAAGACCCAGGCGGTTGACGGCGGCCGTGATGGTGGCCGGGTCGCCGAGAATAGTCAGGTCCACGACATCTAGTTGCTGGAGGCGGGCGGCGGCGCGCAGAATCCGGTCATCGTTGCCTTCGGGCAGCACAATGTGGCGGCGCTGGCTTCGGGCCCACTGCATAAGCTGGTACTGGAACATATGCGGCGTCATGCCTTCCGCCGTGAACGTAGCCAGCTTTTCTTCCAGCGCGGCGACATCTACGTACTGCTCGAAGGTGCTGATGGCCAGCTCAATCTTCTTCGGGTTATCGGGTGAGATACGCGACTGGATGGCGCCTATCTGGGTGGTGGTGAGGAAGGTGCCCGTGGAGACGGATAGAATAGGTATCACGGTTTCGAGGCCTTCCATGAGGCGCACTACATACTCGTCGGGGCCGATGTCGCCGGTGAGCACGATGCCCGCTACTTTCGGGAAGTTGGCTGAGGCGTTAGCCTGCAAAGCGCCCAGAATAATGTCGGCGCGGTCGCCGGGCGTTACGATGAGCACGTTCTCCTTGATGCGGCGCAGGAAGTTGGGCACCTGCATGGCTCCGGTGATGAAATTGTCGACCTGGTTGCTTAAGAGGTGTTCGCCGAGCAATAATTTGCCCCCCAACTGCTCCTGAATCTCCTTCATGCTGGGACTACGCAGACTCTGATTTTCGGGAATAACGGTCAGGACGATACCCGCCGGTAATTGCCCCCCAGCAGCTGGCGCACGGTATCAGCTTCGTTGGGGGGCGTTTTATTGACCATAACGGCCAGTACGGGCACTTCCCGCGCCTCAAAGTTGCGCAGCACCGTCAGGGCCGCGTTCACGACCTGATCGGTGGTTTTGCCCTCGCCCGAGATTACCAGAATGGCGGGCGCCCCCAGGTTTTTGGCGATGGAAATGTTGGCGTCGAACTCAAAGGCCGTTCCTGCCCCCAGAAAGTCGCTGCCTTCCACCACCAGAAAGTCGTACTGCTGCTCTAGAGCCTTGAATTTGTGGATGATAGTGTCGATAATATCGCCTTGCGTGTCGCCTTCCACGAGGCGCATGGCGGCTGCTCGGGTGTAAGCGTAGGCGCCATCGTAGGTGATGGGCAGCCCAAAATGGCTGATAATCGTTTCGATGTGCGCGTCCTTTTTTTCGGCGGGCTCAAAGTTGATGATGGGCTTGAAGTAGCCGACTTTGGGCGTTTTGCGCAGCAGCATATTGATCAGGCCCAACGACACGAGCGACTTGCCGCTATAAGGCTCGGCGGCGGCAATAAATACGGATTTGGTCATAGTGCGAAAGCGAGGGTAGGTATTCCTGTACGATTGGGACGCGAAGTGAGGCGGAACAGAGTTGAGGTTATGGAGTAAACCACAGGTTCAACTTGTTACAAAACGTCATGCCGAGCGGAGCGAAGCATCTCGCGTGCTGACGTTGGATTACTACTCTTAAGTAAACACGCGAGATGCTTCGCTCCGCTATGCAGGACTACCTTATTTACTTACAGTAAACCATCAACCGGAAACAATGGCTACTGTCGCGCTACCAGCGTATTTATGTTAGGCGTAGCTGCTTAGCTACAGCGCTGCTGCACACGCTTTTCACCTAAGTACTGCCTGTATGTCTGCAAAAAAGCCCCCCAGCACGTATACCAATCCCATTCTCAACGAAGACTTTCCTGATCCAACCATCATCCGGGCCGCCGATGGTTACTATTACGCCTATGGCACCCAAACAAAATGGCGTAATCAACTCATTATCAATATTCAGGTAGCACGTTCGCACAACCTGATTGAGTGGGAGCTGCTGGGCGATGCGCTGCCGCAAAAGCCTGCCTGGGCCGATACGACCCAAAAGCTGTGGGCGCCTCACGTGAGCGAGCACGACGGCCTCTATTATCTCTATTTTTCGGCGTTGCCGAATGGTACTAGCAAGGAGGATCTGTGCCTGGCCGTGGCAGTGGCTGAGGCACCCGCCGGCCCGTTTGTGGATATTGGCCAGCCATTACTCTGCGGAAAAAGCTTTATCAACATTGACCCGATGAGCTTCGACGACCCCGCTACAGGTAAGCGGCTGCTGTATTGGGGCTCCGGCTTTGGGCCGATCAAAGTGCGGGAGCTGGCCCCGACCGCGTGTCTTTTGCCCCCCAGAGCGTTGCCCTCGACCTTATTCAGCCCGTACCGGATAAGGCGCCCACCAATTACCAACGTTTGGTCGAAGGCGTGTGGGTAATTCTGCGCGATGGGTGGTACTACCTGTTTTACTCCGGCAATAACTGCTGCGGTCCCGATGCTCATTACGGAGTACTGGTCGCCCGTTCGCGCAGTGCCACCGGGCCGTTCGAGACCTTGCCTCAGGCCACCGGCAACCCCAATAGCATGCTGCTGGAAGGCAATGAGCACTGGCACGCCCCCGGCCACAACTCGGTCATTACGGATGCCGCCGGGCAGGATTGGCTGGCTTATCATGCCATTGATCCTCGCCAGCCCACTTTCAATGCCATCGATGCAGAGCAAGGCTACTCCCGCCGCATTATGCTCCTCGACCGGCTGGAATACCGGGATGGCTGGCCCCGGTTGGTTAGCGGCGGCACTCCTTCGCACCAAGCACAAGTGGCCCCGGTCACAGAATAATTGACCTAAAAAAGCCCCGCGCCTCTCGCTAGTATCGGTGTTTAGCTCGCTAAACGACGGACGGAGCAGAAGGGCGCGGGGGGCTTTTTTGCCTCCGCTAATTGCGCTAAAAACGGGGGCTTCGTTACTGAGAAGTAATCGGAAGGTGCTAGCATTTTGAGTGTGATTCAACAAACATAGAATAGTGTAATTTTACTATTTATAGAGTGTTCTGTCTTTTGATATATACTATCAGGTTTTCAAACAAATAGGTGAATTAGAGTCATGAAAAATTTATAATAATAATCAAATTATTGACTGCCTAATCTTGGAATTGTGGAATAAAAATGGCGTAACAAGAAGCGCTGCGCTACAGCAGAAACGAGCTTGTTGGCCACCCTTTTTTATTCCTCTTTTTGAAGAAACTCTACACGCTCGTTTTACTGCTGCTTTCGTTGCGGGCTGGTGCCCAAACGGGAGTGCCAGTACCTGAACTTGCCCACTTTGATACCGCTATTGAGCAGTTTGTGCAGCGGTGGAAGGTGCTGGGCGCATCGGTGGCGCTGAGCCGGGGCGATAAGCTCGTGTACGCCCGTGCTTTCGGCTACGCCGATCAGGCCCGCACCACTCCGCTTCAACCCCACCATCTGATGCGTGTGGCCAGTTTGTCGAAGCCCATCACGGCTATGGCCATTATGAAGCTGGTGGAGGAAGGCCGCCTCGACCTCGCTCATAAAGCCTTTGGGCCGGAGGGCTATCTGTCGGATGCTTACTACACAGAAGTTATTGATGACCGTCGCATCTACGATATCACGGTGCAGCAACTACTGGAGCACAGCGCCGGCTGGGACCGGGAGAAAAGCTGCGATGGTTTTGCCAGCTGCGACCCTATCGATTTTCCCGAGCATGTAGCCCAAGTAATGAATGTGCCCAATCCCGTGGGTGACTCTACCTTGGTGCGCTTCATGCTAAGTAAAGGTCTGAACTTCAGGCCCGGAGCACGGTTTGCTTACTCCAATATTGGCTACCTGGTGCTGGGTAAGATAATTGAGGCCGTAACCCTGCAACCGTACGAAGCCTGGGTGCGCGACCACCTGCTGCTGCCCAGTGGCGTACGCGAAGCTCATCTCGGGCGCAACTTATTGGTAGATAAGCAGGAACGCGAAGCCGAATACGACAGCCATTTCCAGCAATCGTCGTGCTATGGCACCGGCGAAGTAGTGCCGGCGGCCTACGGCGGCTGCAACGTAGAGGCTATGAATGCCCACGGCGGCTGGATATTCACTGCCCGCGACCTTACGCGCCTGCTTACCGCCGTAGATGGCGCAAAGGGCCGCCCTGGCTTGCTGAGTACGGCTACGATTGCCACGATGATAGAGCCCTCGGCCGTTAACGCCCGGTATGCGAAAGGATGGCAGGTAAACACGGGCAACCGCTGGCACAGCGGCTGCCTCGATGGCACGGCTACGTATCTGGTGCGGGCTGCTAAAGGCTATACCTGGACTATCCTGCTGAATACTCGACGCGATGATGCTGCCTTTTGGACCGAACTCGACCGGCTGGGGTGGACCTGCATTCGGGGCGCTACCAAGTGGCCCGCTCATAACCTGGTTGTGCCTGATCAGAATGCTGCCCAGCTTACGGGTACTTCCTTGACGAAAACGAGCACGCTGCTTAAGTGGGCCAATGGCACCGGCAACCGCCGCTTAGTACTCATGAAAGCGGATAGCCCCGTCGATGACTTTCCCCTCGATGGCGTCGACTACGTGGCTAATCCTCGTTTTGGTAAAGGCCAAGCCTTGGCTGGCGGCAGCTTTGTGGTGGCCAATGGTGAAGCAGATACCGTAATGGTTAAAAACCTGGATCCCAACCGGGCTTATTTTGTGCGCGTCGTGGAGTATGCCAAATCGGAAACCACCAGTCAGCAGGCGCTCTACGCGCTGGAGGCCAATGCCACTATGATTCTGAACGAGCATTTGGCCGAACCATCTCTTGTTGCTGCTCAGCCCGCGCTACAGATGGATCCGAGCTCGGCCTACAGCGAACTGGCGCTACAATTGGTGCCCGCGTCGCTTTCCAGTGATGCTCACTTCCTGCCAAACGGAATTTTGCCCCCCAGCTCTGCTCCCCCTGCGCTGGAGCCAGTAGACACTCAGCCGAGTCGAATCCGCGAGTCGGGACGCGCCGTGCTGCGCTTGTTTACGAAGTAGACTACTGCTAAAGCATCTGTAACGGCAAAACACAGTGTAATGCCGGCTGGCTACTTCGGGCATAGCACCCGCATCACTTAGTTATAAAAAGCCCCCCAGTCCTTCGCTCAGCTTGCGTGGAAGTAGGTTAGTGCTCTAAGTCAAGCTTTTGGGGAAGGCCCGGAGATGATAGGGCAAGGCACATAAAAAGCCCTTTGCTGGACATTCAGCAAAGGGCTTTTTCAATGTAGACTAAGGCAAAAGTCAGCTACTAGCGAAGTTGTTACTTTACCGTAATCTGGCCGCGCAGCTCACCGCCAGTGTATTGCGAGCTGTGGAGGTTGGCGTACGTGCCACCCGCCAACAGGGCCGCTTCCGTGCTTTCCGACAGTGTAGCCGTGCCTTTGATGGGCGAAGGGGTGATGGTGAACGGCACCACCGCATTGCCGTTGGTACCCGCTGCACCCAAGTGAATGTGGCCCATGGTGGGGGTGGCCGTCATGCCCTGGTAGGTCACCTCGTAGGTCAGTACTTTTGTATCCTTGTTGTAAGAGCCAGTAAACGTGCCCGTGCCCGTAGCGGCGTTGGCGGGCACTTCTTGCTTGCCATCCAGCTTGGTGGTTAGGTTAACGATGTTGGAAGGGGTGTTGTCGTCTTTCTCGCACGCAGTGAACGTCGTCAGGCCAGCGAACAACAGGGCAGCGAGGGTAATTTTTTTGAACATGGGGGAAGGGTAAGGGATGGAAAATGGGTTGAAGGTTTAGTGGTAATAATGTCAGGTAGGAAGCCTATGGGGGCTTATTTGCGAAATCCTGCTTTGGGCCGCACCGTGAAATTGCGATTGACGATAAAGCCGAAATAGATATCGCCATCGAAGAAATTGCCGCGCGTCTGCTGCACAAACGACTTCTCAATCAAGCCTTGCGCGTTCGTGACGTGCAGCTGGAAGACGTGTCCGCCGGTTTCCAAATCGACGCCTAGCGCTAGTGCATTGCGCACCCCAGTTGGCCTAGAATCAGGAAGCAGGTAGTAGTACTCCGCATTCAGCGACGTTCGCTTGGTCAGCTTCTGCCGGCCGGCAAAGCCTAGGGCATACACGTCATTCGGGTCCTGCTCCGTAGCCACTAAGTTGTTGTGCACCATCGTGGGCATAAACTGCACGGAAAGCGACGGGCTAAACTTCCGGGCCACCAACGCCTGAGCCGTGTAAGTAGAACGACGGGTGAAGGTGCGGTCAAACGCATCGCCACTGTAGCGCAGCGTATTGACCGCCGTGCTGCCCAATAGGGTCACGCTGACCGGCGAACCGCCCGCCCCCGTGCGCTGCCGAATAGCTTTGTACTTGATAAACCCATCAAATGCCTTCTCCAGCGAGCTACGGCCAATGCCAACGGTGAGTAAGTCCGTAATCCCGTACTCTAAGCCTAGGCGAGTCGTTGCCTGGTCGAGGCCAAAGAAGTTGTACGCGCCGCTGTTGAGCGTGCCGAAGCGGTGAGAGATCAGAAAGATCATCGTACCCTGCCCCGGCGTTTGTACCGTGTGCCCATTAATGAGGCGGGTGCTTTTGAAGGTAGCATCTACGTAGCCAGGCGTTTGGGCGGTAGGCGCTTGCTCTTCTAATTGCCCGAGTAGGTCGCCTTGGGCCCACGCAGGAGCCGCGGCGAAAAGGGACAAGCCGACCAAGAAACCGGCTAGCCGGCGGCTTAAGGAGTACGTGTGTTGCATAGGAAAGGGTGGGTAAGGCGGATTATTTGGATAAAGTCAGCTGCGAAACGGGGTCGCAGGATAATGACACGCGGATGCCGACCGTCTTGGCAATGTTCTCGCGGACCAGCAAGGGCACCTCAATGCCATAATCGGCGGGAGACACGTTGAAGTAGGCGTGCACAAGGAGGGTGCCGCGCGACATCTCCAGGGCACCCGGCACGGTAATGCGTTTCGTCACCCCATGAATCGTGAGGTCGCCCTCCACGTTCACGCGTTGCGAGCCGCCTTTGAACAGGGCGTCGGGGTGTAAATCAACTACCCGGCCCGAAAAGGTCGCTTTGGGAAAGCGCTCCGACTCCATATAGTTCTCATTGAAGTGCTCCTGCATCAGCGTGCGCTTAAACTGGAAGGACTTGATGGGGATGGCGAAGGCCAACTGGCTGCTCTGCACATCTACCACGGCCGATACCTGTTCGGTACGGGCCTCAATGTCTTCAATGATACTAGTCGAGTAAAAGGTAACTGTACCCGTGCGGGTCATGTATTTTTGGGCCCAGGTGTCGGGCGCCATGCAAAGCATGACGATCAACAAAGACCACCAGGTGAGGTTCTTCATACAGCAGAGCGGCGAGCAAGAGCTTAATTATTCGGAGCTCCGGCCGTTACCCATGCTTTGAGGAGTGCGATATCACAGTCGGAGAGCTTGGCCCCATCTTTTGGCATTTGGGCATAGCCCGGCGCGTGACTCACCACCCCTACTAGCTGGCCTGTATCAGCCCGTCGTTTGATTTCCGCAAAATCTTCCAGGTTCACTCCTCCCGTCAGGATGGCTGCGTTGTGGCACGTGCGACAGTTCTTGGTTAGGAGCGGGGAAATATGCTGTGTATACGTTACCAAGTCCGGCGGCGTGCAGGGCTGCGGGTCGGTGGCTAGCTTCTCCACGCTGTCGTAGGCACAACTAGTCGTTAATAGAAGAAGCAAGTAAAGGGAATACCGGCGCATAAAGGTGTGCAATAGAATCTGTTGTTGGTGGAAGCAATGGGGACGGGGTGAGCAAAAAGCTCAGAGCGGAGAAACAGGTAATGGAATCCAGTAAACTGAGGATTGTACAAATTTTAAAAAAAGAAATTTAACTACATTATTTGCTAAGCCGTATTTTTGGATGTATTAAATTAATTGAGATTGATATTAAAACGAGTTTATTTAATATTTCTTTTATATCCTAAATATTTAAAATTTATCTTGTCATAAAAAAGCAAAATGCATTAAGTTGAAAAAGACAAAAATTGCCCAGACAATTCAATTGCACCAAACTTTCTGTTATAAAAACCAAGTGCTACTCTGATGAGATATTTGACGCAAGCTGAACTATAACCGTGCCAATATTCAATGCTGAAAATCAGTATTTATCTGCGTTAAATACTGATTTTCAGCGGTTTGTATTAAAGCTATATTAACTGTGATGATGGCTATGTAGGTAGGGGCCATAATAGATTTTGTAAACTGTAAGTATTAATTGTATCCAAACTTGCTATTATTGAAAATTATTTAATTATTATAAATACGACTCTAATTATGAGTTTGAATTGCAGGATAAATTTTTAAAATCAAACACTGAGCACGTGGTTTGGATCAAGTATTCGCTATTGCCTTATTTAAATGGTAAGTACTGTAGCAATATTTGATATGACTATTATTAAAACTTATTTTAGTTATAATTATGCAAATGGATTTTTGAGGATGTGCTGATAAAGACAAAGTAAGCTTTCCCTATATCGATAATGAGGATTTCTAGAAGCATCTGGAACCAGCTGTTATCAAATTTGTTATAAAATGCAAAAATTAAATGTTATGAAAATTATAATTAAAAATATGATTATAAAGTTATGCATACTAATGTATGTGTGTGCTTAATAATAAGTAGATGATCTTAAAATAGTTAGAAAGCCTATTAAGCCGGTAGTTGAAAAAATGTTTAAAACATGTGGAAATAAATTTTTCCCAGATACGGTGGTTATACAACATCGGATTGCGCTATTGAAAATATTTTATAACTGAGCCTTTACTTGCTTGATAACTTGATAAAACCATCGTAGGGGAATCGTTTTGCTTACTATAGCAATGGATTATATGACAGCTTAGACTGGATGGACCCAAAAGAAAAGGCCAACTATTTCCCCCCATTAAGTAAGTGGAATTGAACTTATACTAGATTGGAATTGATTTTTATGTTTTTATAATAATTTTAATCTAAAACACTATGTATAGGTCTAATGATTGTATATTATTGTAATAAGCACAGTAAGCAAACCTCTTTTGTCTCTTCAAATGACTGCCTTTTATACCACAACAGCTACGGCTTCATATAACTTTTCCCGGGCTAGCCTATTGGCTTTTTGTGGCTTGCTGATACTTGGGTTCACCTCTTGTGTGGGTGGCCGAGAACGTACCCCTTCGCTGAGCGCAAACAACGCTATGACGGCATCGCCGATTGACTTAACGCGCCTTCAGGTGCAGCACGCTGAGGATGGCGTTGAGGTGAAGTGGGAGACGGCAACTGAACTTGGGTGCGCTTATTTTGAAGTTGAGCGTAGTGCGGATGACATCCATTATAAGGTTATTGGTCGAGTAGAAGGAGATGCAATGGCAGTTACAACGCGCAGTCACGCCTTTTTGGATCAGGCTCCGTTGCAGGCGGCTGCTTATTACCGCCTTCGTCAAGTAGATTTGGATGGAATGAATCATGTTAGCCTCAAGCATCTGGTGGATGCCAATGGCACTCAACCATTAGTTGCCTCTCGCTAACCCCACCGATATTAGTCGGCGCAACTTTCCTGAAAAAGCCCCCAGCCATTGGTTGGGGGGCTTTTTTCTGTAATGAGTATTTTAAGAGAAGTGATAGTTTGGTCTTCGTTATTCTGAAAATCGTTGATGGCGGAAAGGGTGAGTCAGCGGCCGAATCGGCTGAAATGGGAGCCCTAGGTTGGCAGAGCTAAGCGCAGTGCCATCATATTATTCAGCTTTATACTGTCCTTCGACCTGATAGATACGATTGGAGCTATTTACACCAGTGGTATTTATGGTGTCACCTGCCTTCGTTAGACGTAATGTGATTTAAGAGGAGGTTGACATATGGTATCGAGACGCACGACCTGCCTTTACACACTCCATCTCCCTCACAATCGAAATCAACCGACTTATGCCGCTCGGCGAATCAAAGCTGCCTGCACCCATTCAACCCGTAGAAAACGTGTTGCTATAAATAGTGGGAGGAGCCTGTTCAGGAATTGACGCAAACGTTCCGAGCATCATTCAGCCTATGGCCCGAACAAAAAAGGTGGCCTTTTGCAAGGCCACCTTTTTCAAAGTAGTTCAGCGGCTATCGTAGCCTGCCAAGCTGTGTCACCATTAGGCTAAATCGAAGCGGCCAAGGTTCATTAGTTTGGTCCATACGGCCACAAAATCACGGACGAACTTCTCCCTGGCATTCGCATAGCCGTACACTTCGGCCAAGGCCCGCAACTCGGAGTTAGAGCCGAAAATCAGATCTACGCGGGTGCCAGTCCATTTTACGACGCCGGTCTTACGATCACGGCCCTCGAAGGTCGTCTGCGCGTCCGACGTGCTTTTCCAGGTAGTGCCCATGTCGAGCAGGTTGATGAAATAGTCGTTGGTTAGAGCGCCCGGCCGATCAGTAAAGACGCCGTGCTGCGACTGATCAAAGTTGATGTTGATGGCCCGTAAACCTCCGAACAATACCGTCAGCTCGGGCGCGGTGAGCGTAAGCAGTTGAGCTTTGTCAACCAGCATTTCCTCAGCTGAAGCTTTGTGATGCGACTTGAGGTAATTGCGAAACCCGTCGGCGGCCGGCTCGAGGGCCCGAAACGAGGCCACGTCGGTCTGCTCCTGCGAGGCATCCGTGCGGCCGGGCGCGAACGTTACCGCCACCTCGCGGCCGGCGTTGCGCGCGGCCTCTTCGATGCCGGCATTACCCCCTAGCACAATCAGGTCGGCAATCGATACCTGCTTGCCGTCGGTTTGAGCTTCGTTAAACTCGCGCTGCACGCCCTCCAGCACTTGCAGTACCCGAGCCAACTGAGCGGGGTTATTTACTTCCCAATCTTTCTGGGGGGCTAGGCGAACACGGCCGCCATTGGTGCCCCCACGCTTATCAGAGTCGCGGTAGGTAAAGGCTGATGCCCAGGCGGTAGACACCAATTCGGATACCGACAGGCCAGACGCCAAGATTCTGCCTTTCAGGGTAGCAGCGTCTTGGTCATCAATCAATGGATGGGTGACGGCCGGCACCGGGTCCTGCCAGATTAACTCTTCCGTGGGCACTTCCGGACCGAGGTAGCGCTCAATCGGGCCCATATCGCGGTGAGTCAGTTTGAACCAGGCACGGGCGAAAGCATCGGCAAACTGGTCGGGGTTTTCGTGGAAGCGCCGGGAAATGACTTCATACGCTGGATCTGCCCGCAGGGCGATGTCAGTGGTGAGCATGAAGGGCGCGTGCTTTTTGGCTGGGTCGTGGGCATCTGGAATAGTACCGGCGCCGCCACCATTCACGGGCCGCCACTGGTGTGCCCCAGCGGGGCTCTTGGTCAGCTCCCATTCATAGCCAAACAGATTATCGAAGTAGTCATTGCTCCACTGGGCGGGTGTGCTGGTCCAGGCGCCTTCGAGACCACTAGTAATAGTGTCGGCGCCGTTGCCGGTACCGTAGCTGTTGCGCCAGCCCAAGCTCATTTCTTCCATGCTGGCTCCAGCGGGTTCCATGCCCACATACTTGCCGGGATCAGCGGCGCCGTGGGTTTTGCCGAAGGTGTGGCCGCCGGCAATCAGGGCCACCGTTTCTTCGTCGTTCATGGCCATGCGGCCAAAGGTTTCGCGGATATCGCGAGCGGACAGGGCCGGGTCGGGGTTGCCATTTGGGCCTTCCGGATTCACGTACACCAAGCCCATTTGCACGGCGGCAAGTGGGTTTTCCAGCTGTCGGTTGCCAGTGTAGCGCTCATCGCCCAGCCACTCGGCTTCTGAGCCCCAGTAAATGTCTTGCTCGGGCTCCCACACATCTTCGCGGCCACCCGCAAAGCCGAATGTTTTGAATCCCATTGACTCCAGGGCGCAGTTGCCGACGAGTACCATCAGGTCGCCCCATGAGATTTGCTGGCCATATTTCTGTTTGATGGGCCACAGCAGCAGGCGGGCCTTATCAAGGTTGGCGTTATCGGGCCAGCTATTGAGGGGCGCAAAGCGCTGAGCGCCGGAGCCCGAGCCTCCCCGCCCGTCGCCGATGCGGTACGTGCCGGCGCTGTGCCAAGCCAGTCGGATGAACAGCGGGCCGTAGTGTCCATAATCGGCCGGCCACCACTCTTGCGAATCCGTCATGAGGGCATAAAGGTCCTGCTTCACAGCCGCCAAGTCGAGCTTCTTGAACTCCTCGGCGTAGTTGAAATTGCCCCCCAACGGGTTGGAAATGCTGGCGTGCTGACGTAGAATATTGAGCTTGAGTTGGTTGGGCCACCACTCGCGGTTGGTGCGGCCTCCGCCGGCGCTGCGTTGCAGTGCGCCACTGCTGAAGGGGCACTGCGCTGCCGCTGGTCCGTTTACCTCTTCGAGAATTGAGTCACCCGTAGGGTGTGCATGCTGACTGTCGTCCATCTGAAAATTGGGTTGCTGTGTGATGGGAGTATAATGCACAGCACGCCAAAAAGTTTGGACTTCTACTAGTAGAGCTTATCGGCAACTTACTGGCAATCTTATAATATGCTTTGATGAACATATTGTAAGATGCCTCTTTAGTCCAAATGCCAGAGTCAATAGATAAATAAGAGAACCGCGGATGGGCGGTGGTTTGCGAATTAGCGACAAATCCACTTTCCTATCCTACACTAGCACTAGATAAGAGGCTTACCAGCTGGCTCCTTTGGTAAGGGTGCGGATGCGGCACAAATAGTTGCTGGCAGTGAGGTAGAGCGTGCTCCCATCATCACCCCAGGCCAAGTTCGCAACCGCAACGGGCAGACCGATGCGGCCCAAATGAGTGCCATTGGGGGCTAACACGTGTACGCCGCCGGGACCAGTAGTAAATACGTTTCCTTGCTGATCTACTTTAATTCCATCAGGCATGCCAGCGAATTGGCTGGTGAGAGGCGTGGCATCGAAAAAAACGCGGCCTTTGCCTAAGCTGCCATTTTCTCGCACCGGATAAGCCATTACCACTGCTCTTTTAGGATCTGATTGGGTGACGTACAGCGTTTTCTCATCCGGAGAGAAAGCCAAGCCATTAGGGCGCGTCAGGTCCTGAATGACTAGCGTTATCTGCCCCGACTTCGCTATGCGATACACGCCACTGAAATCCAGCTCACGCCGTGGGTCTTTTTCCTGTTCGGGCAGGCCGTAGGGTGGATCGGTGAAGAAGATGTCACCATTCGATTTGATGACCAAATCATTGGGGCTGTTCAGGCGCTTGCCTTCGTAGCTGTCGGCGAGGGTACGCTTGCCGCCGTCTTTGAGCAGCACGGATATGCGCCGGTCGCCATGCTCGCAGGCTACCAATTGGCCCTGTTTATCGAAGGCAAGGCCATTGCTGCCCGATTCCTTACTGTAAGTACCCAGCCCTGTATAGCCGGCGGGCTTGAGATGTTCGGCCAGTGGCTCGCCTTCTTTCCAGCGATAAATCACGTTTTGTGGCGCGTGAGAAAACAGCAGGGCGCCATGTTGCTTCGACCACACCGGACCCTCGAGCCAGGTGAAACCCGACGCTAGTACTTCGATTTTAGCATCGGGGGCTACCAACTGACTCATGGCTGCCTTGTCGGGAATGACGCTGCCCAGCGTGGGATACACTGGCGGCCTGCGTTGCGCGCGGGCTGGCGCAACATGAGCCAGCGCCAAGCTGGCCACACCTAGTAAGCAAAGCAGAAATGGCTGATCCATAAGCACAAGGTAAAGGCTACCCTAATTGTTACGGCCGCCGCGGTATCGTGTTCGGATGAATACGCCGCAAATAAGCCCCCAACGACTACCCTGTTCTTGGGGTCAGGCTGAGAAGAGCATTTCTTACACAACTTCTACCAGCGGGCCGGCGTAACCAGATATGTGCTTTCTGGGGCCTGAAATGCCTTTCTTTCACTGCTTTTTCTGTCAGCTTATGTGTGGCCGCTATACATTCATCTCGCCGGCTCCTGTTATTGAGGAGCGTTTTGATGCCCGGTTTACGGAAGAAATGCCCCCCAATTACAATGCGGCGCCTTCGCAGCAACTGCCCATTATTACCAACAGTGCTCCCGGCCAGATTCAGCTGGTGCAGTGGGGCTTGGTGCCGGGGTGGGTGAAAGACATTAAAACCGCGCTAAAACCTATAAATGCCCGCGCCGAGACACTGGCCGAGAAGCCATCGTTTCGGCAGCTGCTCCAACGTAAACGCTGCCTGGTGCTGGCCGACAGCTTTTATGAGTGGCAGCAAGTGGCGCCACCGGCCGGGAGCAAGGGCAAAAAGGCCAAGGTGCCTCACCGAATTCTGCTGCGCAACGAACAGCCTTTTGCTTTCGCTGGCCTCTGGGATGAATGGACCGACCGCGAAACGGGCGAAGTGCTGCCTACGTTCACCATTATCACCACGGAGCCGAACGACCTGATGGCCCACTTGCACAACCGCATGCCCGTGATACTGCCCGATCGGGACGCGGAGTTGGCCTGGCTCGACGATGGCGTGTCGGCAGTGGACCACCAGCACTTGCTCCGCCCATATGCCACCGAACTGATGCAGGAGTACACGGTTAGCACACTCGTCAACTCGCCTGGGCATAACTCCCCTGATGTACTGGCTGCTGCTTAATTATTGAACTGCACTGGCTATTGTGATAGCAATGCATCCGGTTGAAAACGCGTGAGTAGGCTGCCGCACTTTGGAAGTAGCAGCCAACAAAAAGCCCCTGCTGGCAGGGGCTTTTTGTTGGCTATGTACTAGATGGTACGAACAAGCGGACGGCCTTTGTGGCGCGTGGTTTTTTTGTGTTTGAACTGCGCTTTAATTGGTTTGCGCTTGGCATAGGGTCCGATGGCGGTAGGTGCGGTAGGAGCCAAAGGTCTTATCGCGGCAGCCACTGTGCCCACTGTCTCGCCCAGAGCCATGAACAAGAGCGTACCAAAAATCAGAAAGTATTTGTGCGGCATAAGAGGTAGAAAAGTGAGAGTAGGTGGTTTAGAGAGGTCAGTTGTCTAAACATAGGAACTTATATGTATTATAAAAAATAGCAGCTTTTTTATATAGTAAATAACCGGATTAGCTCCCTGCACTTGCTGAATCACGAAGGTTGGCTATAATCGCAAAAAAGCCCCCCAGACTATATCTGGGGGGCTTTTTTGTGGCAAGTAAGAAAAAGGTTTCCGAGCGTTAGCGCAAAGCCAAAAGCTTACGAGTCTTGATTAGCCTGAGGCTTAGGACCATTGTTTGGCTTCCTGTTCTTCTGCTCCTCCACTGGCTCAGCCGACGTATCATCGTCGTCGGCGGCTTCCACCACTTTGTTTACAACTACCACAGCAACAGCAGCGATAGCAGCAATGCCGATAATCAGTTGGGTAGTGGTAAAGCGCTGGGCTGTCTTTTTCAGCAGCGTTCCACCGTGCTTGAGCAAGTCGTCAATACGGTCGTGGTCGCCCTGGAAGATAACGTGGTAAGCGCTCTCGAGTGTCCGAGTGATGTCTTCGGGCAGAATTTTTTCTAGCTGAGTTTCTAGTTGTGTTTGGTTGTCCATAGCGCAGGTTTGCGAAACGAGTGAAAAGTCGATACAGAATAGTGGTGTAGCCACCGGGAAGCGTGTACGCAAAAACTCGTTCGCGGGCTGTCCTTTTTTCTGTTCCCCCTACCTAAGTCCACACAGCCAGCGTTTTAAGTATACAAGCGCTTAAATCTGGCGTTGAGATGTAGGCTAATAAAAAAGCCCCCAGGATCTGGGAGGCTTTTGTGGAATAGCTATTGGCGCTTATTCGTAGACCTTCACTACGAAAACAAAGTCCTGTAGCTTCCGCAGCTGTTGCGGACGCGTATTGCCAGTCAACTGGTTGAATCGAGGTAAGTTATACAGCTGAGCAGGCTTCGCTGTGGCCAGCGAATCGACTAAGCGCATTAAGTAAGATGACTTGGTGGCAAAAGCGGCGCTTTGCACATCCGTCTGCCGACCACTGATGATACCGATCAAATTGCCCCGATCATCGAGCAGCGGACCGCCGCTGTTGCCCGGATTCACGGGAATAGAAATCTGATAAAACCCGGTATCACCTTCAAAGCCTGAGCGGGCGCTCAATGAACCATCATTAAACACCAGATCCTCACGCGGATACCCCAGGGTGTATACTCGCTCGCCCAATTCAGCTAAACCACGCTTGAAGGAATATGGCAAGCGACCAAAGCCATTAAACTTTGGGTCGGTGATACGCAAAATAGCCAAGTCGTGGGCTACGTCGGAGAAAACAGGCTCGGCGCGGAAGCGCTGCCGGTCGCGGCTCTCAATCAGGACCGAATCGGCTCCTTGGATTACGTGGTAGCTGGTTACCAAGTAGCCATCGGTAGTGAGGGCGAAGCCCGTTCCGCTGAATTTACCCGGATTGGCTTCCTCAGTGGGGCGCGGCTCATCCATCAAGGTGAGGGCCTTGTTCATTGCGCGCTGGTTGCGCTTGATGCGTTCTACTTCGCGCCGCAGCACCGTGTAGCCGTAAAGCGAGGGCTTTTGCTGAGCGGTGCGCCACATTTCCAGACCAAGCAAGGTGGCGAATACTGCCAGTATAGCGACCGAAGCCGCTACCGCGATGGTGGCGCGATGGCTGCTCCAGAACTCCCGCAGGTGCTGCTCCGTGCGCGAAATGCGCATGACCGGCATGGTAGAGTGACCTGTTTCGATAATGGCTTCCGTGGCGGCTTTCTCTACATCAAGTGCAGCCTGCATGGCCCGTAGCTTACGCCGCGTAGTCAGGCGCCGGCCGTAGCCATGGAGCGTAGCGGTCAGCTCGTTGAAATCAGCAAGCTGCTGGGCTAAATCCGGTTCGGCGGCCAAGCGGCGCTCCAGGGCAGCCTGCTCCTCGGAAGGCAGCTGTCCGCTCTGGTAAGCGTCAAATAAAGCGTAGTAATCAGCTTCAGTTTTCATAGGACTGGTCGGAAGCGAGCTTCCTCTATACTGGGAACCGAGCTTGTCGCTAAAAAGATTCTTCTTCCTTATAATGGGTGAAAAACAGCTTTTTAAGACGCACTAGGCACTTGTATTTTTGATTTTTGGCGTTGTCGGCATTTGTATAGCCAAACTCAGCCGTGAGTTGCTGCATGGATTTCTCCTGCAGGTAAAAACCTTCAAGCAGCGACCGGCAAGGCTCTCCCAAGTGGTTGAGGGCTTCGGCCATCGTAGCGAAGCGCTGGTCGCGCTCTTCCGCCTGGTCGACATCCGCTTCCGCACCGGTTTCGAGGTAGGGCTCATGGTCTTCGAGACGACCGCCAAAACGGTTTTTCTCAGCCAACCGTTTGAGCCACAGTCGCCGACACACCGCGTAGAGGTAGGTTTTGATCTGGCAGCTCAGCTCCAAAGAGCCCTCGCGCACCTTTTCATAAAACACCATTACGCCCTCCTGATACACGTCCTTGGCCTCGTCCTCGGTGCCACTATTTTGCAGCACCAAGTGCGAAATCATGGGCAGATGCAGGCGGTAAAGTTGTGCCAATGCCCGATCGTCGCCGTCCTGAATGGCAGCCACGAACTCTTCATCAGTGTAGGAAGGTTGACCCTTACCCATTCGCTTTGGTCTTTAATACACAGAGGATGACTTAGTAACCCTCTCTAAAAATTATTTTCTACCGCCGGGTTACCTTTTGACCGAATGGGAATGAAGGAAGTTTTTAGACAACTTTTCAAACCTAACACCAAAATGAAGAACTTCCTGAAAGTATCTGCCCTGGCTTTTGTATTTGCTGCTGCCCTGACTTCTTGCGAGTCGAAGCCTGCTGAGACTGAAACTACTACCACCGAAGTAAGCACTGAGACTACCGTTCCGGCTACTACCGACACTACGATGGCTGCTCCTGCTGACTCTGCTGCTATGACGGCTCCAGCTGACGGCACTTCGACTTCGACTACCACTACGACGACCCAGCAGTAAAAGTAAGCAGCTACCGGCTTACACCGGTAAGTTGCCAAACGGCCCGGTTTCCTTTAACAGGAAGCCGGGCCGTTTTTTTGTGTGCATATTCTTCTGTAATCGCTTCAGCTATAAAGCGGTAGGCGTACTAGGTAGGACGGCGGTAGCACTGAGGCTACAGTTTCTCTTCTAACCATAAAAAGCCTGCCCCCAGCAAAAACAAGCCAAAGAACCAAACTGCCGGCCACGCCTGACGAGTGAGAATAGGTGAAGCCGCAACGGAAGCAGATGCGTCGGCTATCCAGGCTTGGGCTGCCTGCTGACGCAGCTCGGTTTCGGGGCCGAGCCAATTTTGCCCCCCAAACACGTAAAATGAATGTGCGGCCTTTTCGGCCAGCGTCACGCGGTGCCACCCTGCTGAATCGGGCCAGAACTGACTGGTATTCCACTCGGACAGACGTGTATCCTGACGCATAGCTAAGCGTATGGGCTGGGCCGCGGCTCCTTGCACGGTGGGCGCGGTGGCAGGAAAGCTGGCCGCTGTTAGCTGTAACTCTACGGGAGTATTGGGGCGAGGCCAGGCTGTTGTTACGCGCCAAGCGGCTGTTACCGGTTCGGGCCGCGCTACGGCAGTCAGCAGGCGGCTCCAATAGGCATTATAGGTCAGTGAATCGTTCTGCAAGGCCCAACGGAAGGTTTCGGGTAGTACCGATACGACCATTGTTCCGGCGCCCAAGCGCTGAGATGCTACTACAGCTTGTCCCTGCCCAGTTGTGATGATGGGTCGCAATCGGGCCGAGGGCCGCAATGTAGCCGGCACGGTAGCGGTGGTGCGGCCAGGAGCCCCCGGCCACACAACAGGCTGTGGCTTCGCAGATGCGGCCGTAGCAACGGGCACAATACTAAAGGCGGCCCGAGCAGGCGTGAGGCGCGGCAACGGAGCAGCATCGGCCAGCACGATAAGGCCGGGCCCGCCGGTGCGCAGCGCGGATGTTAGCTGTTGCACTTCGCCCCCGGAAAGCGTGGCCAGCGTGCCCACATCGGCAATAACTGCATCGTAGCGTGCTAGCAAGGCGGGCGTTAGGCGGGAAATGTCGTGGGTAGATTGATTGAGAAACTCGGTTTGCGTCAGGCCACGACTAATGCCCACGCGCAAGGCTACCGCGTGCTGCCGCGTGCCAAGCTGGTTTTTGAGAAATTTGAATTCAAACGAGGGGGTACTTGCCAATAATAATACCCGCAGGGCGCGGGTGGGCACTATCTCCACGGGTACGGGCTCAGTAGCTAAAATTTGCCCCCCACGTCGCGCTATTAGCTCGTACACGGCTAAGCCCGCCGCCTTCGGTACGTAGCTCAATCGAAAAGCCCCCCGCCCGCTCGTTAAGCGCACCGAATCGCGTGGCGCGCCCACTGCGCGCAGGTGTATCCACGTGGGGGCATTATCGCCTGCTTTGGAAGGCAAATTATCGAAGTAGCCTGCTACTTCCAGCGGTTGCCCTAGCTCTACGCGGGATGCCCAATTAGCTGTTCGGAAGCCCGCTTGGGTTGCAGGCGCATGCTGCACTAGCCGGACCGGACCAAGCATTGTTAGGTCAGCAACCGGCAACCCCTGTCCAACTACATGCAGGCGGCGCAGACTGGGCTGTTGCTCCCTGATTTGTAAAATGTTGGCTACCGTCACCGTGTCAGCTCCGGCTACCGCATGGGTACGCCACAAGCGGGTAGCGGGCCCCAAGCGGCGCAGCAAAGCGCGAACGGTATCGGGTTGGAAATTTTCGGTGAGCAGAATGGTTTCGTAGGGCGAGCCTGGTACGCTGCGGGAAGGCGGAAAAGCTGTCAACCACAAGCCCGCCCCGGCTAGTACGCCCGCCAATAAACGCAAGACAAGCCGCTGTCGGTTAGGCCGGCGCAGGGCGCTCCAGGTCAAGCCAACAACCAGCAGCACGCACAGCGTAAGCAGGGCGTAATAAAGAAACGTGGGGGGCATTTTAGACAAAACTTACCGGCTTAATTCCTGGAAATACCGCTGGGCCAGCGGGTTGGCAGTCGGCACCCGTGTAGGCGCTGCCGGTGGGGCTGGCAGCAAACCGGTAAGCGCGCGCTCCACGGATGGTACCAACTCAAGACGCAAGGACCGGCCGGCGCGAACATCGGCTACCAGCCCACGCAGGTCACGCAAGGCGGTGAGGTAGGCCCCCGGACGCTCCAGCGCGGCTTGCGCCAAGGCTTGACCTGCCTGTTCAAGTAGCAAGGCGTCAGCGGGTTTGGCGACTTGGCCGCGGCGGGTAGCCCCTAGCCAACGCAACGCGGTGCGCACGGTTGGTTGCGTAGGTGGGGGGGTAATTTTCTGCTCCCGGCGCGGCGCGGCGGCATTGCCCATCTCGCCCGTAAGCCGCAGCGTAGCCTCCGGCAATACCGGCGGCGTAAAGCCCGATTTCTTGACGTAAGCACGGGTCTGCTGTTGCACTTGCTTGAGCAGGCGCAGGGCGCGGTACTCGTACGGCAACGCTTCCTTCAAACGACTGGTGCGCAGCCGCAACTCCGCTTCCCACATTTGAGCCAGCACGCCGCGCAGCTTGGCCTTCACCTCTGGTTCCAGAAAGTCAGCCGTTTCGCTGTCGTCGTGCAGGTGCATATAGGGTTCCATGAGGGCGGCCGTGGCTGCCTCGCCGGGAACGTCAGTGGCGGAGGGGAACTTGTCGCCGCTGTGGTCGTGGCCATCGTCGGCCGAGTGCTCTTCCGGCTCGGTGGTTTGCTCTTGCTCGGCGGTGGCGGGGTTATCTTCCTCTTTTTTCGCTGCGGGCGGACGAGTGGCCGTTTCGCCAATACCTTGTTCGAATTCTTCACCCAGAAACTTGCCGTAGCGCATACGCAGAATTTTCTGGTCGAAACCCAGGTTATTGCCGCGCTCTGCAACGGTGGCGGCGGGCAGACGCGGCTGCTCGGCAATCAGCTTTTCGGTGTCGATAATGATCTGGCGCTGGCTCCGAAAATAGGCTGGCACCACATTCACCCCCAACGACAGGTCGGAAGTGCCATCAACTACGGCCGTGTCTTCCCACTGCACTAAGTAGGTGTCGGAGCGGGTGCTGCCCCGGGCGTTGTCCCAGGCTTGCACGTAGAAATACACTTCGTCACCATATGTCAGACCGAGCTTTGGTAAGCTGAGCAGATGGGTAGCAGTAGCTTGCGCGGGCTGTCCGCGCAGCGAGCCGCTTAAGTCCGTCACGACTTCCGTAAACTTCACTGCTTCACCCTGCCCTTGCGCAACCGTGGCTACCAAACGGGCCCGACTCAAGCCGTAATCGTCGCGCAACGCTACCCGAATCGCTATTTGCGGCTTGTCGCCAAACTCGATAAGGGTGTATGGCTTCGGATTCTGAATCTGGACTACGGGCGCTTGGTCAGGCTGCACATCAATGGCATAGTCATCGGAGGCTTTGCCCGCAAACCGCACCCGATACAGCACCGATGCCGTCAATACTTGCTCAGCCACGAAGGTGTTGGCTTGCCCTGGCATAGCCCTAAAAGCCACCCGCCGCGTGCCTAGCTCTAGTTGAGGCGGCGCGTCGGCGGCTCGGTTTACGCGCACCGTCCACCGCACCCGCGACCCACTAGGACAGCGGAAAGATGCCATGGCTGCGCTCGTAGCAGGGCGGCGGGTATAGGCTGGCGGCATCACGTTGATGCGCGTATCAGCAACCCGCGGCGCGGCTTGGGCAGCAGGGCTAAGCTTTTCTTCGGGAAAATTCAGCGCTACGGCAGGAGCGGCAGTTGGGGCTATGGCCTGCGAAGTTGGCCGCAGCCACCACGCTGCTCCCGCCAGAGCAAGTAGCAACCCCGCAACACCCAGCGCCGGCCGAACATCAAACGGCAGCAATGTCTTTTTCGCGGCTTGCAATTCCTGCAAGCGACTACTCACCCGCTGATGCTGCAGGCTTTCAAGCAAATTTAATTCGGACGACTCGCGAAGCAATAGGCCAGTGCTATCCTCCAACTGCGCAAAACGCCGGTCGAGTTGCCGCGCTATGGGCGCCAAGTCAGGGTTCCAAAAGCGCCGTAGCTGAATAAGGGCGTAAGCAGCCAACAGCAGCGCAACTCCTCCTATGGCCCACACCGGTACAGGCCAATAGCGGGCTATTACCGCCAGCAAAATGCCCCCCGCCACGATGGGCAACAGCAGCGCGCCCGTTCGGCGCAAAGCATAGCGGAGCCACTCGGCCCTGAGTGCGGGCGAGGCGACCAAAGAAGGCGCTACAGCAGCTTGGGTAGTGGGTGTCATGCGGGAGAAAGGGGGGAAGAAATGGGGCGCTGCCGGGCCAGCAGGCGCTCCAAACCAAAGAGCAACGCGGCGAAGAGTACCGCCCAAGCCCGCAAATCAGTGAATGTGTCAGGAGCTGGTCGAACTGCTTTCTGGGGGACTTTCTTGGCAGAGTTTGAGCTACGCTGAATGGCTGCCTGAACTTGGCTCGGGGCAACTACCCGTTGGTCATTACGGGCCAAAGCAGGAGTTGGTATAGGTGGCTGTAGCAGCCCAAGCAGCAAGGCCGGCAATTCTGGACTATCCGGAAGGCCACTCCACGTTGGATTCAAGCGCGTGTGCAGCGTGTATACTTGGCCGCGCCCTTCTGCCCGCCCCGACAGTACGGGCTGGCCTGAGCCATCCGTCCAAATAGCAGCGGCGGGGGGCAAAATAGCGGCCGTATCACGGCGCAAAATCGGAATAAGGGTCTCTGCTCCAACAGGTCCAAATGAGGCCGCAACGGCGGCGCCTGTTCCTGCTGCCTGTTGCCACCAGTTCAGCCCTTCGGCCACGCGCAGTTTCCACGCGGCTGGCATAGGCGCTTTGCTCAGCCAGAAAACCCAAGTCAGTGAGTCGGAAGGGGAGGGCGCGGTGGCCGAAACGGTAATGACTGGCGGCACTAACAGGCCACTACTCGCCGCTCGTAACGCCGCTGCTAAGTAGCGCGCATCCTCGGCCTGGTCTGGGGTATAATACACGCGCAGACGCATAGGGGCCTGCACAGGTGTAGCTACGGAATCAGATACGAGGTGCACAGCCGCCTGATTGTTAGCACGTGTTTCATACCGCAAGGCGGGCAAGCCCGGCACTGGCAGAGTACCAGCCGTAGTTGGCCGCGCCACCGTAACCGCCTGAAAAGTAGTTTTTTCTTCATCGCTGCGCCCAATTAGTAGACGTACCTTATTTGCCCCGTTAAGGCCCGCAGCTTGCACCCACGCACCCGAATCAGGAGTAGGGATAAGCTGCCAAGTTAGGTTGGGGGGCAAATTAGGGCGGGTGCCTTGCAAGTCTGCTAGCTTAGCTGGCGTGAGTAAATGCACGGGCCGATCCGCAAAACGCTGCGCGGCTTGGGCTGCGCGCGCCCACAAAAAACTTGATTCGGTTGAATAGCTAATAGAGTCAGAGGCCGCTGGATTCGCTACCAGTGCAGTCCACTCCTCCGCTGAAATTGATGGGAGGCCTTTCTCCAAACGACTTACCTCGTACCCACGGCGACGTAGCGAATCAACTAGCGGACGTACGTTTGGTAGCGCGGCGGAGGTTAGCAGTTCGGGGCTCACCAACACCTGACCACGGGCCGGCGGCGCGGGCCGCTGCCACGCAGGTCCGGCTAATGCCACCGCCAATACTGCTACTACAGCGGCCCGCAACAGCAGCAGTAGCAGCTGCTCCAGCTTCAGGCTGCGCAGGCGCCTATTAGCCGACGCTGCCAGCCACCTCACGCTGCCCACCTGCACCGTGCGGCCCGGCCGCCGGTTCCAAAGGTGGATAGCCAAGGGCACCAGCAGCCCCAGCAAAGCCAACAACGCAGATGGAGTGAGAAGGGTAAACAAGGTTTAAGTAAGAATTAGAATTGAAATGGCGATTCAATAAGGCAGAGCAGGTATTTACATCTGCGCCTCGCGGCGGCGCAAAAACTCGCGCATCGCCTGATCCAGCGGGTCAGTGGTGCTGAGTTGGTGGTAGTCGAAGCCGTGGCGCCGGGCCGATTGGGCCGTAGTACGCAGCCATTCTTGGTGGTTCTGCTGATAAGCTGCCCGCTGCTGATCGGCATCAAGCTGGAGAATCTGGCCAGTTTCGAGGTCCTCAAACGTGATAGAGCCCCGATAGGAAAACTTTAGCTCGTTCTGAGCCACCAAGTGCAGTACCAACACCTCCCCGGCTACCGCCTGCAGGCGAGTGAGCAGGCGTTCCATCTCGGCTTCTTCCTCATATAAGTCGCTCACAAAAACGGTCAGGGCCCGCTGGCGCCGGGACGTAAGCGGCGCCAGCGTAGCCGTACTCGGAAAACGCCCCACTCCCTCAGTCTTCTCTAGCATATGGTAAAGACGAGGCAACTGCCGCGTCTCAGCTCTGGGGGCAAATGTTGGAGCCCTTCCGGCCGCAGCACGCTGAGCGCTACCGCATCGCCCTGATTAGTGGCTAGATACGCCATACTTGCCAAAACCAACCGGGCATAATCCAGCTTGGTCAGGCCGTTGTCGTCGCGGTGATTCATACTGGCACTCGCGTCGAGCAGCAGATGAATCATCAGACTGGTCTCCACCTCCGATTCGCGGATGTAGTAGCGGTCGGAGCGGGCGGCCAGTCGCCAATCGAGGCGGCGCAGGTCGTCGCCGGGCTGGTAAGGGCGGTATTGGCTGAACTCTAAGCCTACACCCCGCCGCCGGCTCCGGTGCTGACCAGCCAGAAAACCCTCCGCCGCCAGTTTGGCAGCCAAAGGCAAGTTGCGCAGGGCGTGAAGGGTTTCTGGAGCCAGCATATAGTTATTGGCTAAACGGCTACGGCTTTCAGCAATTCGGCTACGGCGTCATCGGCCGTGATATTCTCGGCTTCGGCATTGAAGTTCAACAGCACCCGATGCCGCAACACCGGCGGCGCCAGCGTCCGCAAGTCGTCCAGGGTAACGGCGAAGCGGCCTTGCAGCAACGCCCGCGCTTTGGCGCATAAAATGAGAGCCTGTCCGGCCCGCGGGCCCGCGCCCCAACGGCCATAATCCTGAATGAACTTTACCTGCGTAGTAGCTGGCCGTGTAGCCCGCACCAAGCGATTCACGAAATCAAGAAGCTCTGGGCTCAAACTCACTTGGCGCACAAGCTGCTGCAACTGCCGGATATCCGCGCTGCCTAGCACCGGTTTTACTTCGGCGCGGGCTGTGCCCGTTGTGCCGCTAAGCACCGCTAGTTCTTCCTGCTCCGATGGGTAGCCGATGCGCACGTATAGCAAAAATCGGTCGAGCTGAGCTTCGGGCAACGGATAGGTCCCAGCCTGTTCAATCGGGTTTTGGGTTGCCAGCAGGAAGAAAGGCTTCGGTAGCGCATGCTCTTGGCCCGCGTACGTCACGTGGCCTTCCTGCATGGCTTCCAGCAACGCTGCCTGCGTCTTGGGTGGCGTCCGGTTGATTTCGTCGGCCAATACTAAGCTGGCGAAAATTGGTCCCTCGTTAAACTTAAACGAACGATGACCGGTGCCGTGGTCTTCCTCCAATACTTCGGTGCCCAAAATATCGGTGGGCATCAAGTCGGGCGTGAACTGAATGCGCCGAAACGACATATCGGTGGCCGCCGCCAAGGTGCGAACCAGCAGCGTTTTGGCTAGTCCCGGCACGCCTTCCAGCAGGGCGTGGCCGCCCGCCAGCAGCGCGACAAGCACCTCATCGAGCACTTCACTTTGCCCTACAATGACCTTGGCAATTTCTTCTTTGAGCGGCGGCAGTTTAGCAAGCAGGCGGTGTACTTCTTGTTCGGTCATGCAGGGAGAAGGTTTCTGGCGATGGTCGGGTGTTAGTTCCCGCTCAAGTCGAGGAGTTCGAAGGTTACTGAATTACTGGTTAAGCCGTTAGCGCGTACATCAGAATGTTGACGCCAAACTTGGTATTGTCTTCCGCTAGCCAGCGCTTGTTGCGGTAGTCGTAGTCCCACTCGCAGCCGTAGTCTTTGTTAGAGTACAATACTCCGATCCGGCCGTTGATTTCCACGGCTTTTAGGTAGTCGTGGATAAGGTCGTCGCCCCAGCCATTAAGCTCGAAGGCTGTGGGCGGCGGGCCATCCTTGAAGGTGAAAAACGACTTATAGATGGCGTGCGTTTTGGGAATCTTCTTGAGAGCCCCGGCTCCAAAGCACTGCCGCATCTGCTCCTCAAACGAGCGGGCAAACAGGCCGTCAATGTCGTGGTTGCAGTCGTCCACAAACACGAAGCCGCCGTTGCGCACGTACTGGGTGAAGTTCTGCTTTTCGGCCGCCGAAAACTGCACCAAGCGGTGCCCTGATAGGTAGCAAAATGGGTAACTGAACAGATCGGGGCTGTCTAGGGCCACCACCTTTTCCTTCTGATTGACGGGCACCGTCGTGTACTGAATCAGCGAGTGAAGCAGGTTGGTGGGCATTCGCTCATCCACAGAATCCCAGTCGCCGGAACGGTATTGGAGGCGCACGAAGGTAAACGGAGCGGGCATAGAAGCAGGTAAGCGACGGAAAAGAGACGGCGCGGGGCCAACAAAGTTGCCTGGGGAGCAAATTCTGACCGGAAAATACAACCTGCCGCCGACTCATCAGCAGGAGTTGAAGAAGCTATTCTTGGCTTATGAATTTATTCTGGCCCAATTAATGCAAATCAATCATGTATAAATAATACGCCAATGCCTACAATACAATTTGGTATTTCAGCGTATTAGGTTTTTACTCCAACCTGCAACTACTATGAAACGCACTGTCCTATTGCTGTTTAGCTTATTTTCTTTAGTGCTTAGCGCGCACGCCCAATTCGGTTTGAAAGGCGGAATTAACCGCGCCGTACTCAGCGGCAACGTCGGCGACGATGCTGAGTATCAAACCTCCTATCATGCCGGTATTTTTTATGAACAGAAAATTCTCGGCCCCATTTCCTTGCAGCCCGAGTTGCTCTACTCCATGCAAGGCGCCCAAGCCCGTAGTCTGATTCGCAACCAGTCGCTGGAGGAGTTTGATACCAAGCTGCATTACCTCACTCTGCCTGTACTGGCGAAGGTAAATATCGGTCCCGTATTCGTGGAGGCTGGTCCGCAGTTCAGCTACCTAGTTTCGGCTCAGGATAACGGTCGCTTGCAAGTTGATATGACCAGCTCCGGCCCGCAGGAATACCTTGATTTTGACCGCGATTCGAGTGGTGATTTCAAGAAAAGCGACCTGGGTGTGGCGGTTGGCGCAGGCATCAAGCTGCCCCTGGGCTTGGCCGTGGGTGGCCGCTTTACTACCAGCCTCAACAACATCAGCGACTATCGCAACATCAGCGGCGTCAATGACCCAGAGCTGAAGAACCGCGTGTTTCAGGCCTATGTGAGCTTTCAGCTAGGGCGAAATAACTAGCATAATCTTTCACACAGCTTCATAAAAAAGCCCGCCAGAGAAGTTCTGGGGGCTTTTTTAATTAACAATCTGGCTGCTAGACAGCGTCCGATAAGCTGGTGAAGGTAAAGTCGCGAATCTTCAGGGGTGGCACCAAATTGCCCCCCAGACGTTGCGGTTTGCCTATTGCCTCTATATTATTCAGCATAATAATGGGCGACTCATTAAAGCGGAAGTTCTTCACCGGATGCTTGATCTTACCGTTCTCGATGTAGAAGGTACCGTCGCGCGTCAGGCCCGTAAAGAGCAAGGTTTGAGGGTCTACGTCGCGGATGTACCACAAGCGCGTGACGAGAATACCCTTCTCCGTGCTTTTGATCATATCCTGCACCGTTTGAGTGCCGCCTTCCATGATGAAGCCGCTGGGGAAAGCTGTGGGCGCCACGTTGTTCTTCTGCGCCCAGAAGCGCGAATAATACATGTTCTTCATCACGCCCTTCTCAATCCAGGTGATGCGCTTCGTTGGCAAGCCATTACCGTCAAACACGTTGCCGGGCGCCTCTGTATTCAGCGGGTCGGAGTAGATCGTAATGCGCTCGTCGAATAGCTTCTGACCGAGCTTGTTACCACCGCCTTTTTTGCTCAAAAAGCTGCGCCCCTCATCCGCCGAGCGGGCATCGAGCGAATACATCAGATTGTTGAGCAATCCTTCATCGGAAACCAGCGCAGCCGGCTCCAGAATTACGGTGTACTTGCCGGGCTCAATGGCTTTCGCATTTACTGAGCCCGCCGCTTTGTCGGCCGCGATTTTGGTCAGAGCCTTGGCGTCGAGCTTGTTAGCATCCGTGAAGTCAGCTACTGCGTAGCCCGAACCGGTACCATCGGGCGTGCGAACGGTGACGGAGAAGTCGAGGCTGGTATCCTGCTGATACGCTTCGAGACCTTTGCTATTACGCATGGCCAGGAAACTCGCGCCATCTTCTAAGTAGCCCGCCGCCGTAAGCTTGCGCTCTTGGCATAAAGCAATACTATCGGCGGCAGCTTTGGCCCGGAAATCAGGCGTGACGTTGGCCGTAGTCTGCGCAAACGACACTGGCGTAAGATATTGCTGCGGACCTAGCAGCGGCACATAGTCAGGATCTTCGGGGGCAAGCCGGGCAATTTCTTCGGCCCGCTGCACGCAGCGGCGCAGGGTGGCTTCGTCGAACTCGTTGCAGGTAGCCACACCGGAGCGTTTGCCAAAACCAGATTCCACTACCAGCGACACATTGTCGGTAGCGCCGGCGGTGCTCACGTTGTTGCGGGCGTAGCGGATGTTGCCTCGGGTGCGTCCTTGCAAGGTTACGGTACACTCGTCGGCCTTACTATAGCTCAGAACCTTCTTGAGAATAGTCTGAGCTTCGTCTTTTGAGAGAATGGGCATTGCTAGCTGATTTTATGATAGTTATGCAACAATTGGCCTCCGCTCTAGCTGTTCCTGAGGGAGGGCTAGAGCGGAAGTTCCCATTATCCAATCTTACGGGCGGTGTTAATCACGTTCACGCCGTTGAAGCGCGTAGTCGAGCTGCCGTGGCTTACGGCGCTGCTCTGCGAAGGCTGACCTTTGCCGTCGTTGAAGAAGCCCGAGAAGCGATAGTCGGACTCGTCGCAGATGGCGGCGCAGGAGTTCCAGAACTCCAGCGTGTTGGTCTGGTAAGCTACATCTTCCAGCATCCCCGTGATTTTGCCTTTGTTAATCTCGTAGAATACCTGGCCGCCAAACTGGGAGTTGTAGCGCTGCTGGTCGATGGAGAAAGAACCGTGGCCAGCAATGTAGATTCCTTTGTCTACGCCTTTTACCATGTCATCCACGCTCAGCTTGGTCTTACCCGGCTGCAAGCTCACGTTCGGCATGCGCTGGAACTGCACATCGGCCCACGACTGGGCATAGCAGCAACCATCCGACTCGTTCTGGCCCACCATTGCGGCCTGATCCCGAATCTTTTGATAGTCGATGAGCATGCCCTCTTTGATCAGGTCCCACTTCTTCGTCTTTACGCCTTCGTCATCGAACCCTACGGCGCCCAGCGAATTTGCCTGCTGTTTATCGGCCACGATATTCACTAGCTTCGAGCCGTAAGGCTGCTTTTTGGCGCGCCACTCTAGGGTAGCAAAGCTGGTACCGGCGTAGTTGGCTTCGTAGCCCAGTACGCGGTCCAGTTCCGTGGGGTGACCCACGCTCTCGTGAATAGTCAGGCCCAGGTGATGAGGGTCCAGCACGAGGTCGTATTTGCCCGGTGTTACCGATTTGGCAGTCAGCTTTTGCTTTACCTGCTTGGTAGCGGCCGTAGCATCTTCCAGAATGTCGTAGCTGTTTTTGTAGCCAACTAAATCGGAGCCAGCGGGACCAGCAACTTTATCAGCCGCTTTGGGAGTGAGATACTCGTAGCCCATGCCCATCGGCGCGCTAAGCGCTTGGCGGCTGCGGAACTTACCGGAAGCGCGGTCGATGGCCGTTACGCTGAACGTTGGCCAAATACGGTGAATATCTTGGTCGATGTACGAGCCGTCAGTGCTGGCAAAGTACTTCTGCTCATTTACTTGGAACAAGGCTGAGTTTACGAAGCTAGCGCCGTTGTCCATAGCTTTCGCGTTGGCACCCAACAGCAATTCCACTTTCTGGGCGATCGGAACTTCGAATGCATTCTGCTGAATAGGGGTCTTCCAGCTGACCTCACCGTGACCTTTTACCGGAGCAAGCTTCACCTGCTCTTTCTGCACTTTCGAGTTGGCCTTGGCAATCTGGACTGCTAGTTGGGCGGCTTTGGCTAGGCCGGCTTCGCTTACGGTGTTCGTGGACGCAAAGCCCCACGTGCCATTGGCGAGTACCCGCACGCCCGCACCGTAGCTTTCAGTGCTTTGAATATTTTGCACCTGCTTTTCGCGAGTAAAAATGCCTTGGTTCAGCGAGCGACCAATGCGTACATCAGCGTAAGACGCGCCGGCCGACTTAGCGGCATTGAGTGCTGCATCGGCCAAGCGCTTTTTCAGGGCTACGTCGGCGGCGGGTATCAGCAATTGCTCGGGCGTAACCAAATTGCCCCCCAAGCCTGGGAAGCTGGGCAAGAACAGGGCGCCGGCCGCTAAGCCCGACAGCCCGACAAAATCGCGTCGTTTCAAGAAAGTAGAAGTTTGAGTGAGGAGTAGAATGTAAGTACAAAACCCGCCGGACAAGGCCGACGGGTTTCGTAGCAGTCAACAGAAATTATACAGCGTCCGATAAGCTGGTGAAGGTGAAGTCGCGAATCTTCAGGGGTGGCACCAAATTGCCCCCCACGCGCTGGGGCTTACCGATGGCCTCCAGGTTGTTGAGCATAATAATGGGCGACTCATTGAAGCGGAAGTTCTTCACCGGATGCTTGATCTTACCGTTCTCAATGTAGAAGGTACCGTCGCGCGTCAGGCCAGTGTATAAGAGCGTCTGCGGATCAACGGGGCGGATATACCACAGGCGCGTCACCAAGATGCCTTTTTCGGTACCCTTAATCATATCCTGCACTGACTGGGTGCCGCCTTCCATGATCCAGCCGCCGGGGCGGGGAATATCCGGAATGCCTGCTTTTTGGGCCCAAAAGCGCGTGGTGTACAGGTTCTTCACGACGCCCTTCTCAATCCAAGTCATTTTTTGTTGGGGGCGACCATCACCGGAGAAAGTCAGGGTCGGAATCTCAGCGTTCAGCGGGTCAGAATAGATGGTTACGCGCTCATCGAACAGCTTTTCGCCCTTCCTATTTCCACCACCTTTTTTGCTCAGGAAAGAGCGGCCTTCGTCCGCGTTACGTGCGTCGAGGGCATTCATCAGAGCTGCTAGGAGGGAGGCATCGGTATTGGCTACCAATGCCGCCGGCTCCAGAATAACGGTGTACTTACCGGGCTCAATAGCTTTAGCGCCCACAGAAGCAGCTGCCTTGTCGGCGGCAATCTGAGTGAGGCGGGCGGCGTCGAACTTGCTGGCGTCGTTGTAATCGGCCGTGGCGTAGCCTGAGCCGGTGCCGTCGGGCGTGCGTACCGTTACGGAGTACTCCAGATTGGTGATTTGCTGATAGGCTTCGAGCCCCTTGCTGTTGCGCTTGGCAATGAAGCCAGCCTCGTCATTCAGGAAGCCGGCAGAGCTGAGTTTCTTCTGCTCACACAGCTTCATGCTCGCGGCAGTTTGCTGAGCGCGGTAGTCGGGGGTAATATTAGCGGTGGCTGCTGCAAACGCCGCTGGCGATGGAGCCAGGTATTTCTGAGCGCCGAGGTAGGGAACATATTCAGGGCTTTCGGGAGCCAGACGAGCAATCTCTTCGGCCCGCTGTACGCAACGACGCAAGGTTGCTTCATCGAACTCATTGCACGTAGCGACGCCTGAGCGCTTACCGAAGCGCGACTCTACGGCTAGCGATACGTTATCAACAGCACCGGCAGTTGAAATAGCATTACGCGCCGAGCGCACGTTGCCGCCCGTTCTACCGTTAAGCGTGACTTCACACTCATCGGCTTTGCTGTAGCTCAGCACTTTGGTCAGGATAGCCTGAGCCTCTTCTTTGGAAAGTATGGCCATTAGTTGGTATGGATGTACTGATTATTTATGTGTGAATTTGCCCCCCAGCGACGGTGGCAATCATTACCCAATTTTGCGGGCAGTGTTAATGACGTTCACGCCGTTGAAGCGCGTGGTGGCGCTACCGTGGCTCACGGCTGACACCTGCGAAGGCTGGCCTTTACCATCGAAGAACGACCCGAACAAACGGTAATCAGACTCGTCGCAGATGGCAGCGCACGAGTTCCAGAATTCCAGCGTGTTGGTCTGATAAGCTACGTCCTCTAGCATGCCGTCAATCTTACCCTTGTTGATGGCATAGAACACGGTGCCGCCAAACTGGGAGTTGTAGCGCTGCTGATCGATGGAGAAGGAACCACGGCCGGCGATATAAATGCCTTTGTCGACGTTCTTAATCATCTCATCTACCGATAGCTTCGCTTTGCCAGGCTGCAAGCTCACGTTGGGCATGCGCTGGAATTGAACGGAACTCCAGGAGTCGGCATAGCAGCAGCCGTCCGACTCATTCTGACCCACCATCGCGGCCTGGTCGCGAATCTTCTGGTAATCAACCAGTACTCCATCCTTAATGATATCCCACTTTTTGGTCTTCACACCTTCATCATCGTAGCCAACTGCACCCAAAGAGCCAGGTTGCAGCTTGTCGGCCACGATATTCACCAGCTTGGAGCCGTAAGGCTGCTTTTTGGCGCGCCACTCCAGGGTAGCAAAGCTGGTACCGGCGTAGTTGGCTTCGTAGCCGAGCACGCGGTCCAGTTCCGTGGGGTGACCCACGCTCTCGTGAATGGTCAGGCCCAAATGGTTCGGGTCGAGCACCAAGTCATATTTGCCTGGCACCACCGATTTAGCCGTGATTTTCTCCTTGGCTTGCTTAGCGGCTAAGGCAGCATCTTCCAGAATGTCGTAGCTGTCTTTGTAACCAACAAGACCGGTGCCGGCCGGACCAGCAATTTTGCCGGCGGCCTTCGGCGTCATGTATTCGTAGCCCATGCCCATGGGCGCACTCAGAGCCTGCCGCGTCCGGAACTTACCGGAAGCGCGGTCGATGGCCGTTACGTCGAAGGTTGGCCAGATGCGGTGCACATCTTGATCAATATAAGAGCCGTCGGTGCTGGCAAAGTACTTCTGCTCGTTTATTTGGAAGAGCGACGAGTTGACAAAGTTGGCGCCATTATCAAGAGCCTTTGCGTTGGCGGCGAGCAGGAGTTCCACCTTCTGGGCGATCGGAACTTCGAACGCATTCTGCTGAATAGGGGTCTTCCAGCTGACCTCGCCATGACCTTTGACGGGCGCCAGTTTCACCTGCTCTTTCTGCACTTTCGAGTTGGCCTTGGCAATCTGGACCGCTAGCTGGGCGGCTTTGGCTAGGCCAGCTTCCGTCACCGTATTGGTAGCCGCAAAGCCCCACGTGCCATTGGCGAGTACCCGCACGCCGGCGCCAAAACTCTCGCCGCTTTGAATATTTTGCACCTGCTTTTCGCGGGTGAAAATGCTCTGGTTTAAGTACCGGCCAATGCGTACATCAGCATAAGAGGCACCGGCCGACTTAGCGGCATTGAGCGCCGCATCGGCTAAACGCTTGTTCACTGCGGCATCCATAACTGACTCAAGCAACCGCTCTGGGGTAACCAGAGTGCCACCGAAACCGGGGAAGTTGGGCAGGAACACAGCCCCCGCCGCCAGGGCCGAGAGTCCTACAAAATCACGTCTTTTCAAGAGGGTAAGGTTTTGGGAAGATGAGTGAAGATTTAAGTTTAGAGAGAAATCGGGAGAAACTCAATTTTAAGGACAAAGAATGCCCCCCAAGGCTGCATTGAACAGGATTATATACATTGTTGAATCGATACAAATAGTCCGCATCGTTGCGCTCTTTTATCGTTTGTCCTCCTGAGGCACGAAGGACCTGCTCGCAGAAGCGCAAGTTGTTTCTCAATGAAATGGTCCTTCGTGCCTCAGAATGACAGATGGGGGCAAGGTTGCATTTTACTCGATCAGCTTCAGCAAATCAGCAGCAATTCCTGGCCAAGGTTGATTCAAGTCCAGCGTCACGACGCGTACCGGGTGGCCGCCGAGCGTGTAGCGCAGGTCTATTTCGCGGGTGGCGGCAGGGTAGAGCAGAATGCCTTCCAAGTGCTGGCCGGGGGGCTTTTTTTGGTTCTGCAAGTAAGCGTACAGCTGATACAGGTGCGGCGAAATGAGGCGTTGCCGGTCGTAGCGCGGCCGCAGGGCGGCGCGGTAGTATTTGGTGTCGAGAATGATTTTGCGGTCGGGGGCCTCTAGCGTTGTGTCGGTAATCATGGCGGGCAGCATGCTCAAATCTTCGGGCTCCTCGGCGGCAGCTTGCCAGCTTATTGTCTCCGATAGCACCCGAAAGCGGCGCTGCTCTAGGCGGTAAAAGTTGCGTACAAAAGCCTCAAAAAGCTGGGCCATCAACCGCTCATCGCGCCGAAAATCCATGAAGCGAGTGCGGCCATCGGCGGCTGGTTCGGGAAGGGCACTGCGGTGCAGTAATTCGCACACATTAAGCAGCAGTGCCTCATGACCAACGGGGCGGGTGCGACGCACGGCCCGCAGCGCATGACTGCTAAGCGGCGTGGGGGGCAAATCAGCAGGAAAAAGACGCATGACAGCACGCAGCTCATGCCGCAATGATGCCGATACCTGCCGTGCCCGACTTACTTGGGCCAGCGCCCCAAGTACGACCCGTAGAAAAGGCGTATCCGGCCCCAACTCATCGTAAGCACACACTGCCCGGCCCCGCCGCAGCAGGTCGCGCGATAGGGAGGCCTCTAGCAACACCCGACCCCGGAGTTCGCCCAACTCTTCCTCGCGCTCTGCATAGGCCTGCCGCAGCCTCTGCCGCAACAGCCGACGCGTACCCATGAGCAGCACACGGCCCAGCAACTCCAGCGGCCGGTGAAAAGACGTCGCTTCCGACGTCAGCCACTGCTCCTGCTCGGGTAAGCGGTTCCACGCGTAGCAAAGCAGATAGTAGAGGTTCTGAATCGGAATCATGGGGTGAGGCTACCGCAGCAAGCGTTTCCTGTGAGCCGCCGCTTTCGTGGGCTGATCAAGCCAGTATTCGTCCAGCAATGGCGCAATTTCCTGCTCCAGAATAAGTGTTAGCCAACTGTCAGCAGCCGCTGAGTCAAGGGGCGGCTGGCAGAAGTAGCTGTGGCCTATCTGATAATCTTCGCCTAAATCGGGGTCGTCGCTGATGGCTTGGTTAAGCTCCGTGAGCCGCGCTACCAGCCGCGTAATAACGGCGGCCGGTAGGCCTTTTTGCGCCAGAAACCCTTGTAGCGGCTCGCCAAACTCCGGCTGCATTTTGACGAACGCAAACCTGCGCCGCAAGGCATAATCCAGCGGCGCCAAAGAGCGGTCGGCGGTATTCATGGTGCCGATAACGTACAGGTTGTCGGGCACGAAAAACCGGGGCGCATGCGGTGGCGAGTAAGGAAGGCGGACAGCATGCGCAGGGCCGCGCTTATCAGCTTCTAGCAGAAGTAACAACTCGCCAAAAATCCGCCCCAGATTGCCCCGATTGATTTCATCAATCAGCAGAAAATAAGGCTTGTCTGGGTCTTGGGTAGCGCGGTGGCAAAACTCCAGTAGCACACCCAGCGTCAGCCGAAAAATGCCCTGGTCATCTGGCCGGAAACCTTGCACAAAATCTTCGTAGCTATAGCTAGGGTGAAACTGTACCAACTCTACCCGCGTCATATCCGTGGAGCCCAGCTCCAGCCAAGCCAAGCGTCGGGCCAGAAAGGTTTTGCCTGTGCCAGGTGGGCCATATAAAATAAGATTGCGCCGGCGGCGCAATGCAGATAACGTGTCCTCAAGCTTTTGCTCCGACACAAACAACTCCTGCAAAGCCGTGGCGCGGCCGTAGGGCTCCGCGGGGGCAAATTGTAGCTAGAAGTTGGCTCCTGTACCGCCGAGGCTTGCGACGGCTTAGCAGATTTTTCGAGGTGAGTAGGTGGCGAGTCGCTGGGCCGGCCGGTGTACAAATCCTGCATGGCTTGTTGGGCGGCCACATCGCCATCGAGAGGAGAATTGGCTAAGCTGGGCCGCTTTGTAGCAACCGTAAAATCGAGGTGCTCCAGTAGGCCGTTGGTGGGGCCGCCAGCGGGCAGCGGCCACTTAGCATCCGTCTGGCCGGTAGCCAGGCGGTAGGCTAGCTGAGCCACGGGGCGGGGCGGGTAGCGCCGCCCCCGATACACCAAGTCGTAGACGGTGCTGGGGGCAAATTCAGCCCTTGCCGGTCAATGTGCCGGAGGGCGCGCAGCACATGGTCGCGGGTGAGTTGAGAAGGGTCGAAAGAAGGGGCTGGCATCCGGTTTAAAGGTAGGAGCAAAACGAATGCAACACCAGAAAGGGTTCGGGTAAAGGCAAAACGATATTTCGTAAGCTGCCGGCCCCTTCACAGGCGCAGTGTGGCCGAAAAGCAAATAACTTTTAAGTAACTAGTGCACTCTTTCATTTAGTGCCTTCGCATCACAGCTGGTTCACTACCTTGCTTCCCTCAAGCATTACACTATGACTAATTCTCTACGGCTATTTCTGCTGATTCTCATCGTGGCTGCTGCCGCCCAACTGGTGCTGCCCTGGTGGAGCATTACGCCCATCGCCTTGGTATTGGCGTTTGTGCTGGGTCGCCGGGGCTGGGGGCTTTTTGGGCTGGTTTTGCGGGCGTGGGACTGGGTTGGCTGGCGTTGGCGAGTTGGCTCAATATTCAGAACGAAGGCCATCTGAGCCACCGCGTAGCCGAGCTGATTCCGCTGGGCGGCAATGGCTGGCTACTGGTGCTGGTCACGGCCGTGCTCGGCGGACTGGTTGGCGGCCTAGCTGCTCTGGCGGGCGTGTGGCTGCGCCAAGCTCTAGCGAAAAATAGCCAAACGGCTTCAACCTAAAACTTCAATTTTGGACGTAGACAAAGCACGTAAAAAAGCCCCCGACTCCTCTCTAAGAAAGGCTGGGGGCTTTTTTACGTGTGTCAACTAAAGAAATTTCTCCTCAATAAACTGTCGTTGTAGAGCAAGGACAAGTTTGAAAAGCAATTAGTTAATCTCCTGAAACTCGCCGAAAAAGGCCAGCGCCTCCAGCGTGTATTGAGGCACAGAAGAAAAGTGGTTGCCGTCTTTAATTGGGTGTAGCTCTACCTGCATCGCACCGCGGGCGCGCATGGCTTTGTAAGCGTTTTCGGAATTGAAAAAGGGCACATAATCATCGGCAGTGCCGTGAAACAGGGCCAGCGGAGCACGGGGGCGCCAATCGTAAATGTCGTTGTCGTGGAAAGCCGCCAGCATGGGCTGGTCCGTTTTGTTTAGCACGCCCGCCCGGAAGGGTTCCGTGAATAGCTCCTTGGCCTGTTCGGGCACTTTAGCGAACGGATTAGCCTGCAAATGCGTGGCCCAGGGCTCCTGAAAATAACCAGCGTAGGGCCGGTTGATGTTGTACACCCGATTGTATGTGTCCAGCACCCAAACGTAAGAACTGAGGAAGTTCAGTGGCTGCTCCGACTGCAAGATATAGTCGGCAAAGGCTGACTTATTGTAGGCGCCAGCGCCGGGCGCGCTGGCCGTGATGGTAAAATCCGACGCGTGCTGCTCCTCAATCAGCTTGTGCAAGGCCAGCGTAGCAAAGCCGCCCTCCGAGTAACCCAGCAGGAAATTCTTATCATTCAGCTGAATCTTCTCCTGCTTACAAAACTCGTGCGCCGCCCGCATCATATCCAGCGAGGCCGAAGCCAGCGAAGCAGCATGCTCATATGGGTGCGGCAAGCTCTTGGAAGCGCCATAGCCAATATAGTCAGGAGCCACCACCAAATAGCCCGAAGATGCCAGCACCGATATAGCCGTATACACTTCGCCGCCGGAGCGGTAATAGGAGGGAGCCCGCGCTTCGTCTTTAGGCGAAATGGTACCGTGCTGATAGCTCAGCAGCGGCAGCGGCTGCGTAGCTACCGGCACCAGCACCGCGCCTGAGGCCGTCACAGGTTGACCATTGGTATTAGGCGTAGTGTACGTCAGCTTATACACCCGAATCGAGTACTTCGTCAGGGCACTGACGATGGGCAAATCGGGTACGCGGCCAGCCAGCATGCTCGGCGTGTATTCCCCAATGAGGGTGCTGCTAAGCAAGCGGCTACTCGCTACCGGAGTGATAGGTGCCGCTGGAGCGGTAGGCGTAGCGGCTTCTAAAGCCGGTTCCTTCGTGCAACTCAGGCCGGGCGCCACCACCAAGCTCAGCCAGAAAAGGAAGGCGAAATGGGACAAGCGGCGGCTATTGATTTTCAAAGACATTAGGAGGTTGTTGAGGGCAAGCTGCCTTCATAACACCATTCAGCTCAAAAGATTTCGTGCCATCACAGAGAAAACGGAGAGCCTTATTTAAGCGGTCTTCCTTAGAATACTTAATTAAAACTAAAGAATTAGTTGTATAACTAAATAATTAGTTATACATTCATTTATCTCAAAAAGCCCCCATGCAAACCTTTCCTGAGCTAACCCGCGCCGAGGAGCAAGTGATGCAGGTGCTATGGCAGCGCGGCCCTTCTTTCGTGAAGGAAGTAGTAGCCGAAATGCCTGCCCCGCAGCCCGCCTACAACACTGTTTCCACTATCATTCGCATTCTGGAGCAGAAAGGCTTTGTGGGCCACGAAGCCTTCGGTCGGACGCACCGCTACCAAGCGCTAGTAGCGCAGGATGACTACCGCCGCTTCTCGTTGCGCAAGCTGTTGGGGGGCTATTTTGGGAATTCATTTCCGCAGTTGGTGTCCTTTTTTGCGAAGGAAGAAAACCTCGATGCCGCGCAGCTCGATGAGCTGCTTCGCCACGCCGCCCAACCTCCAACCCACGACTCCGATGCTTCCAATCAGTCTGCTTAAATGGATGGTGCTCAGTACGGTACTGCTGGGCGTGTGGTGGCTTTGCTACCACGTGGTATTGTGTCGTGAGCGGAGCTTTGGCTACAATCGGGCATTTCTGGTGCTAGGGCCACTGCTAGCGGCGGGCTTGCCGCTACTCCCGCTGGATTGGCCAAGCACTTGGGGGGCAAATTCGGGCATCCTCCTGCCGGGTATCACAACCGTGCTGCTTCCACCTGTCCAAGTGGGTGTGCCTACCAGCAATCCGGTGCTTCACTGGTCGCAGTGGCTGCTGGTGGGGTACGTAGGTGGGGCGCTGGCCACGCTGGCCCGGTTAAGCTTCGGGCTGACCAAGCTATGGCTCAGCACCCGCAATTTACCTCGCGAAAAGCAGGCAGGCTACACACTGGTACGCACGCAAGGACTGCTGCCAACTAGCTCATTTGGCCGAGTCGTGTTTTGGGATGACAGCTTACCACTCAACGATGCTGAAGCCCAACAGGTGCTGCACCACGAGCTAGCCCATGTGCAGCAAGGCCACACCTTCGACCGGCTCTTGCTGGAGGTGTTGCGCGCCGTACTCTGGTTCAATCCATTCGTGCATCTGTGCGCTCGGGCTCTCACACTTACGCACGAGTACCTAGCCGATGCGGCCGCCCTGAGCACTACTACTGCCTTCTCAAATACTGCTTCTCATTCCTATACCCACCTACTGGCTCGGCAAGTAGCCACCCGCCTCGGTTTCTCCATTCCGCTTGCGCACTCCTTTTCTCATTCCCAAACCCTACGTCGCATTGCCATGATTCACCGAACTTCCCCTATCCGTCGCTGTAAACAATGGCTGGCCCTGCCGCTGGTTGCTTTGTTAATGTTTACCATCGCCTGTGAGCGAAATACGGAGTCAGTAGCCCCTTCGCAAAATGCCGAGATTTCGCCCAATCCGAAGCGCATTGATATATCATCCTCGTCCGGCAAGCAAACTCTCACATCTTCTTCATCTGATGAAGTTTATACCTATGTAGAAGAGATGCCTCTATTTCCTACTGGTAAAAATGAGGATATAACGCGAGCTATCTTAAGTAATCTCAAGTATCCAGCGGAGGCTGTTCGCAATCAAGTAAAGGGTAGAGTTTTCGTTGCTTTTACAGTAGGTAGTGACGGTCAGGTACGGGATGCAGCTATCACAAAAGGGCTAGGCTCAGGGTGCGACGAAGCAACTCTGAATGCCGTTCGCAAATTGCCGCGGTTTATCCCTGGTAAGCAAAATGGCAAGCCAGTATCAGTTCGTTTTACAGTACCTATCGAATTTAAGCCGTACTCCGCTCCACTCAGTAATATATTTGGCGGGTTAACGGGTTTACGAGGTTGCTAAAGTATAATCTCTAGGCTCGGTAGAGCTCATTATAAGGACAAACCGTGTGGAAAGCTCCGAATATTGTCGGGGCCTTTCTGCGTTTAGAGCAACGCTAACTGCCCGAAATGGGCTAACTTGCGGATAGTTTTGGCCTTCTAATCAAGCTTTATCCAGTGTTGTTACCGTTTTCGCCGCGTCACGCCGTAGTGGCCGCCTCCTTAAGCCTCTTTTCTCTATCTGTATTGCCCGGCTGCGGCACCCGCACCGATGGAGAAGCCACTGCCGCCAAAGCTTCTGTTGAGGCTGCCAAGCCAGCGCCCATCGATACGGTGGCCATCAAGATGGCGGCTATGCGTCGCGACTCGCTCAAGGCCGACTCTATTGTAAAAGCCAACGGCCAACTACCAGGGGCCATTTTGCCCGGTAAGCGTATTGTGGCTTTCTACGGCAACATTCGGGCGAAGGGCATGGGTATCTTGGGCCGGGAGCCCAAGGAGCAGATGTTCCGCAAGTTTGACAAAGTACTGGCTGAGTGGCAAGCCGCCGACCCGAGCATCCCGGTGCAGGCTGCCATTCACAACGTGACTATCACGGCCCAGGGGGCACCCGGTAAGGACGGTAAATACCGCCTTATGAACTCCAAAGCCACCATTGAAGAGGTTATTCGCTGGGGCAAGGAGCACAACTGCATTGTATTTCTGGACGTGCAAGTGGGCCTGAGCAACCTTGAAAATGAGCTGCACAAGCTAGAGCCCTACCTGAAGGATCCTATCGTGCACATGGGCATTGATCCAGAGTTTGCCATGGAAACCAAAGGTGTGCGCCCCGGCAAAAAGATCGGCACGTTCGACGCCAAAGACGTGAACTACGCCGTGAAATTTCTGGCCCGCATCGTGAGCGAAAACAATTTGCCCCCCAAGGTGCTCACCGTGCACCGCTTTACTCAGGGCATGATTACGAACTACAAAAACATCAAGCTCGACCCCCGCGTGCAGATTGTGATGCATATGGATGGCTGGGGCGACCCCATTCTGAAGAAGGATTCCTACAAAGCCTACATCCAGAAAGAGCCCGTGCAGTACACCGGCTTCAAGCTGTTTTACGAGTACGACAACCGTCCTGCTCCCCACCACATCATGACGCCGAGCGAAGTACTGGCCCTCACGCCCAAGCCCATGTACATTCAGTATCAGTAGGCTACGAGATTATAAGAAATAAAAAAGCCCCCCAGAATAAGTCTGGGGGGCTTTTTTGTATCAAACAAAGTGAAAGTACTAATTATGCGCCGACGCTAGTGGGCCGCGTTCAGATCAACGGCTTGACCGGGCCGATTGCGCTTGATCATGAACATAAGCGGCAGACAAAGCAGAAAGAAAGCGCCAATGAGGAGGAAGGTTTGGGCGTAAGTAATGATGGCCGTTTGCTTCATCAGAGAGCCCTCCAAGGCCGCGTAGGCCTGCTGCTGAGCCTGCACGAAGCTGGCGCCTTTAGACATGAAGTTGGCAATAAAGCCTTGCAGACGCTGCTGAGTTTCCGGGTCGTACAAGGAAATATTGGGCAACAGCGACACGCGATTCTGCATCATGGAGCGCTCCAAGTAAGTGCCTACCAGCGCCACTCCAAACGAGCCGCCCAACTGACGAATCATACCGGTAAGACCCGCCGCCTGCCCGGCATCTTTACCACTGATACCGGATAGCGACATCGTTGTAATAGGCAAGAAAAGCAATGCTAGGCCAAAGCCCCGCAGCATAAGCGGCCAGAAAAAGTCACTTTCGCCGGCCAATGGGGTAATGCGTAAGCTCATCCAGTACGAGAAGATAAAGAAGCAGATAAAGCCCACCGGCAGAATATATTTCTGCGGTATGCCCCCCTGAATCATCTTCCCCACCACCGGCATCATAAAGCCCGACAGCAAAGCCCCCGGCAACAACAGATACCCCGTTTGTGCGGCCGTAAAGCCCAGAATTCGCTGACAGAAAATTGGGAAGATGAACACGGACGCAAACAGTCCGAAGCCCAGAATAAACGACAGGAATGCGCCAATGGCCAGGTTGCGGCTACGCGTGAGTACCCGTAAGTCCACGATGGGCTGCTTGGCCGTTAGCTCCCGCCAGATAAAGCCGACCACGCCAATGACAGAAAATACAGTGAAGACGTTGATATAGAGGCTCTCAAACCAGTCCTCACTTTCGCCCTGCTCTAGCACCAGCTGCAAGGAGCCAACCCCAAGAATCAGCAGGAAAATACCCGACCAGTCAATCTCGCGCAGCGGCCTTGGAATCGCATTTTTGATGCGCTCAGGGTCGCGGATGAACAGCATAGTGAAGATGGAGGCGAAAATGCCCACCGGTACGTTCACATAGAAAATCCAGGGCCAATCGAAGTTATCCACGATGTAGCCGCCCAGTGTGGGACCAATGGTGGGACCAATGATGACGCCCATACCAAATATTGCCTGACCGAGCGCCAGCTGCTTGGGCGGAAAGGTGTCAATCAGAATAGCCTGCGAAGTAGCCATAAGGGCCCCGCCCCCAACACCCTGAATGAAGCGAAAAGCCACCAGCTCCCAGATGTTAGTACTTTGTCCGCAGGCTACTGAGGCAAGGGTGAACAGTATCACCGAGAACAGGTAGTAGTTTTTGCGGCCAAACTGCTCAGCCAAAAAGCCCGTCATCGGAATCACGATAACGTTGGCAATGCCGTAGGAGGCCACCACCCAGCTTACTTCCTGCTGTGTAGCCGACAGGTTGCCCATCATCTGGGTAAGAGCCACGTTCACGATGCTGGTGTCAATCAACTCCAGCAAGACGCAGAGGACCACCGTTACGACGATGATCCACTTGGTAAATCCGGTTTCCATGTAGGCTGTTACTTGGTTTCCACCGTGGCCGTCACGCTCATGCCGGCACGCAGGGGATGCTGAGGATCAACTTTGTCGAGCACAATTTTGACCGGCACGCGCTGGGTTACTTTCACGAAGTTGCCGCTGGCGTTGTCGGGGGGCAAAAGGGCGAAGCGGGCACCCGTCGCCGCCGAAAGTGACTGAATGTGGCCTTCAAATTCTTCGCTAGGGTACGCGTCAACCTCTACCGCCACCTTCTGGCCCTCGCGCATGTTTTCCAGCTGCGTTTCCTTGAAGTTGGCAATTACCCAGGTGTTGCCGCTGGCCACAAGTCCCATGATCTGCTGACCCGGTGACACCACCTGACCGGGCTGTGCGCTTTTCTTGCTTACAATTCCGTCGCCAGGTGCGGTGATGGTGGTGTAGCTCAGCTGTAGTTTGGCGTTGTCGAGGTCAGCTTGGCGCTGCTTTACTACGGCTTCGGCTACGGCCACTTGCTGCTGCGCGGCGGCTACCTGCTGGCGTGCTACCTGCACCTGGTCGGCGGCCGTGGCGCGCTGGGCGCTGGTAGCTTTCAAGTTGGCTTGCACCGCGTCGTACTCGCTTTGCGGAATGATGTCTTGCTGACGCAGGAAAGTGCTGCGCTGCAAGTCTTTTTGCAGCCGGGCGCGGTTGGCTTCGCTTACTCCAATCGTCGATTGGGCGGTGCGCACATTGGCCTGCGCCGTGCCTACTCCGGCGCGAGCCGCCACTACATTGGCCTGAGCCGCCGCCAGAGCCGCCTCCGCAGCGTTCACGCGCTGCTGGTAGTCGGCCTGATCGAGGGTTACGAGTATGTCACCCTTCTTTACGAGTTGATTGTCCTGCACTTTTACTTCGAGCACCGGGCCACCTACGCGGGGCAGAATGGGATACACATCACCTTCCACCTGAGCATCGTCGGTTTCCTCGTGCGTTTGCCCAAACTGGTAGCGCTGCCAGCCAAAATAGCACCCCACGAGGAGTAGCAGAGCCAGAATAACGAGAATAATAGGACGCTTTGAACGGCCTTCCGGTGCCTCAATTTCCGGTGTGTAAGCCGAATCTTGGTGAGGAGCAGAAGCTACAGCCGGCGCTTGTTGAACGGGGGTTGCCATATAAATTACTTGGTTATGCGTGTTTTGAAGTTGGTAGTAAGCCGCTGGGGGCTTTTTTGGATAGCTAGCAGTAGGGAGCTACAAAACCATTATTAACAAATTGTCAGGCCGATTGGCGGAGTGTTTCGGCGGGCCGGCATTTCATCAGGAAAGTAGCGCAAGGTGCCGTGCGCACTACCAATTCGGCCGTATTTCCCATCAGGAAGCGCGTAAGACCAGTTTGGCCGTGTGCCCCAATAACGATCATATCAGTAGTGTGGCGCTTAGCCTCGGCTACGATCTCCTGGGCGGCATCACCGTGTAGGATGACCGTGCTGACCTGGGCACCAGCTAGCTTGGCCGCGGCATGATGGTGGGCCAACTGGCTAGCAATATCAAGGTCTGATACGGCGGTGGCCAATGTGGGCTGCGGTTCCAGCACGTGCAGCAAACGCAGTTCCGCTCCGGTACCGGCGGCCAGCGCGGCCGCATACGCCACCAGACGCTCCGTAGCCGCCGAAAAGTCAATTGGGCAAAGAATGGTGGTGTGAGTCATGGATGAAAGGAAAACGAGGTGTGCACTATTACCAGATCTGCTCGCCGGTGGCGCGCTTCAATTGGTATTGGCCAAGTGTATAGTTATAAATAGCCTGTAAGCGGGCTAGCCGAGCTTGTGCCAGCGAGGTCTCCGCGTCGAGCACGTCGAGGTTGGAGCCTACGCCGTAGCGGTAGCGCGACTGCGCCCGCGTGAAGGCATCCGTGGCCTGATTAATCTGCTGTAAGGCGTTGTCGTGGCGCGCCGCGCTTGCCTGCATATTGTTCAAGGCCTGCTGCACATCGGCCCGAATTTGCTCCTGCGTATCCTGGGTGCGCGCCTGCGTACCCCGAATGGTAGCCAGGGCCTCTACCCGCTGGTTCTTATTCTTGTTGCCATCATAAATGGGCACGGAGAGCTGCACGACGCCCACCGAGTTCGGCCGAATCTGGTCGAGGTTGGGCTGGTAGCCGTTTTTGGCCCCCAACTGAGCCCCAACACCAAGTATTGGCTTGTTGCTGTGTTCAATAAACTTCAGATTCAGATTAGCGGTGTTTTCCGCGTCGCGCGCCAGCTTTACTTCCGGCCGGTTCTCACTCGCTTGTGCTAAGGCCGCATTTACGTCAACGGCCTGCGGCTGATAAGCAAAAGCGCCCCGCACGGGTACGTTCTCATATTCCGGCTTGTGCAGGAGGCGCGCCAGCTGCACCTGCTGGTTGCGGAGCTGGTTTTGCAGATCAATCTTAGTGTTCTGAGCCTGGGTAATGCGCACCTGTGTCGTAGTCACGTCGAAACGGGTGCTAACACCGCCTTCCACGCGCTTCTCCATTTCGCGCTGGTGCTGCTGCAAAGAAGCAATCTGCGCATCCTGCACCTTAATGCTTTCGCGCACAAACAGAATATTGTAGTACACCTGTGCCGCTGAGTAAGCCAAATCGCGACGAGTTAGGTTTACTTGGTCGGCGGCCGCTATCCGGCGGCTTTCAGCCAAGTTGTACGAGGCATTCTTCTTTCCGAAGTCGAGAATACCGTACTGCAGCGTGATGTGGGCGTCGTAATTATTGTTAGGAGCAAATTGAAACTCCGGCGAGTCTGGAGAAAGCTGAAGCTTCACCACCGGGTCGATACGAGTGTAGGTAGCGGTGCCTGTTATCTGGGGCAAAAAGCCCCCCGCGTCTGGGTTACGCGGCTAGCAGCGGCATTTACTTCCTCTTCCAGTGTAGTAATGGCTGGGTTAGCATCGAGCACCGCGCGAATTGTGCCATCCAAAGCCAGAGAATCAGAGATAGTGGGCGTTTGAGCGTGTACTGCCCCAGCCGTCATAGACAGCCCAAGAGTTAATAGCGGAGCAATAATAGTTAGTCGAGAAAACATGGTTGAAGCAACTGTTGTTGCTGCCCTCATAACCAACCATGTGCCAAGTGATTAAAATATCTTTAATGTGTTAAAATACGTCTAATACACGCTCTAATCGCATAAAATTAGTTTGTATGTAGCTACTTATTGCTGGTTTATACAAAAAATAATTCCTCATATTTGAGAATATCCTCATTATATATCCTGATATTTAAGGAGAAAATTTGTTCCTTATATGCCTGACCAAGACGACTCATTGCTGCTGTATATCAACGAGGCCATTGCTACGACTCGTGATAAGGATACGCTGTTCCGCAACGTGACGGAGAAGCTTCGGCTGATATTCCCTTTTGACGCAATTACCATTCTGACGCTGGATGCGGACCACCAATACCGTCGCGTATTTCTGCGAGACTACTTAGGTGAAGTGCAGTTGCCATACATGACGGGGAACAAACCCAGTCAAATGCCCGTGGAGAACACCCCAATCGAAACGTTTATTCGTCAGCCACACCTACAGCAATTCGACTTGACAGAATTGCTCAAGGCGTATCCGGATTTTCAACCTTTTGAGTCGTTGTTGGCGGGCGGAATGCGCTATCTGACGGTTGTGCCATTGCGCACCAGTGGGCGGCTGGTAGGGCTGCTGTCGCTGGTAGCACATCGGCGGCCAGATTTCTCACCCTCTGATGGCGATTTGCTGGAGAAGATTGGAAGCCTGGTAGCCGTGGCAGTCACCAATGCCCTGGCCTTCGAGGATATTGCGCGCCGCCAGCAGGAAACGGCGATGCAATTGGCCTTGAATAATGCGCTCCTTAGCATTAAAGAAAGGGGAGAACTGTTTCGCACAATCGCGACGGAAATCAATCGGGTAGTGCCCTGCGACTATTTTGGGGTGCGGGTGCGTCTGCTCACTACGCCGGGCCGGGCCTTCGCTGAGTTCGGCAAAGATGCTGCTGGCCACTTCGTGGCGCTCGACGAAAACCGGTGGGATGATCTGCCGAACGCGGAAGCTGCCCGTCAAGCCGCCGCCGATCTATTTTCGAAGCCAGGATTCTATGTGGGGGACAATTTTGACGAGCTAGCCAAACACTACGACCTGATGCGCTACATCCGCGAACAGCGTGGTACCCAATCGGTACTCTACGCCCCGCTGGATGTACATGATGAGCAAACAGCTACCCTGATACTATCGAGCAAAGACCCTTTCGCTTTCACGGAGGAGACGTTGGCCTTGATGCTTAACCTCGTGCCCCAAATCCAATTGGCCGTGCAGAACGTCTTTGCCTTCGAGCAAATTGAGGCGTTGCGGGCTCAGCTGGAGCAGGAAAAAACATATTTGCTGGATGAAATTAACACCACGGGCAAATTTGAGGATTTCGTGGGCTCAAGCACCGTGATGCAGCAAGTGCAGGTGCGTATTGCGCAAGTAGCGCCCACCGATACGACGGTGCTGGTAACGGGCGAAACAGGTACGGGCAAAGAGTTAGTAGCCCGCGCTATTCACAACCTGTCGACCCGTAAAGAGCGCGCACTTATCAAGCTCAATTGTGCGGCTTTGCCCGCTCAACTAATCGAGAGTGAGTTGTTTGGCCACGAAAAAGGCGCGTTTACTGGCGCCCACGACCGACGTATCGGTAAGTTTGAACTAGCAGATGGCGGCACCATTTTCCTGGATGAAATCGGTGAACTACCCCTGGATCTGCAAGCTAAACTACTGCGGGTATTACAGGAAAAGGAGTTTGAGCGCATTGGCGGCCGGCGCGTTATTCCAACCGACGCCCGCGTTATTGCCGCTACCAACCGGGTGCTGGAAGACGAGGTAAGTGCTGGCCGCTTCCGCGCCGATCTATACTATCGGCTCAACGTGGTTCCTGTTCGGCTGCCAGCGTTGCGGGAGCGGCCTGAGGACATTGAACCACTCGTTCGCCACTTTCTGGACCGCCTCAGCCGGAAGCTGGCCAAGCCCGTGCGAGGGCTGCGCGAGCGAGATTTGCGGGCCCTGCGGCAGTATACCTGGCCCGGCAATGTGCGCGAGCTAGAGCATGTGCTGGAACAGGCCGTGATAGTGTCGCAGGGGGCTTTTCTGGAATTTGCGGGCTTCTCCGCTACCCGAACTCCCACCGCCAAACCCACTGATGCGGCTCCGCTTAAAACGCTCAAAAACCAGGAGCGCGACCATATCTTGGCTGCTCTGCAGCGCACGGGTGGCCGGGTAAGCGGACCAAATGGCGCGGCAGTGCTATTAGATATCAACCCTAAAACGCTGGAAGCCCGCATGAAAAAGCTCGGCATTCGCCGAACGGTAGGCGTGGAAGAGTAGGGGGGCTTTTATTGATAAAAATGCCGCGGCCTGGCTAGCGCTACAACCAGGCTGGCTATTTCTTTCTTCTGCATGAAACGTATCTTGTTGCTCTCCATACTGTCTTTCCTGACTGCCTGTGCCGTTAAGCCTGCTACTACCAGCCGGCCGGCGTTGGTGCTGCCTGACTTCACCAGTTACCCCGTGTATTATGGGCCCGATCTGGGACTCACGTTTCAAGGGGGCGCGCCACGTTGCGGGTGTGGGCACCGACGGCCGACGCGCTCCACCTTAAGCTATACACAACCGGCACGGGAGGGGAGGCCGTGGCCGATTTTGCCATGCGGAAGGCTGAAAGCGGCACCTGGGTTTTTACTTTACCCTCGCAACCAGCGGGCCGCTTCTATGTAGTTCAAGCCACTATTGGGGGGCAAAAAATGGCCGAAGTGCCTGACCCTTACGTGCACGCCGTGGGCCTGAATGGACAGCGCGGCGTGCTGCTTGATCCGGCTACAGTTAACCCGATGGGCTGGCTGGATGACCAACGGCCAACCCTGGCCAAGCCGACCGACGTGATAATCGGGGAGCTGCATCTACGGGACTTGTCTATGCACCCTGAATCGGGCGTCGAGCATAAGGGCAAATACTTAGGGTTAACGGAGTCTGGAACCCAAGGTCCCGATGGCGTGAGCACGGGCCTCGACCATCTGGCGGAGCTGGGTATCAGTCATGTACATCTGCTGCCGACCAACGATTTTGCTTCCATCGATGAGAGTAAGCTGAGCGAAAATCGCTACAACTGGGGCTACGAGCCTTTGCATTTCTCAGTGCCCGAAGGATCATTTGCCACCGACCCCGCCGACCCTGCTGCCCGCATCCGGGAGCTGAAACAAGTGGTGCAGGCATTGCACCAGCGCGGCCTGCGCTTGGTGCTCGATGTGGTGTACAACCATACTACTGACGCCGCCCGCACCAGCTTTGAGCAGTTGGTACCCGGCTACTACTATCGACATAATGACGACGGCAGCTACTCCAACGCCACCGCCTGCGGCAACGAAATTGCCTCGGAGCGGCCCATGGTGCGTAAGTTGATCGTGGAGTCGGTGGCATACTGGGCCCGCGAGTATCACGCCGATGGGTTTCGGTTTGACCTGATGGGGGTGCTGGATAGTGAAACCATGCGCGCCGTGCGCGTAGCCCTCGACCAGCAGGACCATAGTATTCTGATGTATGGCGAAGGATGGACTGCAGGCCCCAGCCCATTGCCCGAAACGGCTCGCGCGGTAAAAGCAAATGTGCAGCGTTTGGAACGGATTGCCGCCTTCAGCGACGAGTTGCGCGATGGGGTGCGTGGGCATGTGTCGCGGCGCGAGGAGCCGGGCTTTGCCAGTGGGCATCCGGGGCTGGAGGAAAGCGTGAAGTTCGGTATTGTGGCCGCCACCGAGCACCCCCAGATTGATTACTCGAAGGTGAATTACAGCAAAACGCCCTGGGCCGCGTCGCCCGCCCAAACCATCAACTACGTGGCCTGCCACGACGACCAGTTGCTTTGGGATAAGCTACAGTCATCGAACCCCAGCGCAACGGAAGCTGAGCTAATTCAGCGGGATATCCTTAGCAATACTATCGTGTTCACCTCGCAGGGAATCCCGTTTTTGCCCATTGGCGACGAGTTTCTGCGCACGAAAGGCGGCTCCCACAACTCCTTCAACCAGCCCGACAGCGTTAATCAAATTGACTGGGGCCGCAAAGCCCGCTATGCGCGGGTGTATGCGTTCTACCGCGAACTGCTGGCGTTGCGGCGAGCCCATCCGGCGTTTCGGTTGCCCACCCGCAAATTGGTGCAGCAGCACCTCGAGTTTTTGCCCAATTTGCCCCCCGGCACCATCGCCTACCGCCTCCGCGACTACGCCGGCGGCGATACATGGCGCAACATTGTCGTGGTGTTCAATGGCAACAAAGCGCCAACTGCCGTCATGGTGCCGGCCGGTAGCTACACGGTGGTGCTGCGCGGCGATCATTTAGTACCAGCTGGTATCGAAAAATTGCCCCCCAGTGCTAACCCATTCGCGCTAAAAATGCCCCCCAGCACGGCTATGATTCTGGTGGAGAAATAAGTAGGCTCAAGGGTAGGTAAGGTAATGCTACGCCACGATTATTTCGTGCTTGCTGAGCAAACCAGGTAAGCCTTCTAGACTGAAGCGGGCGCGCTTTACTACGTTCATATCGGGGTCGATGAGGAAGCCGGAAGCGGTGGTAAAATCGGTGGCGGTGAGCTGAGTTTGCTCGAAAACTGCCCCGGTTAGGTTACACTCCTGAAAGACTGCTTCCGTTAAGTCGGCATAGCTGAAATCGGCCTCGGTCAGCACACAGTTCGCGAAGCGGGTGCCGCGCATGCGCTTACCGTGGAAGGAAGCGTAGGGAAGCTGGCAATGCGCAAACTCCACTTCAAACCACATATCCCGACAGGCTGCAAACTGCACGCCCGAAAGCTTGCACTCCCGAAACGACACATTCTGCAAGCCTGCACCGGCCAACTTTGCTAATGATAGATTACACCGCTCAAACAGGCAGTCGATAAAGCGTTTATCAGTGAAGTCGGCGCCCGAGAAGTCGCAAGCCACGAACCGACATTGCTCCATTTCTTGCTGGGGGGCAATTTCAACAGCAGTCCACCGCTCAAACACGTTCTCAGGTGAAAAAATGAGTGCTTTTTTGACGGTTGGAGTGGCGCGCCGTGGTTTCATTAGACAGGAGAAAGGAGGGCCTTACGCAGAGTATTTTAGTCGAGCGAACGGCCATGAAACAGCAGGTAGCCAATATGGCCAAACACCCCAAAGCGCTTGGCTGAGTCGTCGTAGTAGATGCCGTGCAGAGCAAGGGGCCCAACGGGCGTCTGATACACGAAACCTGTGCTAGCTGTCAGGCGAGGCCGATCGAAGCCGGATTTTTGAAGTGCCCGCTGGCCTTCGCTGTCGCGCAGAGGCTTATACACGAGGTGGGCAAAAGCCTCGGAGCGCCATTCTAACTTACTAGCCAGCAGGCTCTGGGAGAAGCGCAAACCAGCGGCGGCGTAGCGCGGCGAGCGGTAGTTATCCAGAAATAGCGTGCGCGAATCAACGAGGGGGGCAAATGTCGGTGAGGTCGTCTGGGAGGAGCGGAAGTTGGCAAAGCGCGCCTGTCCGCTGACAACTACTTCCCCAAAATAGCCCCATATCTGCTTTTTGTTGAGCAGCATAAAATACTGCTCCGTGGTAGCTGAAAACTGTAGCCATTGGTGGTTGTCGCGGTACTCGTTCTCAAATACTGAGGTGGAGCCGGGGCTATATATCTCAGTGCCCTGCACGCCGCGTATACTAGCCAAAGCTCGACGCCCGGCCGTAGGGTATTGCTTGCGATTCAGGGAGTTGCGGCTGTAGCGGACCGCCGCTGTCAGGCCGCGGAAGCTGGTGCGGTCCAGTACGTCGCTGGAGGATACTTCGCGGGTATTGGCGTAGTTATCCTGGTTGCCAAAATAGCCCGCCTCCAACGAAACCCGACTGCGGTAGCGGGGGCTAATCCCAATCTGCACGCCTAAGGCTAAGTCGCTCTGCTCAATTAGCGTATTCTGAATATCACGCCCCAGCAGGCCGCCGGTTTTCTGATAGCTCCAGTTATTGTAAGTCACGCTGGGCTCCACAAAGAAGGGCAGCTTCTCTGGAATACTCACCCGAAACCGGCCCTGCACCGCATTATAAAAGCGCCCCAGATTAGCATTTACAGCCGCCGAATACAGGTATTTGGTCAGCCAGCGGTATTCCAGCCCCACATAAATATTGTCCACGGCGCGGGTAGCCAGTACAAAGCCCGCCTCGGCCGACAGGTTGTTATTCTGGCGGGCATCGATGTTGAATACATAGCCCTGCCGGTCCTGATCGTAGCGAATGCGCGGGTAGATATTGCGAAAAAAGTCGTCGGCCGCGAGGCGGTAGTAGCCTTCCTCAATCTCGTCGATGGTATAGCTACGGCCCTCCCGCCGGAAAAACCGGCTTACATAAGTGTTCTGCTTTTCGGCCAGACCCTGCACCGTGATGCGTTTAAAAACCGGACCGGGGGCCGAATTCTGAAACTCGCGGCGGCGGCTGGCCAGCGCCAGTGTATCGACGCGGCGCGGAATGCGGCGTAGCATCTGCGTGAGCTTATCCTGCGCCGCCTTTTCGCCCAGTTCGATCAGCTCGCGCACTTTGTCGAAGTCGGTGGCGCCGTAGCCTTCCAGATCAGGCTGAATGAATACTCCGTTTGGCCCTACGGCCAGTGTATCAGCTACATCGGCGCCCAAAAAAACGATGGAGCCCAGTAGCAGCTCGTCGTCCTTCTCGAAAGGGTATTTTTTGTAGGCCACATCGCCCACGTTCACCCCAATGATAATATCAGGCTGAAATGCGGACCGCATAACATCGGTGGGGAAGTTGTTGTAGATGCCCCCATCAAAAAGGTAGCGGCCGTCGGGGTTGCGAATGGGGCGAAATACCAGCGGCACCGCCATCGAATTGCGCACGGCATCGGCAAGCGAGCCGCTCTCCTGTACTACTTGCTTGCGGGTAAATACCTCGGCGGCAAGGCACCGGAAGGGAATAAACAGATTGTCGAAATCGTAGTTGGCAGCCGCGGCAGCTGGCGCCAGAAACTTGGCCAGCGCGAAGTTCAAGTTAACGTCGTTGATCAGATTGGGCGAGATGCGCGTGTTCAACGACGAGTCGATGGCCACGCCCACGCGCAGAGCCGCCGGGGAAGCATCAGCGTTCAGATAGTTGAAGGCTTTGTCTTGGAGTTGCTCACCGGACACCCAGTATTGAAAGTCGGGGTCCATCACGATTTCCTCGATTTCGGCTGGCGAATAACCCGCCGAATACATAGCGCCTACCACCGAGCCCATGCTGGTGCCAATGATGTAGTCAATTGGTATCTTGTTCTTCTCCAGAACTTTCAGTACGCCCACGTGCGCCAAACCCTTGGCGCCGCCGCCGCTCAGTACTAAGCCAACTTTCTGCGCTTGAACTGACAGAGTGGACCCGCTGAGTCCCAAGATTAGGAAGCAGAAAAAAAGAAACCAGTTACGTAACATAGGTAGGAAGTAGCACAAAAAAGCCCCCCAGGGGCAGTAAGCCGACGCAAGTTGGCGCGACCGGTGAGCAAATTACCGCTTTCCAACGGCACTACCGTTTAGCTTACCATTTGCGAAAGATGACATACACTGCCGCCACCAGCAGCCCGAAGCCCACTACATGGTTCCAGGCCAGCTTATCAGTTTTGAAAATGTACACCGCGCACAGCGTGAAGACGCTCAGCGAAATGACCTCCTGAATAACCTTAAGCTGAAACAGGTTAAATGGTCCGCCATTTTCATCAAACCCAATGCGATTGGCGGGTACCTGAAAAACGTATTCAAAAAACGCTAGGCCCCAGCTCACCAGAATCACGCCAACCAACCCCAGCCCGTGTAGCCAGGTGATCTTTTTGAACTGCAAATGCCCGTACCAGGCAAACGTCATGAAGAGGTTGGACACGGTGAGCAGCAGAATGGTGTAGAGGGCTTTCATATGTGTAGGGGAGGTTGCCGTTTTAGTCCTCGTGGCCCGGAATACTGCGCTGGGGGGCGTTTTTCAATTCCGTGCTTTCCTTATCCAAGCGGCGTTGCTCTGCAGCAGAAATGCTGGGGGGCAAATTTTTCAGATCGGGCTGGCCGGCGTTTACCCAGCAGGTGTACCAGAAAGCTCCCACAAGCTGCACGGCCCGCCGCATTTGCCGTTCTACCTGCCCGTGCAGGCGCTCGTGATAAGCACGGCTAAACTCGCGCGAATACACGCGCACCGCGCCCTGAGCACCGCGCTCCTCAAAGCCGTATTTCTTGTCGTCAGGAAAACGGTTGGTCAACTCCCGCTCAAACCGCAACACCGAATCTACTGCGGCATTAGAGCGGCCCACGGCTTCCCAGATGCTGAAAGCAGGGTTATCAAGGTAGGGTGCTGGGCCAGTGAAAAAATCATAATTCGCACTCAGCAATTCCGGCAAACGACTTTCCCATAACCCATGAATACCCCGCTGACCGGACAGTTGGCCGTTATAGTTGCGGGTGCTGTGCAGCGGCACGCAAGCGTCGGCAACATAGTGCCCCAAGTCGGCGGAAAGGTGCAGAATGCGGTCAGCGTCGCGGGTGCGGAAAGCCTCGGTCAGTTGAAGCTGCATGCGCGCCACGTGCCACGGTACAATGCCGTGCCGCTGCAAAGTATCTTCGCCATAGCGCGCTACGGCGTCGGCCCAGCTACGGGGCAAACGAACTATCGCGCTGTCGCCATAAGCATCCACGTCCAAGAAGTGACGAGCTGCCTCACCCGGTACCACGGCCCGGCGTTGGTCAGGCCGGGTGGCGTGGTCGGTGAGATAGTCAATGTGCTTTTTGTAAAACCCCAGCAGCTCGGTCGGCAGGGTAAATACCGCCAGCCGATTGATCATGCGATGCCCGAAAAATCCCCACGCCCGCGGCTGCAAAGGCAACAGCAGGAGCAACAGAAGCAGTGGGAGTTTCTTCATAATCGGTGGCTGGGGGGCTTTTTCTTATGGCTTAGCGCCGCCCTTGCCCTGCGAAGCGCAACCGATAATCGGCCTTCACATCGCCCTTACTGATGCGCGTAAGCTTGCCCTTCAGCAGTTGCTTCTTGAAGCCCGATAAATGATCGGTGAACAGAATGCCTTCTAGGTGGTCGTACTCGTGCTGAATGACGCGGGCCGTCATGCCGGAGAAGGCTTCTTCGTGTACCACGCGGTTTTCGTCCTCGTAACGCAGCACGATATTGGCCGGCCGGTACACCATCTCCCGCACGCCCGGAATGCTCAGGCATCCTTCTTCAAAGCCCCATTCTTCGCCGGTTTCGCTCACCATTACGGGGTTAATAAAGGCCCGCTTTACTGGCTGGTCCTGGGGGGCATTTTCGGCAACGGAAGGAGCTTCAGTAGTTTCTTCCTCATCCTCATCTTCGTCGTCCAGCATAGGCGCCGAGTCGATAACAAACAAACGTACGCTGCGCCCAATCTGCGGAGCGGCCAAGCCCACACCGCGAGCGTGATACATAGTGTCAAACATATCGGCAATGAGCTGTTTCAGCTCTTTGGCATCAACATCTACTGATATGTCCTTGGCGGGTGTCTTTAATACTGGGTCGCCGAAGGCAACGATGGGATAAATCATCGGGAATTAAGGAAAGATTGCAAAATAAGCGTGGCACTCACGCGGTCGACGGTGGCTTTGTCGCGGCGGTCTTTCTTCGAAAGCCCCCCAGCCAGCATCGCGGCGTGCGCCATGCGCGAAGTGTAGCGCTCATCGAGCTCGTGCACCGGTACAGTTGGCAGCTCGCGACGCAAACGCCGCACCAAACCAACCACAGCACTGGTTACGTCTGTTGGCTCATTGAGCAAAGTGCGCGGCATCCCCACTACAATAGCTGCCAACGGTTCACGCTGATGGTACGCCTGTACATAAGCCAACAGGTCCTGACTATGGATGGTTTCGAGGGGCGTGGCAATGAGCTGCAACGGGTCGGTCACGGCCAGTCCCACGCGCTTGTTGCCGTAGTCAATGGCAAGAATTCGGCTCATTACGTCGGGATGAAAATAGAAAGGTGCAGTAATCTGGCTACTCGCCCAAAGATACGGCACCTATCGCTATTGCTCGTCTCCACTAAGTTGATTTCTAGCCTACCTAGGCTGTAATGAGCTTTAATCTTTTTATTGGAAATTTTATATATTTTCAATGTAATACTTTAGTAATAACTCTAGTATAATGCCAGCGTATTTACCTTGTTATATTATAAATATGTCTTACAAAATATAAAATTGCATTGTTATTTGAAAATAATGTAGGGGTATAAATAGGCATGATTTTCCCGTAATAGTTTTACTAGATTTGGAATGTTGCCTTGTCGCTAACTGCCGTTTATAGTTAAAACATCTACTCTTCCAGCCTTTTATGAACGCCAAGTCGAACACTGTTTCGACGCCTACTCCGGAGCTCACTCCGACGTCGGCGCCTCGTGCTTCCCGCTTACAGGTGCGGCAGCCATGGCTGTTAGCGTTGGTACTAGCTGGCGGTATGTTGGTAGGTGCGAATCCATTCAGGCCCTCCGGCCAAAACCCCGATAGTACCTCGCGCGGCTATCTGAAGTTCAAAGAGATTTTGAGCTACGTAGACCGCGATTATGTCGACTCTGTTGATGCCGAAGCGCTTTCCGACTACGCCATTGGCCGTATGCTGGAGCGCCTCGATCCACACTCGGTATTTATACCAGCAAAAGAGCAAACCCAGGCTTCCGCCTTCCTTCAGAGTGATTTTGACGGTGTAGGAGTTGAGTTCAATATATTTCAAGACACAGTTACAGTAATAGCTTCGCTGGGGGCGGCCCGGCGGAGCATGCTGGCCTTCGGCCCGGCGACCAACTGCTGGCTGTGAATGGTGAGGCCGTATCTGGGGTGCGCATGACGACCGAGCAGGTGTATGGCAAACTGCGCGGTCCGCGGGCTAGCCGTGTGCAAATTCAGGTTCAGCGCCGTGGCTCACTCAAGCTGCTGAACGTGACGGTGACCCGCGAGCGGGTACCAAATAATTCAGTGGAAGTAGCCTATATGGTTGATAACCAAACTGGCTATATCAAAGTGAGTCGGTTTGCCAACAATACCTATGAGGAGTTCAAGCAGGCATTAGGTGATTTGCGCCGCCAAGGCATGTCGCGTTTGGTGCTAGACTTACGGGGCAACCCCGGCGGCTACCTCGACCGCGCCACCAAAATGGCCGATGAGTTCATCGCCGGTACCCGCAAAATCGTGTATACCGATGGTAAAGGCGACCAATACGATACCCAAACCTACTCCCGCGTGCTGGGCGAGTTCGAAGAAGGCCCTTTAGTTGTGCTGGTAGACGAAGGTAGTGCCTCCGCCGCTGAGGTAGTGGCTGGTGCCTTGCAAGATCATGACCGCGCCCTGCTGGTCGGTCGGCGCACGTTTGGGAAAGGCTTGGTTCAGCAGCCCATTGCTCTCAATGATGGCTCAGAACTGCGTCTGACTATCGCCCGCTATTACACGCCCTCGGGCCGCTCTATCCAGAAATCGTATCAGGGCGGACACGCTGAGTATGAGCAGGAACTGGCCAAGCGTCAGCGCCAAGGCGAGTACTTCCACGCCGACAGTATTCACTTCGCCGACTCTCTGCGGTATCGCACGATGCACGGTCGTACGGTATATGGCGGGGGCGGTATCATGCCTGATTTATTTGTGCCCCGAGATACCACGGCTTTCTCCAAGTATTTCCGCCGGTTGCAAAGCCGCAATCTGGTGCGTGAGTTCGCGCTGAAGTTTTACCAAGATCATCAGCCTGAGCTAGAAGGCCTTCGTTTTGAGCAATTCAATGCATCGTTTCGCATCACGGATACCCAGCTTCAAGCTCTAAGCGCTTTAGCGGCCCGCGCAGGCTTGGTGGCCGATGCAGCTGGTTTGCGCCGGGCGGCTCCGCTCCTACGCACACAACTTAAAGCGCACATTGCCCGGAGTGCTTACGGCAAAAACGCCTATCACACGGTGTTAGCTGAGCAAGACGTAGAGTTTCAACAAGCATTGCGCGCTATTGATACGAGTACGGCCCAGCTTACTGGGAACTGAGCATAGTTCTTGCCTATTGTACGTTCGCCACCACTTAGCACATAGAGTCAAGGTGGCGGATGGATAGGTAATTAATGGATTCAATTGATTGATGGGTGATTGTTGATAATGCTCCAACACCTGCTTAGGCTGTTTTTTTGGTGGAAAGCCCCGCCGTTACGGTAGACGCAATTAACCTTTTTCGGAAAACGAATGAGCGACGCACACAAAGATTTACAGCAGGCTTTAGAGCAATTCTGGAGCTATATGGCGCGGCGGCAGGGTGGAGCAGTATTGGTGGAAGAACTAAAGCTGAACTTCTGGGACGACGACCACGATACCATGGAGCGTCGGCGCTACCGCAGCGACCTGCACCGGGCCACTATATCCGAAATTGAAAAGCAGAACGGTGGCTGGGGCGACGTGAACGGCATTGACTTGCTGCTGGAAGCCATCACGGCCGACTATCTACACGAGGATGTTCTGTATGAGTGCCTCGAAACGCTGAAGCCTGCTCGTCGCACTATTCTACTGGAGCGTGGGTTGCTTTCGCCGCTCTACCACACGCGCTACCTGGCTGCTGAGCATGTAGCTCACTATATCATTCCTCATCGCACGGAATTGATGGAATTCCTTATCTGCCACGACGATCATAAGCTCGTCAGCCGATATGCACTCAATACACTGTCGGATTTGCACCCCGCAAAAGCGGTAGAATATGCGTTGCCTCGCCTCACCGATGAGGATGCGTATATGCGGCTGGCTAGCGTAATGGCGCTACAAGCAGCCGGGCATAGTTTACCAGCTGAGTTGGTAGCCGCCCTGCGCACCGATTCGAATGAGTATGTCCGCGAAGCTGCTACCGAGTTGGTAGTAGCTAAACAATAACCTCTTATCTATATCTATTTGCTAGAAATCTACTATTACTAAGTGCTAACAAGAAAAGGCCGGTCGCCTCTCCGTAAGGAGACGATCGGCCTTTTTGCGTTTAGTAGCTGTTATTCCCAGCTTTGTTTTGACACCTATAGCTACCCGATCTCTATAGACGACTGTTCTGTTATTTCCGCTTGCTGGGGGGCAATTTCAGGTCCTGATAATAGAAGTTTTGTTCCAAACTGGTGAAGGGCTGACCATCTACTTCAGCATAGGGATAAACAAAATAATTTAGCGGCGCACCTTGTTGGCGGGGAGCTAGTGTAAGGTCGCGGCCACGGGTCAGTTCCACACGATTTTCATCGTGGGCCCCAAAAAAGTAGGTGCGCTGGGCTGGGTTTTTGGCCGCCTCCGACGCGTCTATAGGCACCCAGCCGGTTTCGCGAGTATAAAACTCGGCCCAGCAGTGATACCCTTTCACCTCGCCTGTACCGCGCTCGGGAGGTAGCGGAAAGCCAATGCTGAAGCGCGCCGGAATACCAAGAGCGCGACAGTAGCCAATAAATACAGCGTGGAAATCGGTGCAGTTGCCGCGGCGGGCATCGCAGGCGTAGTAGATGTCGCCACGCCCCCAGCCCTGACCCGTTTTATCGTACTTAACGGTAGAAACCACGTGGTTATAAATAGCCTGCGCCTTTTCGAGGTCGGTATGGGCATTGGCTTGCGAAACCACCTCATTTGCCCATTGCTTGATCTTACCATCCAAGGGCACAAGGCGGTCGGGCTCTAGCCAGCGGGCCATATTGGGGTCTCCAGCTTCGGTGTTCTTCGTAGCCGCCGCGGCTGACTTTGGTGCCGCAGCAAGGTTCAGGTGCTCGCGCCGGGCTGCCTGAAAACGCACTGATACGGTGAAAGGCTCTGCCGACGGATTCGTCACCTTCAGGTGCAGCACTTGGTTGTTGTACTGCGCCTTTACTACCTCGTACGGATGCGGAGATTCTATCTTTAAGTCACTAATAGTTTGCGACTTATCGGAATGCGGTACCGGAAGCCACAGGTCGACGGCCTTGGCGCTGGGGGGCAAATTTCGAACAGTGGTTCTGTATTCAAAAGTAAATGTCCGAACGCGGGCTGGCTGGGGGGCTTTTTTGGCTGCTGACTCCGCCCACCGACCGGTGTGAGGAATAAAGGCAGTAAGCAAAACCAGAAGTGCAAGTGGCCCAAGTAGTTTAGGCGAAAAAAAAGTACAGATCACAGTAGAGGATAGTTTTGCTACAAACCCCTGCTCCAATAAAAAGTTGGTGAGCAGCAGCTTATAAATGAAGCAGATACGACGGGCGATGTAGGTCTGCAAAGGTACGGCGCCAGCGTGAGGTGAGCTTCGCACGTAGCGTTTTTAGGGGAATTTGCCGACCTTCCAGCTTGCATTACTAGGCAATCCCACCCTTGCTTTCCCTATTTCTATGGCTTACTACCACCGCCTCGGCCAGATTCCGCGTAAGCGCCACACCCAGTTTCGTCAGCCCGATGGGTCGCTGTACGCGGAGCAGCTTGTGGGCACGCTCGGTTTCCATGGCGTCTCTTCCTTGCTTTATCATATCCACCCGCCCACCCAGATAAAAGAGGTTGGTGAGCCAGTGCCCTACAGCGAAAAACTGCTAAAGGACAGAGCATTACAGCCCAGCCATCTGCGCACCCTCGCCCAAACCACTACGGGTGGCGACTATCTGCAGGCCCGGCAGACGCTGATGGGCAACGCAGACGTGATGCTCAGCATCTGCAACCCTACGGAGCGCCGCATGCAGTACTACTACAAAAACGCGTTGGCCGATGAGGTGATTTTCGTGCATGAAGGCCGTGGCGAGCTGTGGAGTCAACTGGGCAAAGTCAGCTTCGAGCCCGGCGACTACGTGGTAGTGCCGCGCACGATTATTCATCAGTTTCATTTCGAAGAAGGGCCTGTGCGCCTGCTCATTATTGAGTCGTTCAGCCCCATCGAAACGTGCCGGCGCTACCGCAACCACTTCGGGCAACTACTGGAGCATTCTCCTTACTGTGAGCGGGATATGCGACCTCCAACTGAGTTAATCATGGAAGAGGAGCCCGGCGAATACCGCGTGCAGGTAAAAAAGGAGGGCTATCTGCACCAACTCACCTACGCCCATTCGCCCTTTGATGTGGTTGGCTGGGATGGGTATTTTTTCCCCTATGCCTTCTCCATTCACGATTTTGAGCCGATTACAGGTCGCATTCACCAGCCGCCGCCCGTGCACCAAACGTTTGAAGCGCATAATTTCGTCATCTGCTCCTTCGTGCCTCGCCTCTTCGACTATCACCCTTTGAGTATACCGGCGCCCTACAACCATTCCAACGTTGACTCTGACGAGGTGCTCTACTATGTAGCCGGCAATTTCATGTCGCGCAAAGGCATTGATCTAGCATCGTTTACGGTGCATCCCAGCGGTTTGCCTCACGGCCCGCACCCCGGCACGGTAGAGGCTAGCATTGGCAAAAGAGAAACCCACGAGCTGGCGGTCATGGTAGATACCTTCCGGCCCATGTATCTCACCGAAACAGCCCTGCAATACGTGGACGAGAAATACCCTATGAGTTGGAATCCGGATTTTAAGCACGAGCCTCCTCGCGCCGCCGATATGATGGACTAAATGGTTTGTCATCTATGAAATCGATTGGCCAAATTGTTGCTCAAATGCAGCAAAAGCCAATCACATGAAAAAAATACTATTCATCATCCCACTTGCGCTCCTCTTTTTGACAGCTGGTTGTGAGAAAATCGATCAATTGCTCACCTTCTACATTGATGACACTCAGAATATTAAGGTTGCTGGCAATGCTGTTGTGGGGCTAATCCCGGTAGCTCCGGTAGCCGTGACAACCCGTTCAGAGGAACGCTTCAAGAATGAAGATACCCGCGCCGATTTGGTAAAGGATGTGAGCCTGAACAAGCTTACGCTCACTATTACCGACCCAAATAATGAGAATTTCGACTTTTTAGAAAGCGTAACCCTTTATATCAGTACTGATCAGAGTGACCGGGTAGCACTGGCTTCGCTTAATCCGGTGCCGACGGGGCAAAAGGTTATCGACCTTAAGCCAAGTGGCGCCAAACTGGATAAGTACCTCAAGGCCTCGGGCTACACACTCACCACGGAAGCCCGCGTGAAGCGCGCCGTCGCTCAGGATATTACTATGCGTGCCGACTCACGCTTCAAAGTGACAGCTGATCCGTTGTAACCAAGAGATATAAACCACATAAAAAAGCCCCCCGGAGTAGCTCTGGGGGGCTTTTTTATGTGACTTACGTAGGTTACTCGGGCTGAACTGTCCTGTTGTATTCGTCGACTATCTGGACTACGTGCGCCAAATCGACGAATGTGAGCTTGTGAGCTGAAGCGTAGCTCGCCATCCGGTTCGCATCCTTTCCAAATAGATACAGAACACCGGTCTTGTTAAGATTTATCTCCTGCACGGTAGTGCGCTTGGGCGTACGGGCATACAGACGACTTACGCGCTCTATTCTTTGATCGGCGGGCCGCCCAGTACCGCCAGGAGCGAAGGCGGAAGATGTAGTTTGGGCAACTACTTCGTGCAGCAGCAATAGATCCACGGGCCCTGGCACGGAGTTTATCTTTTCAAACAGGTTAAGGTCGTGGCGCGATTGATCCGACTGGTACGGATGAGCCACAAACTCCCGAAATAAGGATGGTAAAGCAGTGCCAAATTGTGCTGCCTGAAACTGCGGGAGTAGTAACACGCTGTCTGGCTTGGCTGGAGGACCTGGGCGCTGAATCTCCAGGGCCCGCGCCACCAAATTGTAGCGCATAGGAGCTTTGATTTCCTGTCCATTAGCTAGTTTTACAGTGCCCGGCCGCCAGTCGCTATCATAATAGGTCAGGGGTGAGGCCATCTTAAGCTGCTCCACTATTCGCTGTTGATGGGCATTCCGAACGCCCACCTGAAAGGTTTCCTGCCGCAGCTGTGCCATAGAAGGCCCATTTACGCCCGGACTCATGTTAACAGTCTCCTGCGCGTAGCTAGCCGAGCAAAAAAGCAGAGGTATGGTAGCGCCAAACCCAAGACAGATAATAAAGGAGCTTTTCATAAATGTAATGCCAGTAGCAAAATCATGCTTTACTATGCGGAAGCTATATGAAAGATAACTATTTGGCTGTTATTTGATTAGGCTCTGGTAGTGTTCCATCATCTTCACTACGTTGGGCAGTTGCTCATAGCTTAGATTGTTCTGACTGGCGTATGCTTCTATTTGGGGGGCTTTTTCATTGAACATCCGCAGCACAGCTTTCTTGGTTAGGCTCAGGGGCTCAACTCGCTCCTGACCTGCGCGCAAAACGTACGGCTGTGTACTGCGCAGGTATTGTGCAGCGCGTGTTTCAACGCCAAGGGCTTCGTTGCGGGCGGCTGGACGCTCTACCACTTCATGCAGTAGGAATAAGCGCACAGGACCTTGGTTGAGCGATTCAAAAAAGTTTTTGCCGCTGTAACTGGCCGACCGATACGACTGAACTTCAAAAGCCTGCCCGTTTTTGCCGGCGGGCCCCAGAATAAATCCTCGGATACTGGCAGCGGGAATTATCCGAATACCGCCTTCGGCAGTTGGGTCCTGTACCTCTACTAGGCGCATGGCCATATTGAAGCGCATGGCTGGTACGGCCAGCGCCTGTTCGTTGGTAAACAGCAGCGTACCAGCTTTCCAGTCAGGCGTGTAATACGCTTGCTCGGGCGTGAGTTTCGTCTGATCTACGAGGCGCTTGTATTCAAATGGTGTATATGATCCACCTGTTAGTCGCCCTACTTCGCTCATTGTAATGTTTTGATTCTGAGCCATGCTCGGGCTAACCAACGCCACATTCAATAATGCCAGTAAGCTTATTCTTTTCATTTTCGGATGGAGTAACTATAAATCTGTTAACTAAATACCAGCACCGCTAAAGCGACCAAGCTGACCTGCGGCCCTTTTCTTATCGATTGCGGCCGTACTGCTCGTGGCTGCTGACCCAGTCGCTGCTCGAAATGGCAGCACCTAGGCTTAGTTCGCCCGCCAGTACCACGCCGGCCACTATTTCGGCAAACTTATTCACGGTGCCCCGGCCCACGCAGCCCAGCATCCGCAGGCATTCATTCTGAGTGGCCAGACCGGTGCCGCCACCGTGGGTTGCCACGATGAGCGACGGAATCGTGATGTTCAGATACAAGTCGCCCTCCTTGGTTACCTCCGAATACAGCACGCCCGCCGATGATTCCGACACGTTAGCCACGTCTTGGCCAGTAGCAATGAATAAGGCGGTAATGCCGTTGGCTGAGTGCGCGCCGTTGTTGTTGGCGCCCGAAATAAAGGCTCCCACATTGCTTACTTGCCCATGATAAGCTAGTTGCTCGGGCGTCACGCGCATGCGTTGCTGCAGGATGTCGCGCTTCACGACGGCCTCGGCCACTACGCGCTTTCCACGCGTACGCATCACGTTGATTTGGGAGGCTTTTTTGTCGGTGGCGAAGTTCGATTCGAGGTAAAAATGACGGATGCCAGGGCCCTTATAGTTTTCCAGAATCCAGGAACAGGCGGCGAAGGTGGCGCGCCCCACCATATTCTGCCCGGCCGCGTCGCCGGTGCTGTAGTTGAAGCGCAGGTACGCAAACTTGGTAGCCAGATACGTATCGATGTACTGAAGCTTAGCCACGCGCGACGTGCTTTCGGCTTCCTGACGAATAGCGTCTATTTCGGCCTCTACCCACTTAGAAAAGTCGCGGGCACCACGGGCGTCGTCGAACACAAACACGGGAGCCCGCTGCATGGCGTCGCCGATGACGGTGCACTTTACGCCGCCGCATAGGTTCAGCACTTGAATACCGCGGTTATAACTGGCTACCAGCGTGCCTTCGGTAGTTGCCATCGGGATGAGGAAGTCGCCTTGGGCGTGCTCGCCGTGCACGGTAAGCGGCCCGGCCAAACCCACCGGAATTTGGGCTACGCCTACAAAATGCTCGCAGTTGCCCTGGAGCATGTGGGGGTCGAAGGAGTAGTTTTTCAGATGCTCGAACTCCTGGCCAGTGTATTCCTGCGCAAAGCGCTGTCGCTCCTGAATGGCCGACTCGGCGTAGTCGTCGGCATCTTGGCGCGGAATGCGCGTGCGATTAGTCGACTGATTGACGATGCTGTCCTCTACCTCCACATGCAGGTCGCCAAACGGATCGGCCGCAAACTGCACCTGTACGCCGTGCAGGCCTTCAGTAAGCGCAGCGGTGGTGAGGTAAAATGTAATGCTGTGACCCACCAAAAACTCCAGGCCGCCGGGGGTGCGGCTCAGCACATCGGGTGCGGGGCGAATGTCGCCGTCGCCCAGGTCCAGGGCAATATGATCGGGGGTGATTCGCTCCCCGTCGATCTGCACGTAGTCGAGGCGGGTGAAGCGGACGGTGTCGAGACGGTTCTTGATGCTGAAAGCCACGCCATTAGGCGTGTTGCGCAGGCTGCCACGGGTATAGAGCAGCTTGAGCAGCATAGGACTGGGCGTAAAGATCATAAGCCGGGAGAGGTGGGGTTAGAACTATCGGCTTATAAGGTGCGAATTTTTTGGGAAGGATCAAGGCGTGGGCTTGCCTGGTGGCCGGAAATTGACTGGTATAGTGAATGGCACCTCAACAGGTTGACCATTCTGCTTACCGGGATTCCACGGCCCCAAGAGGCTCACGGCTCTAAGCGCTTCCTGATCAAACGGAGAGCCTAGACCTTTGATTATTGTTGGCTCCTGTAAAAGCCCAGCCTTGTCGATAGTAAATTTAACAATTACACGACCAACAATCGTGTGACCAGCAGGGTAGCGCAAGTTTTGCATTATAGCTGTAATGATAGCTGCATTACCTCCATTTTTGTAAACGGGCATTTGCTGTGCGACCATGCCATAGACTTTGGTGTCTATGGGATAATGACGCTGAGTGCTATCCTGTATTTGTGCCATTACCTCCTGCCTCGTCAGCCCCAACCCGCACACCAACACTAGCGCTACCAGAAACTGCCGCAGCTTGGGCCGCAACCGCACCGTTGGCATCAATTGCGCCGGCGAGAATCGGCCGCATACTCGGCCATCCAAGGAATCTACCCGCGCCTGCTCCAAGTCGGCCTGAGAACTGTTGGTAAAATCCTGCACGAGCCGGTCGCAGAGGGCGCAGTGGTGACCTAGCGCCTGGGGCGTCAGGTGGTGCTGCTCGGCTACTAAGCAGGGTTGAATGCGGACGTTGAGAATAGGCAGGTTGAGCATACTGTACTGCGCCGCGCGGGCTTGAAGATTTGTCTGGTAAGCTACTAGAAAAAAGATAAAAAAGCCCCCCAGCGAACTACCCACGGAGTTTGCGTTACTCCTCAAAAAACTCCCGGCCCCGTGTATCAATATACCCCGCCTGCCCGCTCTCGGTGAGCACTCGCGCCGTGCCGGCCACGAAGGGCTGTGCCTCGCGATACTGAGGCTTCACCATTAATTTGCCATCGGCATCGAGGTAGCCTAGGCGTCCAGCCTGCTCAACGATGGGGAAGGCGTAGCCGTTGGCGGGCGTGGCCCGAATGGCGTCGTATTCTAAGGGCAACACCAACTTGCCTTTTTGGTTGATGACACCCCAATTTGCCCCCCGCCGCACGAAGAGCAAGCCGTTGTAGCTGTCTCGGATTTCATCATACTCGGCGGGAACTACGGCGTGACCGACGGTGAAGCGGAAGCCGACTTTGCCGTTGCGGCGCACCAAGTCGCCCTGCTCCATAAAGTCAGTTTCGGCGGTGGAGTCGGGAGCCGTACTGAGGCGGTTGCCGGTTCGGTCTATCTGATAAGTCTCGCCTTTTAGCTCAACGGTAGCGCGGCCCCGAAAGAAGTTTTCGGCGCGGGTGAAGTGCAAGGGCGTGAGCGGGTTGCCATCGGGGCTGATGTAGCCAAAATTTGCCCCCCGGCGCACCCAGGCAATGTCGTCGATGAAGGGTCCGGCATCGTCGTAGCCTAGGGGCAGCACCAAACGGCGCTGCTGGTCTGCGTAGCCCCAGAGGCTGCCGCGACGGAAGGGCACGAGACCACTGGGGGACAGTTGAGCCAGCGCAGGAGTCAGTAGCAGGAACTGAAAAGCCAACAACAGCAGCAGGACGCGCCGCCCCGCTGGGCCGGAAATGCGGAGAAGCCGAAGAGAAAAAGAGGCAGGCATCAGATCGGTAAAGATAGGTGCGCACCAACTTAGACGGGCTGCCGGGTGTTGCGTTCGGTTTGTACCTTGTGTGTCCATTCGTTCGCCAACACCTACTCTTATGAAATCTATATACTCCGCGCTTACGGTCGTTGCTCTGCTGACCAGCGCTGGAATCGTGCCGGTTTCGGCCCAGAATGCTGCCCTCGACGCTCGCATTGCCAAACTGGCCCAGCAGCAGGAAGCCCAGGTAATCGCCTGGCGCCGCGACTTCCACGAACACCCCGAACTGGGCAACCAGGAGAAGCGCACCGCCGAGATTGTAGCTGCTCACCTCAAAAAGCTGGGTATGGAAGTGCAAACCGGCGTGGCTCGCACGGGTGTTGTGGGCATTTTGCGCGGCGGTAAGCCCGGCCCCGTGGTTGCCCTGCGCGCCGATATGGACGGCCTACCCGTAACCGAGAGCAACGAATTGACCTTCCGCTCCAAAGCTACCACCACCTACAACGGCCAGCAGGTAGGCGTGATGCACGCCTGCGGCCACGACTCGCACGTGGCTATGCTGCTGGGCGCTGCCGAGGTACTCACGCAGGTCAAAAAAGATCTGCCAGGCACGGTGAAGTTCATCTTTCAGCCCGCGGAAGAAGGCTCTTTGCCCGGTGAGGAAGGTGGTGCCAAGCTTATGGTGAAGGAAGGTGTGCTCGACAACCCTAAAGTGGATGCCATCTTTGGGGTGCACATCAACGCCCAGACCGAGGTAGGTACGCTCAAGTATCGGCCGGCCGGTACCATGGCCAGCTCCGACGTGTTCACGATTAAAGTAAAAGGCAAGTCGGCCCACGGCGCTTACCCGTGGCTGAGCGTAGACCCGGTGGTAACCTCGGCTCAGATTATTACCGGCCTGCAAACCATCATCAGCCGCCAAACGGAGCTGACGGAGGATGCGGCCGTCATTACGGTGGGCATGGTGCACGGCGGCGTGCGCAACAATATCATCCCGGAGCAAGTGGAGCTGACCGGCACCATCCGGACGCTGAGCAAGGAGATGCAAACCAAAATCTGGGCGGACATCCGCCGCACGGCCACCAACATTGCCGAAAGCACTGGCGCTACAGCGGAGGTTGATATTGTGAACTACGCCCCCGTGACTTACAACGACCCGCGCCTCACCGAGCGGATGGTGCCCACGCTGCGCACGGCGGCCGGCGCGGCAGATAAAGTGGTGCTGCAAAAAGCAGTAACCGGCGCTGAGGACTTTGCTTATTTTCAGGAGAAAGTGCCCGGCGTGTTCGTCTTTGTTGGCGGCATGAGCAAGGGCACCGATCCGGCCACCACCGCCCCCACCACACCCCCGGCTTCCGCCTCGACGAAAGCGGCTTTACGCTGGGCGTGAAAACCCTGGCTATGCTGGCCGCCGATTACCTGACGATGAAGAAATAGGCGCTGGGCACTCATCATCTTATTAACAGGCCGTGATGCAGAGCGGCGCGAAGCATCACGGCCTTGTATAACTGTAACCTTCAAGCATAAAGTACAACGCAGTGAATATCGCTTTAGTAACCTACGAGCCCGTAGGCAAATACACCGGGGCCGGGGTAGAGCAGGAAGATGCCCTGCTTACCAGCTACTTACAAAGCTGCGGCCACCGCATAACGACCGAAATCTGGAGTGATTTGGCTGTTGACTGGCCCAGCTACGAGGTGGTGTTGTTAAAATCGCCTTGGGATTACTTTGACCGCATAGCTGAGTTTTACGCATGGCTCGACACCTTGGAGCGCCTCGCGGTGCGCGTGCTCAATCCGGTGGCTACGGTGCGCTGGAATTCCGATAAAAAGTATCTGCTTGATATGCAGGTCGCTGGCGTGCGCATTGTGCCCACGCACTGGCTACCCCGCGGCTCCCGCTTCGTACCCGAGGCCTTGTTTGCGGAACTGCAAACGGAGCAGCTGATTGTAAAGCCTGCCATCAGCGGCGGGGCCAAAAACACCTTCTCCCTGCTGCCGACCGAAGCCGCTACCCGCACTGCGGAGCTGGATCTACTACTGGCCGAGGAAGATTTTCTGGCCCAACCATTCCTGCCCCAGATTCAGACCGAAGGTGAATGGTCATTTATCTATCTGGGGGGCAAATTCAGCCATTGCGTGCTCAAAACGCCCAAACAAGGCGACTTTCGGGTGCAGCATTATCTTGGTGGTGGGGTAGAGCCACGTCAGGCACCAGCCCATTTACTGCGCACTGCCAATGATATTGTGGCCCGGTTTGCCCAAGCCTGCCTGTACGCCCGCGTCGATGGGGTAGAGGTAGAAGGCGACTTTCTGCTTATGGAGCTGGAGTTGATAGAACCCTTCCTATACCTCGATGCAGGCCAAAAAGCCCCCCAGCGTTATGAAGAGGCCTTGCAAGCGCTCCTGTAAGACACTCATACTTGAAAGTAACCAGAAAAGGCCAGTTGGGTAGTAAAGCGACTGCTCCGCTGGCCTTTCTGGCTACACGCAGGTTTTAAAAGCTAAACCCATTCACGGCAAAGCCACCATCTACGCTCAGGCACTGGCCAGTGATGTAGCTGGCGGCGGGCAAACACAGAAAGGCCACGGCTGCTCCTACTTCCTCCGGCTCGCCAATGCGCTTCATCGGGGTGCGAGACAGTACTTGCTGCAAGAATTCGTCGTCGCTGAGAACCCCGGCTACCAGAGGCGTGCGGATGTACCAGGGCGCGATGGCGTTTACCCGAATACCATCGGCAGCCCACTCTACGGCCAAGTTGCGGGTGAGCTGCAGGATGGCCGCTTTGGTCATGCCGTAAATGGAGCCCGTGCGCAGGTGCATCAGTCCTGCCACCGACGACACGTTCACGATACTGGCCCGGCCAGCAGCTTGCAGCAGCGGAAAAGCCCCCTGGCACATTCCAAACACCGATTCGAGGTTGGTAGCCATGATGTGTTGGTACTCTTCGGGTGTGTACTCGGCCGTGCGCTTGCGGATGTTGGTGCCCACGTTGTTCACCAGAATATGCAGCTGCGGCCACCGCTGACTTACTTCAGCCAAGAGCGCCGCCCGTCCGGCAGCACTGCTGACATCGACCGGTATGGCGTGCGCATCGAGGCCGCGAGCGCGCCACTCTGCTACCTGAGCGTTCAAATCTGTTGGGTTGCGGGCTACGGCTACCACTGTAGCGCCAAAGCTCAGCAGCTCCTCTGCCACGGCCGCGCCGATGCCTTTTGAGGCACCCGTAACGAGGGCAACCTGACCCGTCAGCTGCCAACGGTTGGGGAAAGTAGAAGGATTCGAGGCTGGCATTTTGATTATAGGAAGATTACAGGACGGGAGACGAATAGCTCAGAAGTCACAAATGAGGGATTTTTTAGGCTGAAAGCGGGCGGTTTTAGCTTTCAAATGTTCGCAGAGAGGATTCTTTAAGCATAAAAGACACTTTCTGTTTTCTATATAGCCACGTCACATTTTGGGGGTTGTTGGGTGGTGAAGGAGTGGGCAAAATCGTAATTTGAGGCATAAGTCGATTGCAGTCGGCTGTACTCCGTTCCCTTTTCCATCACCAAACCTCCTCATTAATGGTTAACAAGTACTCTGTTGCCACCCTGCTTTTGCTGGGTGGTATTTCTTCCGCTTACGCACAAGGTCAGGATTTGACGCGCGTAAAACACAAAGAAGTAGGCGAAAAAGGCATGCCTACGCTTATCCAATTCCGTCTGGAGGGCAAATCGTACCAGATGAGCGAAGCCCGAAAGGCGTTAGCTGAACAACTCGAACTGACGGCCGACGACCAGTTCCAGAGCGCCAAAATCGAAGCCGACCCAGAAGGTTTTGTGCACGAAAAGTTTAACCAGTATTACAAAGGCATTAAGGTAGAGCACGCCGAATACACTGTACACGCCCGCCAAGGCACGGTTGAAACCATGACAGGCAACTTTGAGCGGGTGCAAAATGTAAAGACGGCGCCAACTATAAATGAGAACGCTGCGTTGCAACGCGCTCTCCGCTTCGTGGGGGGTAAAAAATACATGTGGGAAGATGCCGGCGAAGAGGCTACCCTGAAAGAGCAGGAAAATAACCCGCGCGCCAGCTACAAGCCAGAGGGCGAATTGGTGATTGTGGCCAATACCCAAGCGGAACCCGGAAGCCCCGAGTTTGAGCAGCCTACGTTGGCCTGGAAGTTTAATATCTATTCGCAGCAGCCGGTAAGCCGGGCCTACATTTATGTAGATGCGCAAACCGGTGACATTGTAGCCAAGGATGCCATCATTAAGCACGCGGCGGCCACGGGCACCTTTGCCACCCGCTACAGCGGCACCAAAACCAGCGCTACGGAAAGCATTAACGGCAGCTACCGCCTGCGTGAGCTTACGCGCGGCTCGGGCATCGAAACCTTTAACTGCCGGAAGGGCAACAGCTACACCACTGCCGTCGATTTCACCGACGCCGACAACAGCTGGACGGAATACGCCAACGCTAATTTGGACAACGCTGCCCTCGACGCGCACTACGGCGCCCAAAGCACGTACGACTACTTCAAGAACATTCACGCCCGCAACAGCTACAACAATGCGGGCGCGAAAATCAAGAGCTACGTTCACTTCGACGACACGCCCGGCGACGGCAAAGGCTACGAGAATGCCTACTGGAATGGCTCGGTAATGACCTACGGCGACGGTTACACCCGCTTCGACCCATTGACCTCGCTCGACGTAGCGGCTCACGAAATTGGCCACGCCGTGTGTTCCAGCACCGCCAACCTTACCTATTCGTATGAGTCGGGGGCGCTGAACGAAGGCTTCTCCGATATCTGGGGAGCGGCCGTGGAGTATTATAAAGATCCGAATAAAGCTACTTGGCTGATTGGCGAAGACATCGACAAAGTGCGGCCCTCACTGCGCTCCATGAGCAACCCGAACGCCGAAGGCCAGCCTGATACTTACAAAGGCACCAACTGGTACGCCGGCAGCGGCGACAACGGCGGCGTACACACCAACAGCGGCGTACTCAACCACTGGTTTTATCGGTTGGCCGTGGGCGGCAGCGGCACCAATGACATCGGCAGCAGCTTCAGCGTAACGGGTATCGGCATTGATGCGGCGGCCAAAATCGCTTACCGCACAGAGAGTGTATACCTCACGGCTTCCAGCAACTATGCGGCGGCTCGTACCTATTCTATTCAGTCGGCCACCGACTTGTATGGTGCAGGTTCAGCCCAGGTAATTGCCACTACAAATGCCTGGTATGCGGTAGGTGTGGGCGCGGCGTACAGCGGCGGCACCACTCCACCTCCACCCACGGGCGTAACGTATTGTGCTTCTAAAGGCACCAATAACACGTATGAGTGGATTGACTTGGTGAGCCTGGGTACTATCAATCGTACTTCTGCCAAGGAAGTGGGTGGCTACTACAATGGCACGGCCATGAGCACCAGCGTAGCAGCAGGCTCTTCGCAGACCATTAGCTTTAGCGCCGCCTTCTCCTCTACGGCCTATACCGAATACTGGAAAGTGTACATCGACTGGAACAAGGACGGTGACTTTGTGGATGCCGGCGAAACGGTAGTGAGTGGTACTTCCGCCAGCGCGGCTACCCTCAGCGCCACCTTCACGGTGCCCACCACGGCCCGGAGCGGCAGCACCCGCATGCGCGTTTCCCTGAGCGATGCGGCCCAAACCAGTTGCAGCAGCTTTACTTACGGTGAAGTGGAAGACTACACCATCAACGTGACGGGCGGTGCCGCCCTCACCAACAATGTAGTAGCCGTAAGCAACACGAGCAGCAACGCTACACTTGGCAGCGACAACTTGGTAGGCGCTGAGGTTGGCGTATATCCAAACCCGGCTACCGATGTGCTGCGCGTAACGTTGCCCAACAATGCCTCCGCCGTATCAGCGCAGGTAGCGGATATGCAGGGCCGGACCATAAAAGCCCCCCAGCTGACGAGCAACGGCGAGCTAAACGTGACGCAACTTGCTAAAGGAATGTATATGCTCAGCGTAAGCGACGGGCAGAAAACCTTCCGCCAGCGTTTCGTGAAGCAATAAGCCTTCAGCAAGGGCACAAAAAAGCCCCCAGAACCAAAAAGCCCCGTCGCACGACGGGGCTTCTTGGTTCTGGGGGCTTTTTTAAGCAAGCTTAATGGATAGAATATTCAATCTTCAGCTCCACAGTACCGTAGCCATCGTTCTTCTTGGTGTTGCCGCGCAGGCTGACATCGTCCAGCTTATCGGTGCTGGTGAAGTTGTAAGCCGCCTCGGCCGTCGCGCTAAAGTCGCGGGAAAGGCGGAAAGTAAGGCCGCCACCTACTGGCGCAATCACGGCTACGTTTGGATAGCCAGTGCTTTCGGGTGCCAAATACACTTGGTTGTTCACGGGCCGCCCGGTGCCTATGTAAGTCTTCGGATCATACATGGCTAGGCCAATGCCCGCTTTTACATACGGTTTGAGAATGGCCGCCGGCCCGCGGGGGAGGCAAACTGGGACTCATCGCCAAACAGCTCATAGCGCAGGAAAGTAGTCAGCGAGCCGTTACGGCCCCGGAAAGCCAGGTTACGCTCGGGCAGCTGGTCGGTAGCGCCAATCTGAAAGTAAGACACTTCGCCACCTACCAGCAGGCGCGGCCGCAGCAGATACAGCCCGCCCACGCTTACGCTGGGACCCGGCAGGTTCTGCGACCATTTGCCTAGGTCGCCGGTGTAGAGGGCTACGCCCCCGCCCACCGTTACGCGAAATGGCCCCCGGTAGTAGGGGCGGGCTTGGCTGCTAAAGTAGCGCCGCCGCTGCCCGGGGCCTTGCGCGGCAGCAATGTATGAAGAGGCTAAAGACCAGAACAGCAAGGAGCTGAGAAGAAGCAAACGAGGTTTCACAGGCAAAGACTTAGTTGAAAGTAGCCGCGACTTACGCGATTAACTACCAGTTCGTTGCCTAACGCTGTTGCCTCCAGCTTTATTTGAACTTGCCCGTGGGGTCGGGTTGCTTGGCCAGCAGCTCGCCAATAAAGCCGAAGTCAAAGCCGACCATATTCAAGCCTTGGCCCTTATGAACCGCCTCCCAGGCCTTGGTGTAGTCTTCCTGGAAATAATAGCCCCGCGCCATCTGCTGCCACGCTACTGCATTATTAGGGTCGGCGGCAATGGCCTTTTGCAGGTATTCCATGCCAGTAGTCAGGTCCTTTTTCTTTTTGGTCTGCTCGAAGCGAATCAGGTAGCTAGCGCCCAAGTCACTGAGCGTATTTCCATCGGCTGGGTTAACGGCCAGGGCTTGCGTGAGCAGCTTAATCGACTCGTCGGGCGTGGGGTTGCGGCTGGTCACTACGCCCAGGCCGCGGTAAGCATCGGCGTTTTTCTGATCGAGCAGCCACGCCAGATTGAAGCGGTACATAGCCGTATCGGGCTGGTTTTCAGTTAAGTACTCAAAGCCTTTGGTGGAAAAAAACTTGCTAGCCTCAGCCCGCGAAGGGAAGTTACGGTCGATATCAGCCAGGAAGTTTGGGCCAACCACCTGCTCGGCCTGAGCCGTGCTGATGCCGCCAAATAATGGCAACAAGCGATTGGCCTTGCTGACAGGAGCGGTAGCGGCCGATGCTTTTTCCTTTTTGTTTTTGCGCTGTGCCAACGTAGGCGTGGCACCAAAAGCCAGCAGCAACGCCGCCAGCACCAGAATATTTTTCATGCAACAGGTAGAAAGAAAACGCTAAAAATTGCCCCCCAGTACCAAAATGCCGGCCGGGCTTTCGTACAAATATAACGCCCTCAGCCCAAGGATAGTCTAGGAGGGACGCTGTAGCTGATGGAAGGCACAAATGGGCGGCGAGTACACACCGATTAAGCCAGGAGGCTAACTGGGGGGCTTTTTTAGCGGCTCGGTACAGGCCGGCAAACCAGTAAGCAAATCCACGAGTATATGCGGGCTAATCCGGAGGCAATTCCAGTGTGGAAGCGCCCGCTATTTATTCCCTTTCGATGCGTGTTTCTCGTGTATTAGCGCTGTCAGCGTTGCTTGTGTTGCTACTTGTAATAGTCGGGGCCAATGAATATGCGGTGGCCCGGCCCAGCCGCCGCACCCAGGATATTGCCTACGTAGCTGCCACCGACGCCAGCTTCAGCACCGAGCGCCACCGCCTCGATGTGTATGCCCCGCGGCGCAAAGCGGCTGCCAGCCAGCCGGTTGTGCTCTTTATTCACGGCGGCAACTGGGACAGTGGCAGCAAAAGCATCTATACCTTCATTGGGCGGCGGCTGGCGAAGCAGGGCGTAGTGGCGGTCATTATCAACTACCGACTCTCGCCCGAGGTGCAGGTGCCTGCTATGGCCGACGACTGTGCCCGCGCCGTGCGCTGGACCCAGCAGCACATTGCCGAGTACGGCGGCGACCCCCAGCGTATTTTTCTGATGGGGCACTCGGCTGGGGCAGGATTGGCGGCGCTAATTGCGACTGATAATCAGTACTTCACCCGGCTGGGAGTAGCCCAAAATCCCGTGCGCGGCGTCATCCTCGACGACCCCGCCGGCCTCGACATGTACGACTATCTCCTCAAGAAGCAGTACGCCGGCGACGAGCAGTACCTCACCGCCTTTGGCCGCGACCCGCAGGGCTGGAAGGCCGTATCGGCGCTGTATCACCTCACGGCCGCCAGTCCACCTTTTCTCACGTTCGTGGGGGGCAAAACGTATCCTTCCATTGCCAGTAGCAGCCAGAAGTTTCGGAGCCGGTTGGTGGAGCTAGGCGTGCGGCCGCAGTTCACGGTGCTGCCAGATAAAAAGCACATTCCGATGGTGTTACAACTGTATTGGCAGCACAACGTAATTTACCGGCAGCTACTGCCGTTTATAAGCAAAGCCAACTGATAGTTGAAGGTATATAAGAATGCTGGCTGCTAGGCTGACTTAAAAAAAGTCACAAAAAATGTAGCCGGAAACTAATTAAAAATCAGACATAAACGTAAAGGGGTATTTCCAGATTTTTAAAATGCTATAGGCCCCTTTATCGTTATAAATCAGGTAGATGAAAAATAAGGAACAGTTGCTTACCTCATCTGGGGAATTGAACCGGATGCGGATTCTGGGCCGCTATACGATTCTTCGTACGCTACCTGAGAACTTACTCGATGATTTGATTTGTCTGACGGCCGCTCTGTTTGATGTGCCAATAGTGCTGGTGTCGTTTGCCGCGGCCGAAACGGAGGAGCAAGCGGCTACTTATGAGGCATTTGGCTGGGATACTAGCGGAGAAGAGGATTTCGGCACCGTGGCCATACGACGGAGCGAAACCGCGTTGCTCGAAGAAATGGCCCCCAAGCCGCTGGAACTGGCAAATCCTTTTGTGACACGCGCCCTCAACTTCCGGTTTTACGCCGCCACCTCCCTAAAAGGCACCCACGGCGATAACCTAGGCAACTTGTGTGTGGTCGGCCGGCGGCCGCGCACGTTTTCCCCCACCGAGCGCGATGTGCTGAGCAATATGTCGGCCTTGGTAAGCCGGCTCCTCGACGTGCGTCGGGTATTAGGGCCAGCGAGCCTGGCACTGGCGGGCTTGTGGAACACTATCTATGCGGCCAGCGCCGATCCGCTACACCGCATTATGGCCCTGACGGATCGGCTGAAGAATCAGGAAGATCTGGAAACCATTACGGCTGTTATTCAGCGGAAGCTTATCTGTAAAGATGCCAATCTGATAGCGGGCATTGCTAATCAGCACATCAGCAGCCTGCTAGAAAATCAATAGCAAATCGTGGCTAAGTGCCTGATTATTACATGGTGGAAGTTGCCTTTCGCTGCACTGATTGAGTGTCGGTAGCCGAAGTGAGCACCTCCTCTATATAGGCCTGCGCCCGCAGTAGCTCCTCTGCGTATGGCTCGTAAAGAACTCGTGTGGGTGGTCCATCCGGCACTAACTCCGCATCCCACAGGCCAGATCGGTGCCAATTATCCTGAAAATCCCAGTCGGGCCGGTCGATGATAGGGTAGAGGCAAACGCCCCACAGAGGTACCCCCTGCCGCAATGCGACGGCACACTCCCGGGCGATGTGCTGCATCCAAAGTGGCCGATCAATACCCGGATGACTGGTTTCGGTGAGTACTACCGGGCGCTGATAGCGTTTGTAAGCCATTTGCAACAGCGCACTCAGCGGCTTCCAGCGCGGATCAAGCGGCGAATCGGCCCAGCCCAGCGTTTGGCGCGGCTCTAGCTGCCACTGGTTGTCGTAGTAGAAGTTGAAGCCCAGAATATCCAGAAAATCGGGGGAGCCGCCGAGTTCAGGGCACAATCTGCCCGCCAGCATATCTACCGATTGAAACTGATTGATCGTGAACTCAGTAGTCCGGTTGCGCTCGGTCCGACTGGCACCAATTCGGGGCACAATGTTGATGAGCGGCTCTGTGGTGAGTATACGAATGCCAGGATCCATCTCACGTAGAGCCGCCGTACCTTCGATGTAGGCCCGCATCAGCCCGCGCTTTACTTCCCAACCCTGGCCTACGCAGTAAGGAGAGGTACCGCGCACATCGCCGCCCAGCCACGACATAAAGCTGACCTCATTGATGGGCGTCACGATGAGAACGTCGTCGGGGCGCTGGCTACGGTAAAACTCCACGAAGGCGCGGCACAGAGCGGCAAAGCGCCGGGCGAACATCGGGTGCAGTGGCGTCAGGTCGTCGGGATACCCGAAGTGGCAGAGGTCCCATACCTGCTGGATGCCGTGGCGCTGCCCGGTGGCCAGCATCGAGGCTACCGTGCTCCAATCGTAGTGGTAAGGCGTACGCTCCACTTGGCTCCAGCGGATGCCTTCCCGCACTGTGCGAATGCCGAAGGGATTCAGCGCCTGATAATCAGCGTCCAGCTTCTGAAAGTGGCCGGTAAGGTGCAGAAAGTCAACCCGGTGACCAAAAGCATTAAGCTGATCAGTACATTCGTAGCCACCCATCCAGAACGATTGAAAAGGGTTCTGGGGGGCTTTATTATAAACATGGTACATGGATGTGTCGTCGTAAGGAAGTTGCGGGCAGGCGGGGGGCTTTTGGTAGCTCAGGCCACTGCCTAAACGGATGTTTTGTGCGCAACCTCTGTGATAGATTTGGCTTCGATAAAAATGCGCTTGAACTCAGGATGCTGGCTTTTAATAGCACTCTGTAGGCGCACAATAGCCTGCTCTACTTCCCCAGCCGAAAGGTTATCATGAAAGTCAATGTCGAGGGCCAGCACTACGTCGCGCGGGCCCAAGTGCAGGGTCAGCGGCCGGCGAACCTGCCGAACGGTGTCGTCTGCACAGGCAAGCTTTTCCAGCGTTGCAATTGTCTCGTCGTCCACGCCTTCCCCTACAAGCAAACCTTTGGTCTTGTAAATCAGGAAGATGGCGACTCCAACGAGCATAATGCCGATCAGAATGGAGGCCGCTCCATCGAGGTAAGGATTGTTGAGCGAATGACCAAAGTACACGCCAAACAGAGCAATAGCTAAACCCAGCAGAGCCGCCATGTCCTCCATCAGAATAGCAAATACGGAGGGGTCTTTGCTGCGGGCTATGCTGCTCCAGAATGGCGCATTGCCCCGCTCCCGATTGAAGGCTTTGAGGGCTAAGTAGCAGGAGGTGGACTCAAAAACGATGGCTAAGCCCAGCACCACGTAGTTCCAGGTGGGATCGGTGAGGGGTGAGGGATGTTGCATGTGGGAAATGCCCTCATAAAAAGACATGCCGCCGCCAACGGCAAACACAAGCACCGCCACGATAAGCGACCAGAAGTAAAGCTCTTTGGAACGCCCGAATGGATAGCGGGCATCGGCTGGCTTCTGCGCCCGGTTTACTCCCAATAATATCAAGCCGCCGTTGCCGCTGTCAACCAACGAGTGTATCCCTTCTGACAGCATCGCTGAACTGCCCGTGAAGTAGGCGGCTACGAATTTGGAGATGGCAATCGCAATGTTGGCACCAATAGCCCCGTAAATGGCGGTTTTTGATTCGGAGTTGTTGCCCATAAGGAAGGAAAGACAAAGAAGTTCACAGCTACGCAGACTACAGCACAGAGGTTAGTAGAAACACGAAGCGGCAGCGTTTCTAGCCGCCAACACGTAGGCCACCAGTAAGCCATTCGACAGCCAAAAAAAGCCCCCCAGACGCCTGAAACCGTAGTGAACTCAACTATTGGCTGAACATTCTGCTTTTCTCCGACTTTTACGGCGCCGGTTACCTCATCTCTGCTCCCGACTGCCTACTTCCGACCTATGCCTCAACTCGACTCAGCAAAGCCGCCTACTCTTCGCCGCGACTTAGGGCTGGTGCAAGCCACCGCCCTGAACATGATTGATATGGTGGGCATCGGGCCGTTTGTGGTGCTGCCGCTGGTCATGCACCTGATGGGGCCTTACTTTCTGCTAGCCTGGATGGTGGGCGCGGCTTTGGCGGTCGTCGATGGCATGGTGTGGGCCGAATTGGGCGCTGCCTACCCTGAGGCAGGCGGCAGCTACCGCTTTCTCAAGCTAGCCTATGGCGAAGCTAAGTGGGGCCGGCTGATGTCGTTTCTGTATGTGTGGCAAACCCTGGTGCAGGCGCCGCTGGTGGTGGCGTCGGGGGCCATTGGCTTTGCCCAATACTTTGGCTATCTGGTGCCGCTTACCGAGTGGTGGCAGCCTAAGCTGGTGAGTGGCGTAGTGGTGCTGCTGCTTATTGCGTTGCTCTATCGCCGCATCGATGATATTGGTCGCCTGGGGGTGCTGCTGTGGGTGGGCGTATTGTGTCTTATGGGTTGGCTGATTTTTGGAGGCATCACGCACTCAACTCACGAAGTGGCCTGGCTGCCGGTGGGGGGCATTTCAGATGTGCCGGGGCTGCTGTTTTCGGTAGCTTTGGGGCAAGCCGCCGTCAAAACCATCTATAGCTACTTGGGCTACTACAATGTGTGCCACTTGGGGGGCGAAATTCGTAATCCGGAGCGCGTTATTCCGCGCAGTATCTTCCTTAGTATTCTTGGAATCGCGGCGTTGTACCTGCTGCTAAACTGGAGCGTAGGTACCGTCATTCCGTGGCAGGAGGCCCAGCACTCCGAGTTTATCGTGAGCACCTTCGTCGAGACAATTTATGGCAGCACGGCCGCCAAGCTGGCTACCGCATTGGTGCTGTGGGTGGCGTTTGCGTCGCTGTTTGCCGTGCTGCTGGGCTACTCACGCATCCCGTACGCCGCCGCCGCCGATGGTGAGTTTCTGCCGGTATTTGCCAAAGTGCATCCTACCAAGCAGTTTCCGCACGTTTCCTTGCTCATACTCGGGGCGTAGGCTTCGTGTTTAGCCTACTGTTTCGGCTGGGTGAGGTGATTACAGCCATTCTGGCCATGCGCATTCTAATTCAGTTTGTGGGGCAGGCAGTTGGCTTAGTGGTACTTCGCCGCCGACGCGGCACCACTGGTTTGCCCTTCCGAATGCCATTATATCCCCTGCCGGTTATCATAGCGGTAGCCGTGTGGCTGCTGATTTTCTGGAGCACTGGCCCCGCCTTTATGCTTTCGGGCCTGACGGTGATTGGGGCGGGTGTAGTCGTGTTTCTGCTCTGGAGTCGTAAGTTGGAAAGATGGCCTTTTGAAAAGTAAAAGGCTAACCTTCTCAAAACATGGTGAATGTCTTAAGGAAATTTAGCGCTGACTATACATTCACAAAAAAGCTCCCCAGAATAATCTGGAGGGCTTTTTTGGATTCTTTTGCCTTAGCCGCGCCGGAGTACCTGCGCCGCTTCCTTGGCGAAATAAGTCAGGATGGCGTCGGCGCCTGCGCGCTTGATGCTAAGCAGCACTTCCATCATAGTACGCTCGCCATCTACCCAACCGTTTTGGGCCGCCGCTTTCACCATCGCGTACTCCCCCGATACGTTGTAGGCGGTGACGGGCAAAGTAGTCGCATTGCGCACTTCCCGGATGATGTCGAGGTAGCTCAGCGCGGGCTTAATCATCACCATGTCGGCACCTTCCTGCTCATCGAGGGCTAGTTCGCGTAGCGCTTCGCGGCGGTTGGCGGGGTTCATCTGGTAGGTTTTCTTGTCGCCTTTTTTGGGTGCCGAACCCAGCGCATCGCGGAATGGACCGTAGAAAGCCGAGGCGTACTTGGCGGTATAACTCATAATGCTCACGTGCGAGAAAGCGTTGCGGTCGAGCACATCGCGAATGAAAGCCACGCGGCCATCCATCATATCAGAAGGGCCGATAATGTCGGCGCCGGCACGGGCTTGGGCCAGAGCCATTTGGCCGAGTACTTCCAATGACGCATCGTTCAGTATCTCACCACTTTCGGCATCTACAATACCATCGTGGCCATCGGAACTGTAGGGGTCCATGGCTACGTCAGTCATGAGCACGACCTCTGGGAAATGGCGCTTGATGTCTGCTACCGTGCGCAAGTACAAGCCCTCGGGGTTGGCGCTTTCGCGGGCCAGGCGGTCTTTCAGCTCCTCGTTAATCTGCGGAAATGGGGCAAACGATTTAATGCCAAGCTCTACACAGGCGCCAATTTCATCGATGATACGGTCGGCGGAGTAGCGGAAAATGCCCGGCATCGACTTCACTTCCACCAACTGATTCTGGCCTTCGGTGAGGAAAATAGGATAGATAAAATCGTGGGTGGTGAGGTTGGTTTCCTGCACCATATTGCGAATGACTTCAGACTTGCGGTTGCGCCGGGGGCGGTGCGTGGGGATAAGCGCCATAGGTTGTTTTTCAGTAATAAGACGGGGTAGAACAACGGGTGCAAAGGTAAGGTTGCGGTAGCGCCCCAATCCCTTTGTCCCTTGTTGACACTGCCGGAGGTAAAAAGCTTCCCAGTTTAAAGATTAAAAAACTCCTGAAAGATTTCGGTCCAGGCGTGCGGGCCACCCATCCCCAAGATCAGGAAATAATAGCCCAGCAACACAATCAGCGCCCCAATGCCCAAGCCCAGCCAGCCGCCCAGCACTAAACCTACTACTACCCCGCCTACTACCAGCAGCCCACCCAGCGCAAGGTTTAAGAGTTTTCGGTCAGCTACAGTGTGGTTAATTAATGCAGCCGAAGGAGCCTTCTTGAATTGCACAGCCGGTAGCCCCGTTTGCGCCAGACTTTTGGGCTTAAGCGAGCTAGGTGTTACCTGTTTATTCTGGCTTGAGGGAGAAGCAGCCACAACGTCCAGCGCATGAGATGCGCGGGTTTTGCTGACCGCAGACGTCGCCACGGAAGTACTGTCTGCTAGTACGCTGGTGTACGCTAAGGGCTTAGTTTGGGGCGGGTGAAAGGTGAAGGCTGCTTGCTGGCCTCGGCAACCGACAACCGTTACCAACAAAAAAGCCCCCCAGAGGCGCCAACGTATTAAACTCATGGGTTGAAGATCAAAAAATAAGCGGACTTCTCGGCGTGGAGAAATCCGCTTAGTGAGAGCAGAAAACAGGATTTAGAAAGCCAATAGCACCGATTCGATGATGTCGCAGGCTTCGTGCAGCTGCTCTTCGGTAATAACCAGCGGGGGGGCAAATCGGATGATGTCGCCGTGGGTGGGCTTGGCTAGCACGCCGCGCTCCATCAGCGTCACGCACACATCCCAGGCGGTGCGGCCATCGTCGGTGGGCCGAATAATTACGGCGTTGAGTAGGCCTTTGCCCCGCACTAGCTCTACTACATCGGGGCGCTTTTGCTGGACTTTGCGCATCCGCTCGCGGAATATTTCGCCGAGAATGCGGGCATTATCAACCAAATTTTCATCCCGAATGACATCCAGAGAAGCCCGCATAACGGCACAGGCCAGCGGGTTGCCGCCAAAAGTAGAGCCGTGCTGCCCCGGCTGAATCGTGAGCATCACCGCATCCTGCGCCAGCACCGCCGACACCGGCATAGCGCCACCCGATAAGGCTTTGCCCAGAATCAGAATATCGGCGTGCACACCGTCAGCATAACTGGCCAACCACTCGCCCGTGCGGCCCAAGCCGGTCTGAATTTCGTCGGCAATAAATAGAACGTTATGCGCTTTGCACAACGCCTGTGCCTTTGCCAGGTAGCCTTCGGACGGCACCACTACGCCCGCTTCGCCCTGAATAGGCTCTACCATAAAAGCGCACACCTGATGATCCTTTACGGCTTCTTCCAGCGCCTCTAGGTCGTCGTAGGGTACTACTTGGTAGCCAGGGTTATAAGGACCAAATCCGCCGGTGCTATCGGGGTCGGTACTGAAGGAAATAATACCAGTGGTGCGGCCGTGAAAGTTGTGTTCGGCCACCAGTATGCGGGCCTGGTTGGGGGCAATTCCTTTTTCCTGGTAGCCCCACTTGCGGGCTAGCTTGAGGGCGGTTTCCACGGCCTCGGCGCCGGAGTTCATCAGCAGCGCTTTGTCATAATTGAATAACTCGCACAGCTGCTTTTCGGCCAGGCCAAGCTGATCGTTGAAGAAGGCGCGGGAGGTTAGCGTGAGGCGCTGGGCCTGCTCCACCATCGCCCCAATAATACGCGGGTGACAATGACCCTGATTCACGGCCGAATAAGCCGACAAAAAGTCGAGGTACTGCTTGCCCTCCACGTCCCAGAGGTGCACGCCCTCGCCCCGGCTCAACACCACTGGCAAGGGGTGATAGTTGTGGGCGCCGTAGCGGTCTTCGAGGTCCATAAACTCCTGACTGCGGTGGGCGGTGGCGGTGGTTTCCATAAACTAGAGCCTGAGTGGGGATAAAGCCGGAAGAATTTCCTACTTCGAAAGTACGCAAAAACGCTGGGAAGGGTGTTGGGGGGCTTTTTGGCCAAGCTGCGCGAGAATAACAGGTAGGATAACCTAAACAGAAAAGCAGTGTTTGCGGCCGGCAAGCAGAACCCGGAAGATGTGGATATGAACTTCGCCGGCGTCGACGCGCTCAAAGAGTTGAAGAACATTCCGAAGTAGGAGAGGGGGTTGGTGCGCTGTTATTGTTGGAGAGTGTCAATGAGTTTGCCCACATAGTTGCCCTCCTCACTGCCATCCGGTTTTGCAATAGTCCAGTCCAGAATGGCTTTCTCAGGAAACACTATTGACTGATTTATTTTGTATTGCTGAACTACCCCTAGCTCGTTAGCAATAGTGCCCACTACTGTGGTATTCTCCCAGCTCGTGACGCGCACAAATACCTGTTCAAATTTTCCATCTGAGTCATAGATGCGGGTGGTAAGAAAGAAAGCTTCATCTGGTTTTAGGCCAAGGAGAAAACGCTTTTTAGCCTGAGGCAGCGTTTTGTGAGCTTGTTTAACGGCGAGTGCAATTACTTTTTCAAATGCTTTTAAGCCAGCACCCTCTTCTGTACTTGCAATACTTAATGGTTGGTCGGTTGGGGCATTTGGAGCTATAGGAGCCGTGTTCTTTTGAGCTGTTGCTTCTGTGGTAGCTAGGCAAATAAGCACTAGACCAATAAGTCTGGAAGCGGATTTAGTGAACATAAGGGAGAGAAATATGATAACTGAAGGCTAGAAGCGCATAAATGCAGTAGTTGAAGCAATTATATAGTATTTAATTTATATAAATATTAAATAAAGCCCCCCGCATTAATAATAGTGGAAATCGGGGTGGGCCTGAGGCAGCAGCGCTTTATCAACGACGATGCTTTTGACATCAAAGTATAGGGCCGTTTCAGTATTAATATAGTGGCCCGGCTCGGTGGTTAGCTCCCATTCCGTAATAAGCACTCGGTAGGGCCTGATACCTAAAAGCGGCTTTACCACAACGTGCTCCACACCTTTCGACCATGCTCCGCGCAGCTGGGCTTCGCGGGCCAGAAGCTGTTGGTCGTAGGACGGTGCGCTGAAAAGCAGCTCTTGCCAGGCCCGGCGCGGTATGCCTATCCAACTGAAAACACCAATATATAGTACCGGCCCCCAGCGTAATAGCCAAGTGGGTAGCTGCCACCGAATAGGGCGGGCGTGGTAGGTTAAACCAGCCCAGATACTCAACAGCCCAGCCGGGAAGAGAAACAACAGCAGGCCATTGATGGCGCGGTCGGGGGGCATTTGCTTCATCACGCCAATAAACAGCAGCATACTCAGCGCGTAGCTTATCAGCAGAAAAAAAGCCCCCCAGTACCAGGGAAGCCGGATAGTAGTGCCCAGCCAGCCCCGGCGCTGCCAATAAAAAGCCACGAGAAGCCCCAGCACCGTCGGCAACAGTAGCTTAAAGGCCAGGCCACGGCGCACCAGCAGCCGAAACATAGCATCGGGTGTGCCGGGTATTGCTCCTAGCACTTGCTGCATCAGATTGGCACCGTTCGCCTTCTGCGCATACCCTTCAAACTGCATGCGGACATAGTTGCCGGGTGCTATTACCGTAATTACGGCCACTACCAGTGTCAGCAGTAGCAATGCACCCCACCAGCGCAGTTGCGACCATTGGGCGCGGTACCAGCTGATGCCTAGCACAAGCGCCAAGCTTAGCAGCAGGTGCAGCAGCGTCATTTCATTGGCGGCCGCGGATATTACAGCACAGCCAACCGCAAGTGCTCGCCAACCAAGCCGACTCTTAACCTGAGCAGCCTGTCGGGCGCGTTCGGAAGCAATGAACACGAGCAGCAAGGTAAGGCCTGCCAGATGGTACACCACGGAGCCCGTAAACCAATAGATGGCCGAATACGGGTCAGGAATCATGTGCAGGTAAAATATCAGAAAAATTCCCGCTGCCACGGCGGCCTGCAAGCGCGGCAGCTGCCGCTGGCTAAGGGTGCGCAAACCCAAATAAATAGTCCCCAGCGTAGCGAGCAGGGTAAGGGCCGGAGTCCAGCGAAATCCATCGTACCAGCCATAAACCAGCGGATTGGCCGCCGTTACCAACAGAGAAGACGAAAAGCGCCCCGTCCAGCGCAGATACAGCTCTATCTGCTGAGCCCAAAGGCCGGTGGTGCGCACATTGGCGGCATTATAATAATCATCCATGAAGGGATGATTATAGTAGCTCAGGAGCAGAAAGGGTGTCACCGCTGCCACCGTTACTGCCACCAGAATTAGGTAAGGTAAACGGGAGGTGAGCCGAGTAAAAAGGGCCATAAGCAGGCTCAAGTCAGGCTGAGAGAGGCTATACAGATGAGCCGCGGCGCTATCCGTCGGCGTTCGAAGCGGGAAAGATACAACAAGCGAACCGTCGTACTTTTGCCCATCAGCTTGTTATTAGTTCATGCCCGCAACTCCGCAACCGCTCCATCCCGGCGACTTTTACTTCACGCCTGAGGGCTACATGGTGTTCACCGAGCAATACCACCGGCGGCGGGGCTATTGCTGCAAAAGCGGCTGTCGACACTGCCCATGGAGCTTTGGCCGCGAGAAAAAAAAGCCCCCCAGCGGCGCTACGGGCGGCTAACATGCTATTTTTCAGTGGGCCAGTTTGACGTTGTCGGACTTTTACCGATATTTGCGTCCCTTTTTCCAGTACTGAAACCTCTAAGTTCCTGATATCATGGCCCGAGTTTGTGATCTAACCGGCAAGCGTACCCGCGTAGGCAACAACGTGTCGCACGCCAACAACAAGACGAAGCGCAAGTTTTACCCCAACCTGCAGAAGAAGCGCTTCTATATTCCCGAGGAAGATGCTTGGGTTACGTTGAAAGTAGCTACCAGCACTATCCGCACCATCAACAAGAATGGCATCATGGCCACCTTGAAGAAGGCCAAGGAAAAAGGCTTCATCGTTTACTAAAGATTTTTCGGCAGTTTTAGGAGCCGAAAGACGCGACGGGTAAACTACCCGGCCCAAACGCAACGTTTGGGCGCTAGCCGCAGTCTTTCTTTTATTATGCCCCTATCCTTGCTGAAAAAAGCCCCCCGGCTGGTTCGTGTTGCTTGCGTAGCGACTCTGCTGGCGAGTTTTGTACCAGAGGTTAGCGCCCAGCGCGCCGCTGGCCCCGACCGCCCCGCCGATTTTATGGACCCCGCCTTTCACCGGCAACGGAGAGAGCTGCTGCGACAAAAGCTGCCAGCTCGCTCCGTTGCCGTTTTATTTGCGTCTCCCGTCCGCAACAGGGCCAACGACGTGGACTTTAAGTACCACCAGGACCCGGACCTTTTCTACCTCACTGGCTACGAGGAGCCGGATGCCGTGCTAGTTCTTTTCAAGGAGCCACAGACGGTGGGAGGGCAAAGTGGCGTAACGGAAGCGTTATATGTGCAGCCTCGCAACCCTAGGGCCGAACAGTGGACAGGGCGCCGCCTCGGGACGGAGGGTGCCAAGCAGCAGCTCAAACTGCAATATGTAGCCGACAACAAAGAATTTGCCGCTGCCAAACTGCCTTGGAGCAGCTTCGAGCAAGTTCTTTTCTTAGATCAGCCCCAGGATGCCCGCGATGATGCCAGCAACCCCGGCGATGTGTACAGCCTCATCCAAACCTTCCGCCAGGGGGCAAACTTTCCCGCCGACTACAATCCGAGTCGCAATGAGGCGTATGCAATGATTCGCAGGTACGCTGGTACGCCAGGTGCCGCCAACTTAGCTCCCTATCTGACTAACTTAACGCAAGAGCAGCCTCAACTGGGCTCCGACCGCTACCTGCAAGCCTATTTGAAAGCCAGCACCGACGACGCCCGCAAGCAAGCCGTTGCGGCCTTGCCCACGTCGCGCTTCGATGGGTCGGCTTTGTCGACTTTGTTGGATGAATTGCGGGAGATTAAGACTCCTGAAGAGATAAAGCACTTGCGGCAAGCCATTCGTATCTCGGCGGTTGGCCAGCAAGAGGTTATGAAGGCCATGAAGCCGAATATGACCGAGATGGAAGTGCAGGGCCTGCACGAGTTTGTATACCGGAAGTATGGGGCCGAATTTGAAGGCTATCCCAGCATTGTAGGCGCCGGCAACAATGCTTGTGTACTCCACTACACCGTCAACGATAAACCCCGTCTCGGCAACGACTTGGTACTGATGGACTGCGGCGCCGAATACCACGGCTACACCGCTGACGTAACCCGTACCATTCCTGCCACGGGTAAGTTTACCACGGAGCAGCGCCAGATTTACGAGTTGGTGCTAGCTGCCCAGCAAGCCGGCTTCGAGCAGTGCAAGCCCGGCAGCGCTTTTCGAGCACCAGACGAAGCAGCCCGGAAGGTGGTCACGGAAGGATTGCTTAAACTGGGCATCATTAAAGACGCCAAAGAAGCTCGACAATACTTCCCACACGGCACCTCGCACTACCTCGGCCTTGATGTGCACGACCGTGGTACTTACGGGCCACTGCGCGCAGGCAATGTTATTACTGTCGAGCCAGGAATTTACATTCCCGAGAACAGTCCCTGCGATAAGAAGTGGTGGAATATCGGGGTGCGTATTGAAGATGACGTGCTGGTAACGGATAAAGGCTGGGAAAACCTATCCAAGGAGGCTCCGCGCACCGTGGCCGAAATTGAAGCACTTATGGCTAAATCGAGCGTCCTAGATGACTTTAAGCTTCCGGAGCTGAAGTAGCTCTGAGCTGGAGTTTAAGGTGCATTTGCCTTAAGCCAAAGTAAAAAGTGGAATTTACATTGTGCTGACCATTTGGTAATTCCGCAAAGGCTCGTACCTTTGCAGTCCTTAATCCAAAAACCCCCAGTCGAGATGGCTAAGAAAGGAAACCGGGTGCAGGTAATCCTGGAGTGCACCGAGCACAAGAACTCGGGCCAGCCAGGCACCTCGCGCTATATCACTACGAAGAATCGTAAGAACACTCCTGAGCGCATTGAATTGAAGAAATTCAACTCTGTGCTGAAGAAGATGACCGTTCACAAGGAAATCAAGTAAGCTGAGCAATGGCTAAGAAAGTAGTAGCAACCCTGAAAGTAGCGGGCGGAAAAGACTGGGCTAAAGTCATTCGCGCCGTGAAGTCGCCAAAAACTGGCGCTTACACCTTCCGTGAGGAAATGGTGCTCGTAGACAAAGTACAGGAGTATTTGGCCTCCGGGACCAAGTAATCTGACGCCTTTGTGGCGTTCCTGTAGTAAGTGAAGAAGTCCCGCCAGCAGTGGGACTTTTTTGCGTTGTAGCGCGAAGCTCCAGCTTCGTGCGTCGTTGCCCAATTAGTTTAGCTAGCTTGTGGTAACTATTTGCATGCAACGATACGCGAAGCTGGAGCTTCGCGCTACTTCCTCACCCATGGGACTTTTCGACTTTTTCAAAAAGGATAAAGAAAGCAAAGAGCAGCAGGAGTCGCTGGACAAAGGGCTGGAAAAGTCTAAAACCAGCTTCTTCGATCAGCTCAGCAAAGCTGTTGTTGGTAAAAGCAAGGTAGACGAGGAAGTACTCGACGACCTAGAAGGGGTGCTAGTGCACGCCGACGTAGGCATCGACACTACGGTGAAGGTTATCAAGCGCATCGAAGACCGCGTGGCTCGCGACAAGTTTGTGAGTACCAGCGAGCTTGACCGTATTCTGCGTGAAGAAATTGCTGAGTTGCTTTCCGAAAACAACTCCGGCAGCGCCGTTCTCGACCGTCCTGATACGGGTGCCTACTCGGGGCCCTTTGTGATTATGGTAGTTGGTGTGAACGGGGTGGGCAAGACTACGACTATTGGTAAGCTAGCGCATCGCTTTCATTCAGCAGGGAAAAAAGTGGTGTTGGGAGCTGCTGATACCTTCCGTGCCGCCGCCGTGGATCAGCTTATTGTGTGGGGACAGCGTGTGGGTGTACCCGTGATTTCGCATGGCATGAACACCGACCCTGCTTCTGTAGCTTACGATGCGGTGCAGAAAGGCGTGGAGATGCAAGCCGATGTAGTGATTATCGATACGGCCGGGCGCCTGCACAACAAGGTGAACCTAATGAACGAGCTAAGCAAGATCAAGCGCGTGATGCAGAAGGTGATTCCCGATGCGCCCCACG